>JBKGHK010000028.1:0-30600 GCA_046520375.1 Pyxidicoccus sp. 3LFB2
GCGGCTTCACCCAGCTCGGCGGCCACACCCCAGCTCGGCGGCTCCACTCCAACTCGGCAACTTCACTTCAGCTCGGACGCCTCGCTTCAGCTCGGACGCCTCACCTCAGCTTGGGGGCTTCACCCCAGCTCGGCGGCTTCACTCCAGCGCGGCCGACTCACTCCAGCGCGGCCGACTCACTCCGTCTCGGCCGACTCACTCCAGCTCAGCCGCCTCACTCCAACTCGGCGGCCTCACCCTTCGCGCGGCGGAGCGCGTTGACGAGCCGGTGTGCATGGCGCGTCGTCTCCGGCTCGCGGTACTTCGGGCTCACCTTCAACACCAGGTCCACCGCGGTGGGCAGGTCCATCAGGTGGCCCGGAGACACGTACACGGGCTGCACGCCCTTGCGAGTGCGCACCGCCATGCCCACCACCTCGCCCTTGTGGGTGATGGGCGCGGTGGAGCCTCTCGCGTCTCCGAGCTTTCCGTACGTCCCCACCAGCAGCGACTTTGCGCAGCCAACGGATGGGACGCCGAACAGCAGCCCCCCATGGCACGCGATGCCCATGCGCCGTGGATGGGCCGTGCCCTGCCCGTCGAAGATGACCACGTCCGGGCGTACGGTGAGCCGCTCCCACGCGGCCTTCACGATGGGCAGCTCCCGGAACGACAACAGCCCCGGCACGTAGGGGAACGTCAACTCCACCGCC
Source organism: Pyxidicoccus sp. 3LFB2 (assembly GCA_046520375.1). Taxonomy (GTDB): domain Bacteria; phylum Myxococcota; class Myxococcia; order Myxococcales; family Myxococcaceae; genus Myxococcus. The sequence continues at coordinate 693 of JBKGHK010000028.1, forward strand.
GCGCCCGACTGCGCCACCGGCGCCAGCGAGGCCGCGTCGAGCACGACGATGCCGCCAAAGCCCGTGTCGTTCCCCTTCTCCGTGGAGATGTCCGCGCCCGCCACGCGCTCCACCTTCAGCCCGGACGGAGGCTCGAGCACCAGCAACTCCCGCAGCCGGCGCTGCAGCGCCACGGCTTCCGTGGGCGTGACGTCCCAGCGGCCCACCTCTGACTGAAGCTCCATGCACAGCCTCCTGTCACTCCCGCCCAATCTGGAGCCCTCTCCTCCGGAGGCAACCCACCACGTCAGGTGACACCGGCCCAACCGTGGACTAGCGGACGCGGAGCGGCCCCCAGAGGCAAAGCCCCTGTTCCTTGCCTCACGGCCCCGCGCCCCCCTCGTATGGAATGGGGAGGCGACGGGCGTAGCGTGGACCGTCCCTGGTCCGGGAGGTCGTGATGCGTCGAGTCCTCGCAGGCTGTCTCGCAGTGTCCGCGCTGGTGGTGCCGCTCTCCGCCAACGCCTCCGAGTGTGGCTACACATCCGCCGGCTGGAATGCCCCGAACGGCGCGGTGGTCTTCGACCGCGGCGAGGGCCCCATCCGCAGCGTCATCGACGCCATCGGCGAGTTCCGCACGCACTCCATGCTGTCCCACGGCGCCATCGGCGGCGTGTCCCACGCCACCATGGAGGACCCGGACCAGAACAGCTGGCCTGGCGTGTGCGGGACGCCGCTCAATGCCAATCAGCTCAAGTACGGCTACCCGGGCCTGGAGCAGATCAACCAGGGCGGCATCTACCACTACATGTACAACCCGGACGGCAGCGGCCCGGTGTGGTCGGCCTGGCAGCTCGGCGATGCCATGGCCGCGGCCCAGGTGGCGGACACCCTGTGGTTCAACCACCCGTATGTCAGCGACGTGTCGCGCTTCGACTCGGGCCAGCACATCGACCGGCCGCTGTGGAATGGCGCGCGCGTGCCCTACTCGCTCTTCCAGTACCGGGACCTGGAGTCCGTCCACCAGATGCCCGGCAGCGCGGCGAACAACGGCATGGTGTGCTCCACCTTCCTGGCCTATGCGCACAACTACGCGGGCCGGGGCTTCGTCTCCGCGCACACGTACGCGCATGACCGCGTCGCCAACGCTGCCAACTCGCTCTATTCGGGTGTCTACAACCACTGCAAGTCGTCGCTCGGGTGGTTCGAGAACGCGGCCCTGACGGTCATCTGCCCCATCTTCTGGAACGTGTGCGGCAACGCCGGCAACCAGGTGGCCAACTGCATGACCACGGGCCGCTGCGACACGAGCAGCAGCAGCGTGTGGAAGGGCGTGCGCGACAATGCCTCGACGACCGCCACGTCCATCAGCCCCGACCGTGTCGGCGGCTGGGGCATCCACCCCGTCTCCACCACGCTTTGGGCGAGCGACTACTCGCACCAGCTCCAGTGGAACTCGGGCGGCAACGTGTACGGCTGCTGGCAGTGAAGCGCTCTGTCTTCCTTACCTGAATGAATGCGAGGCACGCTCGGATGAAGCCGGTGGACCGACCCTGCTGGAAGCGACGCTGGGCAAGAATGTTGGGATTGGCGGTGGTGGTGCTCGGGGCCGGGTGGCTGCTCACCCTGGGCCCCTCGACACCTTCGGCGCCCACGCCTCCCGCGAGCGGGCTGGCGGCGGTGCCTGGCAGGGTCCTCCCCCTGCCCCGCCTCCCGCGCCCGTCGAGCCTCCGCCCGCCATGACGGCGACGGCGGCGCCCGTGCCTCCGCCCATCATCGACGCGGTGACGGTGGAGAAGCAGGAGGTGTGCTCGGGTGAGGACAACCTCATCAGCGTCCGGGCGCACTCGCCGGATGGCAATGACACGTACCTGCATACAACCATCGGCACGGGCACCGGCATGCGCGTGCCGCTGCGGGTGTGGCTGGAGCCGGATGGGACGTACGAGCTACCCGTGGTGACGGTGTTCGGGAAGAACAACGTGGCCACGACGGCGCCGGTGCCTCGCTACAAGGTGAAGCCCTGCGAGCCCGAGCGCCTGGTGGAGGTCTTCTCCCGGCGCCTTCCCAACGCCGACGAGGACTACGAGTTCCTTGCCCGAGTCATCGAAGTGCCGAAGCGGGACGCGGCGCCACGCGCGCCCTTCACGCCGGTGAAGTACGTGTGGACGTTCGATGACCGGCACACGGTGACGACAACCACCCCGGTGGTGTCCCACACGCTGAGCGGGACAGGGACGCAGCCCTGGGCCATGTACCTGCAGCACCTGGTCCGCGTGGACGTGTTCGATGCGAAGGGCCGGAAGCTGACGGGCCGCTCGTCGCTGCAGCTGCTCAACACGTCCTTCGAGAACTTCGACAAGAAGGGCGTCGTCACCGTGCTGGCGAAGGGCACTCCTCGCTTCCCGGTGCGCGGCGAGGACGGCGTGGTGCGGCAGACGTTCCGCCTGTACCACGCATGGAAGGGGCTGGTGCGGCTGGACCGCGTCACGGCCCTCCGCGCCCGGGTGCCGGAGCCCGGGGCCCCGCCGATGCCGGAGGATACGGAAGAGGTCTCCCTGAGCGTGGACGTCATTCCCGAGGGACAGGGCGTGGAGGTGACGGTGACGCTGGACACGAAGGCCGAGCCGGATGTGTCCGTCGTCACCTACGCGCTGGAGGGGAACACGCTGGACGGGCACCCGGCTCGGGGCACGTTCTCGGTGATGCGGCCGCCTCCGCAGCCGACGAAGGAGAACAGCACGCCCATCACCGACCCGGTGCTGATGGCGAAGGTGAAGAAGGCCCGTGAGCTGCTGGGCCAACCCTTCGTCACCGACGAGGACCTCTGGAGGCTGGAGCGGGAGGGACGCTTCGACGACCTCAAGGCCCAGCGCGAGGCACCCTGACCGGGCGGTTCTGACCGGGCCCCGGGTTCCCTCGAGCGTCATGACCGGGGGCGTCCAAGCAGGCCCCCTTCCATCCTGGGGCGCGACCGCAGTCCTTCAGTCCCCGCTCCTGACCGCCGCCCCGCCGGAACGAACGTTCCTTCCACGTCCCCCCCGGCGGCAACCCGGCCACGCCACATTCCTCCGCAGAACGAACGTTCCTTCCGCGTCGCATCCGCGCACCGGTCGGCCATCCACCGGGCCGGAACGACCGTTCCTTCAAGGCTCGCGACCGGCGGCCGTCCGGACCGCTCCGGGCAACCGGAACCGTGGTGGCATCTCCGCGCATGGCTAGAGCCCTCTCCTCCGTCGGTGGCCTGCGGGCCCTCGTCCCGCTCCTGGTGCTGTGCTGCGGCCTGTCAGCCTCCGCGCGCGCGGAAGGCCCGCCTCCCGATGGGGGCAGCCCCACCGCCCTTCCCGCTCCGGAGCCCACGACAGGCGCCCTCCCCCTGGAGTCCCTGGAGGCACTGGAGCAGCGAATCCTCGGCAAGGGCTGCGAGCCCAGGCTGCTCGGTGACGCCGGGCGCAGCTTCATCGAGGCCCAGCTCCTCTGCGATGCCCACCTGTCCTTCATCCTCGTGCAGGCAACCCTCGACGGACACCCGGTCCCCGAGTCGCGGCGGCGGCTGAAGGCGCTGCTCACGGATGTGCTCGGCAGGGCACGAAGCCCCTTCCTTCGCGGAGGAACCACGCGCGTCGCGGGGCACACCCTGCCCACCAGCGTCCTCTACCGGGGCTACGTGCTGCTGATGCTCGCCGGCATGGAGCGAGCCGGACTGGCGGATGCGGAAGCCACCACCCTCTTCGACGCGCTCGCCGCGCAGCTCGTAAACGCACTCTCGAGCCAGCTCCTGCTGCCCAGCTTCGGCACATCCATCTGGCCCTGCGACAGCGCCCCGGCCGCCGCGGGCCTGCTGCTCCATGCACGCCTGCGAGGAAACACCCGCTCCCGGGATGCGGGCGAGCGGCTCGTCGCGAGACTGCTGGAGCTCGCGGCCCTGCCCACGGGCTTCCCGGCGAAGGTGGACGCCAGGGGCCGCCCCATCGAACCCACGCCTCGCGCCACCACGCTCGCCTGGACGGGCGCGTTCCTGGCCATGGCCTCCCACCCGGCGGCGAGGACCTTCACCCGCACCCTGGTGGACGGCTACTGCGGCCATCCCGCCGGAGACCTCCTGCCGTTCGCCGCCTGCCGGGAGTGGCCCCGGGGCGTGAAGGGAAAGGAGGACTCCGCCAGCGGTCCGCTCGTCCATGGGGGCTACTCCCTCGGAGCCAGCGCCCTGGCCATCGCCGCCACGCGGCTGTCCGGCGAGCATGACGCGTGGCACGCCCACCTCCTCAATGCCGCGAGGGAGATGGGCATCCACACCACGCTGGAGCACCCCCGGAAGCAACCCCTGGAGGCCTCGCTGTACTGGTGGGGCACCACCGTGCGCCCGTGGTAGCGCACGGCGGACGCACGCGCCCCGGGTGCTACGGCGTGTCGCGCGCCTGGGCGGGCTTGCCCTCTTTAACCAGGAGGTAGCCGCGGTTCTCCTGCGTGTCCGTCGTGCGCATGGAGGCGAACAGCGAGGGCGCCTTCACCCACACCCAGCGCTGGTCCGTGGCATTGACGTCCATGACGAGGAACGAGTCGGACTTCGCGTCATACGCGGCCAGCGGAGAGATATGGCCGCCGCCCTGCTGCTTCAGCACGGGCCGGAAGTAGTTGACGATGACGTAGTCCCCCTCCGTCTTGAGGTTCTGCTTCAGCTCCTCGCGGATGGTGGCGTCCTTGAGCGAGTCGTCGAGGACGCGGAGCTTCACGTCCAGCCCCTGCGCCGCGAGCATCCCCGCGAGCTGCCGGAGCTGGATGCCGCCGTCGGGCTTCCCACCCTCGCCGCGCGGCAGGCCGAAGACCTCCGAGCGGGTCTTCACCTCCTGCACCTTGTCGTCGAAGAAGTTGTTCTGGGTGTAGCGGTGGAAGAGCGGGTCGAAGCCCGGGGGCAGCACCTTCCGGTCCTCGGCGGACACCAGCGACGGGTCCTGCGGCTTCGCCACCGCGTCATTCCCCATGCGCACGGCGTTGAGGACGATGACGGACGAGGTCGGCCCGCAGAAGGCCTTGTTGCCCTGGGACTCGAACTGGTTGGCCAGGTGGAAGAAGTCCACCTTGTGGCGGCTGCGCTCGAGGCGCTTGATGGACTCGGGGGCGGCGAAGGTGACGAGGCCCGGGGCCGTGGTGGGGGTGGCCCCCTTGGCCGGAGCCGTCATGGGCGCGAAGGCCATCAGCCCACCGCCAAGGACGAGCAACGTGGTGCGGAGCGTCTTCATGAATGGCGTTTCCTGGAGGAGTGCGCACGGAGCGCGCGAACCGAGCCTGCCACGACCCCGCACAGTGCGGAAATCCCGCGCCCACGCTTCCCTGCCTGCTTGCCACGGCCACCGTCCGACATGCCCGGACATGGGCGGAAGCCCCGCGCCCGCAAAGCCAAACACCTCCCCTGACACGCTTGAGGCCCGCGAGCGCACTCCACCGCCCTGCACCCGACAGCCGGGTCACCCCTGTTCAGTGACGGACCCCACTCTCATCCCCTGGTGCCGAATCAGGGATAAACCGCATTTAGCGTCGATTCGTTTCACCCCGATAACTCCTCTCCTCAAGGTGAAACATGTATCGACACATCCTGAAGTGGACGCTCACGGTGGGCGCGGTGGTGCTGCTGGGTGGGTGCGCGTCGCAGCAGGTTCCCTGCAGGGACCCGTCGGCCACGCGGGCCACGCTGAGCCAGAAGCGCACCGGGAAGTTCCTCACGGTGCGCAAGAAGGTACCGGGCGAGTACATCGTCGTGCTGAAGGCGCCGGAGCAGAGCCTGCAGCAGATCGCCGTGACGCAGGCCACGCAGGGCCTCACCGCGAAGTACGGCGGCGCCGCCTTCGTCGTGTACGAGCATGCGCTGCGCGGCTTCGCCAGCCGGATGAGCGAGGCCCAGGCGCGGGCCATGGCCAATGACCCGGCCGTGGACTACGTGCAGGAGAACGGCGTGGTGTCCCTCTTCGAGGCCCAGCCGCGTCCCACCTGGGGCATCGACCGGGTGGACCAGCGGGACCTGCCGCTCGACAAGCTCTACATGTACAACGCGTCGGGCCTGGGCGTGCACGCCTACATCCTCGACACCGGCGTGCGCTTCTCGCACCAGGAGTTCGGCGGCCGGGCGGCGCTTGGCTTCGACGCCATCGGCGACAGCATGAAGGGCAATGACTGCAACGGGCACGGCACGCACGTGGCGGGCACGGTGGCGGGGAATACCTACGGCATGGCGAAGAACGCCACCGTGCACTCGGTGCGCGTGCTCGGGTGTGATGGCTCGGGCTCCACCTCCGGCGTCATCGCGGGCATCGACTGGGTGACGAAGAACCACCAGGCGCCCGCGGTCGCCAACATGAGCCTGGGGGGCGAGGGAGACCAGGCGCTCGACGACGCGGTCCGCCGCTCCGTGGCCGCGGGCGTCACCTATGTCGTCGCGGCGGGCAACGAGGACAAGGACGCGTGCAAGCACTCTCCGGCGCGCACGCCCGAGGCCATCACCGTGGCCGCCACGGACAGCGCGGACCAGCGTGCGTCCTTCTCCAACTGGGGTGACTGCGTGGATGTCTTCGCGCCGGGAAACAAAATCACCTCCTCGTGGCACTACGGCGACAACGAGACCCGCGTCCTGAGCGGCACGTCGATGGCCTCTCCTCACGTGGCGGGCGTGGTCGCCCTCTTCCTGGAGCTCAACCCCCAGGCCACGCCGGGCGACGTCACCACCGCGCTGCTCACCAACTTCACCACCGACAAGGTGGCCAACCCCGGCTGGTGCTCGCCCAACCGGATGGCGTACTCGGGATTCATCGGCGCGGTGCCCCTGCTGCCCACCGTCATGAGGGCACGCATCCAGGCGCCCGCGCCCGTCACTGAGAGCACCGCGCGGTAACCCCTCCCACGCGCGGTGCGTTCCAGGCAGCCCGGCTTCCCCGCATGGGAGGCCGGGCTGTCTGCTGTCCGGGGCCCGGGGCGCCGTCAGGAAGCCCCCACCGGCCGCGTCCCGGCGACAGTGCCCGGCCGGCCGCGCTCTCCGCGTCCCGCCCGAGGCGTGAGGAGGCACGAGGCCATGGCGACGCTCAACATCACCTATGACGGGATGTCCGCGGACGTGCCGGTGGAGCTGGACCGGCCGGTGTCGGACACGGACGTGCGGCGCATCGCCGCGGAGCTGGTGCGCTCGGGCGGAGTGCCCGGACTGCACCTGTCCCACCTGCGCGAGGATGCGTTCCAGCACTACGTCGTCGACCGGTTCCGCGGTGCGCGCGGCGACGAGCGAATCTACCTGCGCCCCAAGGTGCCGTTCGGCGCCCGGTGAGGTGAGGCCATGCGCATCATCTTCTGTGGCGTGGGGGCCATCGGCTCCTCGGCGGTGGTGCTCTGCCGCAACCTGGAGGCCACGCTGGCCTTCATCGACTTCGACCGGGTGGAGTCGAAGAACCTGCTCGCCCAGGCCTACGTGAAGCCCTCGGTGGGAAAGAACAAGGCCGAGGCCCTCAAGCTGCAGCTGCTCAACCTGCACGGGGTGAAGGCCGAGTCCTTCGGAGTGCGCCTCACCCGGGACAACGTGGAGGCGCTGTGCGGCGGCGGAGACCTCCTGGTGGACTGCTTCGACAACCAGGACAGCCGCCTGCTCCTCAGCGAGTACGCGCGCAAGGCAGGCAAGCCGCTGGTCCACGGGGCGGTGAGCGCGGACGGCAACTTCGGGCTGGTGCGCTGGGATGAGCGCTTCGCCCCGGACGCCGAGGACACGGCGGGCCAGGCCACCTGCGAGGGGGGCGCCCACCTGCCCCTGCTGGGCCTGCTGGCCGCGACGCTCGCCCGGGCCGTGCAGGACTTCGTGAAGCATGGGGTGAAGCGCGACGCCCTGGTGAACCTGACGGCGGTCATCCCCACCGCCGGAATCTGAAGCGAAAAGAGAGGCCCCGGAGCTCCACGGCTCCGGGGCCTCTGTCTTTTCCGGCGCCAGGAATGTCCCGCCCCCCGAAGCCTCCTCCAGGGATGGCGCTGCGGGCCCGGCACGCCTTCTTTCTCTCTATAGAGGCGCCCCGCTTCCTGGCCCATCCCGCGAAAAGAAATCACCGCGCTGTCAGGGATGAATTATCGCCGCGTCAGTCCCCCATGAAAGGAGCGGTGGCCATGAACACGACGACGACGCGGAAGAGCCCGGTGATGCAGTCCCAGTATCCCAGCAACAACCTCTGGCACGGCATCTTCGCCTTCCCGTGCATCCGTCCGGCCGCCGCCCCCAGCTTCAACGTGGGACTCCGGTCGTATCGTGGCCACCCGCCCGACTCCTGCTGACGCTCCCGTCGTGTCCTCGACACGCGAAGCCATGCAGAGGCCGGGCTCCCAACAGGGAACCCGGCCTTTCGGCTTTCTGGGCTCCCACCTCCTTCGGGGACGTAGAGCGTTAGAGGAGGCGCGTCGGCCTGTAGAGCCGGAGCCCGCGAGGGCCCGCTGGGTGCAACTCCCAGCGTCCCCATCACCGCAGTGTCGCAGCACCAGTGTCTTTCCTGGGTGTAGCTCAGTCTGGCCAGAGCGCACGGTTCGGGTCCGTGAGGCCGCAGGTTCAAATCCTGTCACCCAGATACGCAATCGCAGTGCACGGGGTATGGCTCAAAGGCAGAGCTCCCGCTTGATAAGCGGGCGGTCCCGGTTCGAGTCCGGGTGCCCCGACTCCATGTTGGCCAAAGGCGAACGGTGAGCCACCGGATTGTGACTCCGGGGAAGAGGGTTCGACTCCCTCTGGTCAACCAGGCAGCAGCTCTCTGACAACTGAATCGCAGTGGTGAAGCACGCCGCCCGCTCACGCAGGGGCGGCACGCAAGACACCTCCGTAGCTCAACGGCTGAGCACCCGGCTCTTACCCGGGCGGTGAGGGTTCGAATCCCTCCGGAGGTACTCACGCGGGTGTCGTCCAGCGGCAGGACCTCGGTCTTCCAAACCGATAACACGGGTTCGAATCCCGTCACCCGCTTCACACATATACCGGGGTGGCTAAATGGCTACAGCGGTGGGCTCTGACCCCACAGATGCAGGTTCGATTCCTGCCCTCGGTTCTCTCTCGCAGCACGCAGCACATTCCCCGATAGCTCAACTGGCAGAGCACGCGGCTGTTAACCGCGGGGTTGAAGGTTCGAATCCTTCTCGGGGAGCTGATTGCCGGCCTGGCGTAGGTGGTCCGCGCGCCTGTCTGAAGCACAGGAGGACTCGGTTCGATTCCGGGGGCCGGCACTCGCAGCACGCAGCACGCAGCACGCAGCACGCAGCACGTCACACCGCAGCACCGTATAGGCCGCGCTCCGGGGAGCAGCCTCGACTCCAAATCGAAGCCAGCGGGGATCAACACCCCGGCGGCCTGTGTCTCACCCGCTCCTGTAGCTCAGCTGGAAGCAGCACCGGTTTCGTAAACCGGGGGTCGTCGGTTCGAACCCGACCGGGAGCACTCGCAGTCTGGGATCATGGCTCAATGGGAGAGCGCTCGGCTTGCACCCGAGATGTCCGGGTTCGAATCCCGGTGGTTCCACTCATCGCCTCTGTAGCTCAGTGGATGAGAGCGCACGGCTCCGAACCGTGAGGCCGCAGGTTCAATTCCTGCCAGAGGCATCTGTCACACGCTTCCGTAGCTCAGTGGATACAGAGCAGGCGCGTCCTAAGCGCACGGTCGCAGGTTCGAGTCCTGCCGGGAGCACAAGCAACACCTTTCATGCGGAGTGGGACCGGCTGTCCCTCCAGGCCTCATAAGCCTGTGTCGCAGGGTTCGACTCCCTGCTCCGCAACTCTTCATGCACGCCGAGCCAGCTGGAGACGGCGACGGTCCCACATACCGTATCGGCCGGGTTCGATCCCCGGGGCGTGCACTCGCAGTCCGCAGTGGCAGCACCGAGGTGTGGTCAGCAGAAGCTCCCGAAGCACGTCCGCGTAGCCCAATTGGGAGAGGCCGCCGGCTCAAACCCGGCCGAGTGCGAGTTCGAATCTCGCCGTGGACATCAACCCCAGAGGCGCCGAGTCATGGAGACGCTGGTACTGAGTCAATCCTACGAGCCCGTCGCGCGGGTCCCCTGGCAGCGCGCGGTGATGTTGATCTTCCAGGGCAAGGTCGAGGTGGTCGAGGAGTACGAGGACCGCTTCGTGCGTTCGGTGACGGTGGCGGTGAAGATGCCGTCCGTCATCCGGTTCATCCGCGGGCTGCGCAGGGGCCCCAAGGGTGTGAAGTTCAGCCGGGAGAACGTCTACCTGCGCGACAACTGCCGCTGCCAGTACTGCGGCCTCAAGGTGTCGCGCCCCGAGGCCACGTACGACCACGTCCTCCCCCGCGCGCAGGGTGGCAAGACGTGCTGGGAGAACGTCGTCATCGCGTGTGTGCCCTGCAACCAGAAGAAGGGCAATCGCACCCCGGTGGTGGCGAAGATGGCGCTGCGCAGCACGCCGGTGAAGCCCAAGAAGGTGTCGGACGCGCTGCACCTGACCTTCATGTTCGAGAAGGGCATGCCCGTCTCGTGGGGCAAGTTCCTGGGCGACATGGCGTACTGGCACGTCGAACTGGAGGAGTGAAGTCACGGGTCGAAGGGGGGCTCCCAGAGGGGGTCCTCGCCCCCGCTCCGTCCCGGGACGGGGCACCGAGGGGGTAGGGGGTACCGCCAGAGGCGGCCTCCCGCCCCGTGACTTCCCCGCGCGCCGGCAGGCGGGAGCGCTGCTGCCGGCAATTTTCCCTGGAAGGTCGACACCGAAGGTCGGTGGCCCGTTTCGAAAGCGGTGCGAGCGCCCCGTGCGCTTGGGGTTCGAGTCCCCTGCCTTCCTCTTTTGCTTTCTGGAGCACGCAGGCCGGGTGGCCGGCCGCCTGGCTGGAAACCAGGAGGGCCCTTCGCGGGCTCGTGGTTCGACTCCACCGTGCTCCGTCGTTTCTGGAAGTTGGACTGGCGATGGCGCCAGGCCCCGCTGCTAACGGGTGCGAGCCGGGCTTCCGGCTTGAGGTTCGAGTCCTCCGACTTCCGCTCCACTCAGGTGTGCACGGGGTGACGTGGCCCCACACCGGCACGCAGCATGGCCGCGCGTCGCGCCGTCCCTAGCCTCCCGCCACCGGGACTTCCCGGGCGCAGCGAAAGGACGCACACATGAAGGACTTCCGGATGGGCTGGGCGGCGGCGGGGCTGGGTTTGCTCGCCGTCACAGGCAGCCTCGCACTGGGATGCGGCTCGGACAGCTCCACGAAGGAGCCCGGGAAGGGCATGCACAACGAGGACGAGGTGGGCGCCGAGGACCGCGAGCGCATCGAGCGCGGCCTGGAGCTGTCACCCGTGCCCGTGAATCTGGACGGGCTGGACCGCAACCTCGTGGGCCTGGGCAGCTACATCGTCAACGCCCAGGGCGCCTGCACGGACTGCCACACCAACCCGCCCTATGCCCCCGGGGGCAACCCCTTCCTGGGCGAGCCGGAGCAGGCCAATACCGAGCACTTCCTGGCCGGAGGCACCCGCTTCGGTCCGGAGATAGTGGCCCCGAACATCACTCCCAACGAGGAGGGCCTGCCGGCGGGGCTCCGCTACGAGCAGTTCCTGAACCTGCTGCGCACGGGCCGCGAGGAGGACGGAGACATCCTCCAGGTGATGCCCTGGCCCATCTACGGGAAGATGCGAGAGCAGGACCTGCGGGCCATCTATGAGTACCTGCGGGCCATTCCCAGGGCCGAGCCCGGGACAGCGCCCGCCCCGGTGCCCTGAGAGCGGCCACTCGCCGCCCGGCCCCGGCCTTTCCGGGGCCTGTTGGCGTCTCTCGGGATTGCGCGCTCACCACGGCGGTTCAGCAAGGTTAGAGTGCGCATCCGGCGAGGGGGCGTCTGACGACATGGCGACGAGGAAGAGCGAGGACCAGGAACGGCTCATCGACCGCGACCTCACCGCGTTGGGGCGCGAGGGCAAGCTGCCGGCCGCGCACGGGGTGGACGCCGCCGTGACGGAGGTGCTCGGCCTGCTCACGCGGGGCGGAAAGCACCCCCTGCTGGCCGGCGAGCCCGGGGTGGGCAAGAGCGCGCTCGTGCAGGAGGTGGCGCGCCGCATCGCCGAGGGCCGCGTGGACGCCGAGCTGTCCCAGGGACGGCTGGTGGAGGTGTCCGTCGCCAACATCCTCGCCCGCAGCACCCAGCGCCAGGCCGCCGAGAGCTTCGAGGAGCTGCTCGCGCACCTGGGCCGGCACTCCTGTCCCATCATCTACATCCGTGATTTGCCGGCGGCCCTCGGGGCCCCCTGGCCCCGGTGGCCGTGCGCGCGCTGCGCACCGGCGGCCTGCGCTTCATCTTCGAGACCGAGCCCAAGCGCGTGCAGGAACTGCTGCGCTCGGACGAGGCCCTGGCCGAGCGGCTTCACCTGCTGCCCCTGCATGAGCCGCCGCTGGAGAAGGCGCGCTGGGTGCTGGGCCGCGTGGCGGAGGAGCTGGAGAAGGAGCTGCGGCTGCCCATCGACCCGGCCGCGTGTGATTTGGCCCTGCGCCTGTCGTCCAAGTTCCTGCTGGCGCAGCGGATGCCGCGCAAAGCGATTGAGCTGCTGAAGGAGACGGCGGCCGAGGCCGCGGGCGCGGCCAAGGACCATGTCGGCCCCGAGGACGTGCTCGCCCGCTTCTGCGCCGCCACGCGCCTGCCCCGCTTCGTCGTGGACGACACGATGCCGCTGGATTTGGACGAGACGGAGCGCTTCTTCGGGGAGCGGCTGCTCGGCCAGACAGACGCGGTGGGCGCGGTGCTGCGCTCGGTGGCGCTGCTGAAGGCGGGCCTCAATGACCCGCGCCGGCCGCTGGGCGTGTTCCTCTTCGCGGGCCCCACGGGCGTGGGCAAGACGCAGCTGGCGAAGCTGCTGGCCGAGTACCTCTTCGGCTCGGCGGACAGGCTGGTGCGCCTGAACATGGCGGACTACCCCAACGACGGCGACGAGAGCGTCCCCTTCGGCGCGTCCTGGGCCCCGGCCCTGGAGACGCGGCGCGGGGAGCTGAGCGCGCTGTTGGATGGCAAGGTGTTCACCGTGCTGCTGCTCGACGAGTTCGAGAAGGCGGCGCGCAGCGTGCACGACCGCTTCCTCCAGCTCTTCGACGAGGGCACCTTCGTCAACGGCGCGGGCGAGACGGTGTCGTGCAACAACACGCTCATCGTCGCCACGTCCAACGTGGGCGCCGAGGTGTACCGCGAGTCCGGCCTGGGCTTCACCGGCCACAAGCGCTCCGAGGAGATGGTGACGGAGGTGGACCGCCGCATCGGCGAGGCCTTCCGCCCGGAGTTCCTCAATCGCTTCGACGCCATCTGCCACTTCCGGCCCCTGTCCAAGGTGGACATCCGCAAGATTGCCCAGCGCGAGGTGGGCCGCGTGCTGGAGCGCGAGGGCATCCGCGCCCGCGCGCTGGACGTGGAGGTGACGCCGCAGGTGGTGGACCTGCTCGTGGAGCGTGGCTACTCGCCCCAGTTCGGCGCGCGCTACCTGCAGCGCGAAATCGAGAAGACGCTCACCGCGGCCCTGGCCGTGGAGATTGCGCGCAAGCCGCTGCCGCCGGGCACGCCGGTGCGGGTGGAGACGCGGCCCGGCAGCCGGGTGGTGGCCGTGGCCGAGCCGCCCGCGGCGCCGCCCTCCCCCACCGCGCAGCTCTTGCTGCCGTCCGCCCGCGCGGCCCCGGTGAAGCGGCGGTTGGACCGCAAGTCGCTGCTGTTCGAGATGGACCGGCTGGTGGGCAAGACGCGCGCGCTGGCCGTGGCCGCGGGCCGGCAGGAATTGGAGCAGCGGCGCGCGGCGCTGCTGGCGGAGACACAGGCGCCCAACCTCTGGGACGACCCCACGCGCGCGGCCGAGGTCATCCGCGCGTTCCGCTCGGTGGAGGCGCACCTCAACGAGCTGGAGCGGCTGGAGGCCGCATGCCTCTTCGCGCGGCGACTGGTGCGCGAGGCGAAGAACGAGGTGCAGCTCGCCTCCGCGGCGAAGCAGGTGGAGGACGTGGCGCGCGAGGTGCAAATGGCCGAGGCGCTCAACGCGTCCGGCTCCACCTCGCTGGACAACGAGGCGCTGGTGGACATCTGCGCCAGCGACGCGGCGGAGGCGCAGGACGCATGGGTGCAGGAGCTGGCCACCATGTACCTGGGCTGGGCGCAGCGGCGTGGCTACGAGGCCGTGGCGGTGGCCGAGGCGGAGGAGCCCGCGCGCGTGGTGGTGCGCATCGCTGGCCCGGGCGCATACGGCTTCCTCGCGGGTGAGGCGGGCATGCACCGCCGCCTGGAGGACGAGAAGCGCCAGCGCGCGTACGTGCGCGTGCACCGGGGCGGCGCGCTGTCCGAAGACGAGCTGGAGCTGCTGGACGTGCAGGGCCGGCCGGTGAAGAGCCACGAGGGCTCCTACCTGCAGCGCGTGCGCACCGAGGTGACGGTGAAGGACGAGTCCACCGGGCGCGTGCTCACGCTCACCGGCGCGGGGGAGCTGGACGAATTGAAGGACATCGCCGCGCGCGTGGTGTCCGGACAGGGCGGCTCCACGGACGAGGCCCGGCGCTACTACGTGGGCCGGGGCGCCCGGGTGGAGGACCCGCGCACCGGCGCCGGCAGCCCGCGCGTGAAGGACGTGATGCGCGGCGAGCTGGACGTGTTCATCGCCGCGTGGATTTCCCGCCCGCCCGCGGAGCCGCCGGCCACCGGGAGCTGAAGCCGGGAGGGGCAGGAGCCATGGCCCCTGCCCCTCCCGGAGTGACGTGCTACCAGGTCACCTCGAGCGCGAAGTCCGCCCGGGCGTTGTTGTCCTCGCGGAACTCCCACTCATACCCATTCGGGTCGACGTAGGCGCCCAGGTAGAAGAGGCCGGGCACCTGCGCATCGGGTGGAGGGAAGGCCAAGACCGGCAGCTGCACCGTCGTGCACTGCCCCGGCGCCAGCGGCGGCACGTACGCGGCTCCCAGCCTCGACTGCTCCAGGTGCGAGGAGTGCGACTCCGAGAGGTTGAGCGTGGTGTCGATGGAGAGGTACAGCTCCAGCGGGCTGTCCTGCGAGGGCGCCGTCCCCTGGTTGCAGACCTCCACGGACGCGGTGAAGAAGCCACCGTGAGGCAGGCTGGTGGGCGCGCTCAGTGACGTCACCACCAGGTCGGGGCGGTTGCCCACGCCCATCAGCCCGCCGCTGAGGACGTTGTTGTCCTCGCGCAGCTCGTCGACCTCGGCAGTCACATCGACGACGGCGCTCAGGTACCCGGCGCTGTCGTACGGCATGTCGCTGGGCGGACTCGCAGTGCCTGGCACGGTCAGCACCTGGCATTCCCCCGCCGCGAGCATGGGAAGGCCGATGGCGCCCACCAGGGACTGGGTGCGATGCAAAGGCGGCATCGGCGGCATGCCCGGCGTCGGCACCACCACCGTGGCCGTGGTGGAGAGGTAGACGTGCAGCCCTGCGTTCATGGACGGGTAGCTCGGCTCCGTGCCCTGGTTGCACACCCGCACGGACGTGACGAAGGACGCATGGCGCTCCACGCTGGGAGGACCGCTCACCTGGGTGATGACGAGGTCTGGCAGCATCCCCAGGCCCATCAGCCCACCGATGAAGACATTGTTGTCCTCGCGCAGCTCCGTCTCGTACCGGTCCGGGTCCACGAAGGCTCCCAGGTAGACGGCCCGGGCAATCGGCGAGCCCGAAGGCGTCTGCGCGGGCACGCTGAGCGTCTCGCACTGGCCCGCGCCCAGCGGGTTCAGGGTGGTCAGCGCAATCACCTGCTGCGTCTGGGGCATCGGCGTCGACTGGCCCGGCACGGGGATGACCACCGAGGGGAACACGCTCTGGAACAGCACCAGCCGGGCCGGGCTCCAGGAGGACTGGCCGGACGACTCCGTGCCCTGGTTGCAGACCTTCACGGTGGCCGTGAAGGCCTCCCCCGGGCGCACGCTGGCCGGGCCCGTGGCTTCCGTCACCACCAGGTCCGCGCCGGAGCCCACGCCCATCAACCCGCCGACGAAGCTGTTGTTGTCCTCCCGCAGCTCCTGCACCGAGGAGGAGACGTCGACGATGGCGCCCAGGAACACCACGCCCGCGTTGTAGCTGCTGGCGGGAGGCAGGGACGCCTGGGCCTGCACGGACAGCGTCGTGCATTCCCCCGGCTCCAGCATCGGCACGCTCGCAAAGCCAATCTGCTGCTGATCGCCAGGCTGCGGCGTGCCCGGGCCCGACGGGGCCAGCGTCGCGTCCAGCGACAGGTACAGCCCCAGGCTCGACGTGAAGCCGTAGCTCGGCGCCGTGCCCTGGTTGCACACCCTCACCGTCGCCGTGAAGGCCGCATTGGCGTGGGAGCTGGGCGGACCCTTCACCTCCGTCACCACCAGGTCGGGGCGGTCGCCCAGCCCCATCAGCCCGCCCACGAAGCTGTTGTTGTCCTCGCGCAGCTCCTGCACGCCGTGGGTCGCATCCACAATGGCCGCCAGGTAGAGGACGCCCTCGTAGGGCGCGTCCTGGGGCCGGTCCGCATGGGCGCTGACCTCGCGCGTCGCGCACTGGCCCGGCTCCAGGTGGGGCACGTCCACGGACGCAATCATCCGTTGGTCGCCAGGCTGCGGCATGCCCGGGCCCGACGCGCTCAGCGTCGTGTCCATGGACAGGTACAGCTCCAGCCGGTTGCCGTAGGAGGCGTAGCTGGGCATGGTGCCCTGGTTGCACAGCCGCACCGTGGCGGAGAACAGGTCGCCATGGCGCACGCTCGCGGGGCCGCTCAGCTGCGTCACC
This sequence comes from Pyxidicoccus sp. 3LFB2, assembly GCA_046520375.1. Classification (GTDB taxonomy): domain Bacteria; phylum Myxococcota; class Myxococcia; order Myxococcales; family Myxococcaceae; genus Myxococcus. The sequence continues at coordinate 17,386 of JBKGHK010000028.1, forward strand.
ACCAGGTCGGGGCGGTGGCCCACGCCCATCAACCCGCCGATGAAGGTGTTGTTGTCCTCGCGCAGCTCCTGCACGTCATGGCTCGTATCCACGATGGCGCCCAGGTACAGGGGCGCGTCCGCCAACGCCGCGGGCGGCGGCGAGGCATTGGCATGCACATCGAAGATTCCGCACTGCCCGGCCTCCAGGTGGGGCAGTCCCACGAAGCCCACCAACTGCTGGTCCGGGGGCGGCGGCCCGCCAGGGAACGGTGACGTGAGCGTGTTGTCCGTGGAGAGATACAGCTCCACCCGGGGCCCGCCGCCAGCGCTGTCCGTGCCCTGGTTGCACACCTTCACCTGGGCGACGAAGGAATGGCCTGGCATCACACTGGCCGGCGCTTGGAGCTGCGTCACCACCAGGTCGGGCAGGTGGCCCACGCCCAGCAGCCCGCCCACGAAGCTGTTGTTGTCCTCCCGGGGCTCCGGCACCTCCTGGTTCGCATCCACGATGGCGCCCAGGTAGACGGCCCCCTCGAAGGGGGCAGCGTCCGGGAGCTGTGCGGAGGCATTCACCTCGACAGCCGAGCACTCGCCAGGGCTGAGCGTCCGCAGCTCCACGGAGCCAATCAGCTGCTGGTCCGGAGGCTGCGGACTGCCCGGCACGGACGGAGTCAACGTCGTGTCCATGGACAGGTACAGCTCCAGCCGGGGCTGGGAGTACGTGCCACTGGCGGACTCGGTGCCCTGGTTGCACACCGTCACGGTGGCCCTGAAGGCCTCCGAGCGGCGCACGCTGGCCGGGCCCTTCAGCTCCGTCACCACCAGGTCCGGGCCTTCTGGCTCCAGGCGCCCTGACTGTGCGCGCGAAGGTGGGTCTTCCGCGGGCGGACTTCCCGCGCTTCCACACCCCGCACCCGCGAGCAATCCCATCACGAGCCACAAGGGTGTGGCCCGGCCTGCTGGCTTCAGCGTCTTCATGACGTCTCCCCATGTGACGTCCGCTGAGACGCGCCGGAACAGGCGAGCCCTCGACTGGACGCACGCCTGCACTCCTAGCAGGGAGACTCAAATGGGGAGAAGCACGCCACGGGTATGAAACACAGCCACGGCCAACACTTCACGTGTGACTGACAAACCCTGGCAGGCGGTGCTCCCGTCGCAGAGGGAGCCTGCCCGTGACAATTTCTGTCATCGGGCGTGAATCAATGACAATTCGTGTCAGCGCGCGCGGCCGGCTACCTGTGCGGGTGGGTTCGCGACGGGCGCCGAGGCCAGGGACTGGCCCAGCTTGCGGGCGCTCTGCGGGAAGGGACCCCTCGCCAGCTCCTGTCCGGAGGGGCTCAGCACCTTGGCGACGACCTGCTTGAAGCCCTTCTGCAGCCCCATCGACTTGTGCGGCTCGCCCTTCGAGTCCGCCACCATGTACAGCGACGACTCCAGCTCCGCCGGCACCGGCTGCCCGTGCTTGCGGAACAGGTCCTTCATCAGCTCCAGCGACTCGCGGTGGCTCTTGCGAATCTCGCCCTTCGCCATGCCCTTGAAGAAGCCGGGGACGTCGCGCAGGTCCACGTGCACCACGACGATGGGCTTCTCCGAGCGCACGTCGTAGATGAACTGGTACACGTGCTGACGCAGCTCGTCACGGGTGCCCTTGTTGGCATAGAGCACCAGCGTGGGTCGGCCCTCGCCAATGGGGATGTCCTTGCCGAATACGTCCTGGAGCTCGGAAGCCTGGGCGGGGATGGCTCCCACCAGCGCCAGCAGACCTGCGAGCATCGCGAACTTCCTCATGTGACGTATCCTTTTCGTGGCGAAATGCGGAGTCCTCACGAACAGGGGGACGCGTTTCCTGAATCCCCGCGATGTGACGCGCCCCCCCGGGGTTCCCCTGCACCCCTGGCAGGGCATCCCGCGCAGGCCTGCTCGATTGCCCCACGTCCACGACGTCTGCTATCGCCCCCCACCTCGCGCCACAGGAGCGTGGCGCCGGAGGGGGCAGTCATGTCGAAGCCGTGCAAGGGTTTGCGAGGAATTGTCACACTGTTGCTGATGACGCTGGCGGTGCCGGCCGTCGCGGCCAATCCGTTCGAGCAGGGGATGGTGACCATCACCCTGGATGATGGCTGGGCCACGCAGTACACGAAGGCGCGTCCGGCGCTCAACGCGCGGAACATCGACGCCACCTATGCGCTCGTCACCGACGCCATCGCCCAGGGTTGGGGTGGCTACATGACGCTGGCCCAGGCGCAGACGCTCGTCGCCGAGGGCAATGACATCGCCAGCCACACGCGCACGCACCCGGACCTGACGACGCTGTCCTCCACGCAGCTCACCTCGGAGCTGCAGGACTCGCAGGCGTGGCTGATGAGCAGCCTGAGCCTGCCCGCGGTGCCGAGCTTCGTGGTGCCCTACGGCATCTACAACAGCTCCGTGAAGACGGGCATCCGCCAGTACTACGCCAGCAGCCGCACGGTGAACGCCGGCCGCAACTTCCGCGACACGCTGGTGTACGAGCTGCGGGGCAATGACGTGCACCGCGGCGTGACGGTGGCCACCGTGCGGGGCTGGATTGACCAGGCCATCGCCGAGAAGAGCTGGCTCATCCTCGTGTTCCACGAGTTCGTGGACGGCACGCCGACGCGCGACACGCAGTACAAGACGGCCAACTTCGCGGCCATCCTCGACTACGTGCGCACGCGCGGCGCGCGCACCGTCACCCTGTCCCAGGGCGTGGCGATGACTGAGGGGCGCACCGACCCGGACCCCGTGGCGGGGCTGCCCATCTACTCGGACGGGCTGGACAACGGCTTCGCCAACTGGAGCTGGGCGACGCACTCGCTGGACGAGACGGGCGTGGTGCACGCGGGCAGCTCGGCCATCAGCTTCGAGCCGGACGCGTGGGCGGGGTTGATGTTCCACCACTCGGGCGTGGACCTGTCGCTGTACCAGGGCCTGGAGCTGTGGGTGCACGGCGGCACCACGGGTGGGCAGGCCGTGCAGTTGGTGCTCCATGACGGCACGCAGACGCTCGGGGCCGTGTCGCTGGACGCCGCGCTGGGCGCGCCCATTGCGCCGGGCACCTGGCAGAAGGTGACCATTCCGTTCAGCAGCCTGGGCCTGACGTCCGGGACACTGGTGGACCTGTACTTCCAGGACGTCTCGGGCGCGGACCAGGCCACGGTGTACCTGGACGACATCTCGCTGATTCCCCACTGAGGGGGCTCAACGGGGGGCTTCAGAAGCGGCCGGAGAACCCGCCGATGAAGCCACCCCGGGGCGTGGTGCCCGCGGTGGGGCTCAGCAGCAGGGCCGGGCTGGAGTCCCTCCGCGGCGCATGGCCCGGCCGGACCACGGGGGTCGTGTCCTCGGACAGCTCGAAGCCGATGATGGAGCCGAGCACCGCCGCGAGGGGGACGCTGATGAAGACGACGCTGCCGTCGCCGTTCGGCATGCTGCTGTTGATGAGCACCGAGCCGAGGAGCGCGCCGCCTCCGCCCACGAGGAGTCCCAGGTAGGAGCTCCCCAGCCCACCGCGGACGCCCATCATCCGCCCGGCGGAGTAGACGCCCGCGGGCACACCGATGGTCGCTCCGCCCAATGCGCCCAGCAGCAGCTCCCCCAAGCAGTCCTCCGAGTTACAGACGCCGAGCCGGTCCACCAGCAACAGGCCCACGAAGCCGCCCACCACGCCGGTGACGCCCGCGCCGAGCGCCTCGAGCAGGCCCCGGACGGGAAGTGGAATGGACGAGCCGCTTCGGACTTCCTGCCCCTGCACGTCCAACGGTTCCCCGATGAAGTCCGGAGCGGGAGTGGACTCCGGTGCGGGGTCCGCGGGGATGAGCGGTGGGACGGACACGGACTCAGAAGAAGCGGGGTCCTGGTCCGCCATGGGCGCGGCCCTGGTCAGGCCAGGGAGCAGCGTGCAGAGGAGGAGGAAGGTGATGACGAAGCGGTGGGGTGCGACCATGCGCGCAAGCCTAGCGGCTTCCCGGAATGCCTGCGCGGCGCCCCAGGTGACAGTGACAGGAGAATAGACCCGCGCGACCGGGGCTCAGGCGCCGGGCGTCAGCAGGCCATGGACATGGGGCTGTCCGTCCTCGGCCCTCACGCGGTACGCGACGCCTCCGTCCCCCTGCGGCGCCGTCTGGAACACCACGCGCGAGGGGAGCAGCAGCGGGCGGCGGAAGTCCGAGGTGAGCGTGAGGGCGGGTGCCTCCGCGGCCTCGCCCATCTCCGCCACGCAGCGGCCCACGGTCCACATGCCGTGGGCAATGGCGCGAGGGAAGCCGAAGAGGCGCGCGGTGAGGGCGTACAGGTGGATGGGGTTGTAGTCCCCCGAGGCGCGCGCATACCGGCGGCCGGTGTCCTCGGGCACGGACCAGCTCGCGGGACGGCTGTGGGCGAAGCGGGCGTCCTCTTCGGTGGGGCCCACGGGCTTCGGCTCGCGCGGGCGTGCGTCACCACCGGGCAGGCGGCGGAGCATGGTGGTGAAGGCGCTCCACACCAGCGTGCCGTCCACCTCCACGTGGGTGTGCAGGTCCAGCTCGCGTCCCTGCCGCACCTCGCGCTGTCCCTCCACCCAGGTGTGCACGGACAGCGGCGTCCCCTCCTCCAGCCGGCGGTGCTGGTGGATGCGGTTGCGCACGTGAATCATGCCCAGCAGCCGGTACGGGAAGTCCGGGTGGTTGAGCAGCGCGATGTGCAGCGGCGCGGCGAGCACCTGGGGAAAGGGCAGCGGCAGGTACCCGTCCGAGGGAAAGCCGCAGACCTCGCGGTAGCGCGCGAGCTGCACCGGGTCCGGCGCGAAGTGGCGCAGCTTCACGTCCAGCCGGGGCACCTCGGCGGGGCGGGAGGGACGGCGGGCCACGGCGGCACGCAGCAACTCCCTGGCGAGCGGCGGGGGCGAGGTGAGCTCGAGGACACGCGAAGAGGCGGGCACGGAAGGCTCCTGTCGGAAGCGGCCGGACGCGCCCTTATGGCAGCACGCACGGCCTGCCCGGCGGGAAGAAGTGACTGCACCCCACGGCGCGCGGCATCAGGCAGCCGACGGAGGCCGGGCGCCCCTGCCGCAGCCGCCAGCCCGGGGAGCCGGCGGCCGGACACGGTTGGTTTCCCGCCCCCCCTCCATGCAACTTTCCAACGCGCGCGACGCGGCGAGTCCTTAGACTTCCGTCAAATGCTTCACGTCATTCCGCTCGGCGGCCTCGGAGAAATCGGCCTCAACTCCCTGGTGGTCGCCTGTCGCGGGGAGATGCTGCTCATCGATGCCGGCCTGATGTTCCCCTCTGCGGGGATGCCCGGTGTCGACATCATCATCCCGGACTTCAGCCACCTGAAGCAGAACGCCGCCCAGCTCAAGGGCGTGGTGCTCACCCACGGCCATGAAGACCACCTGGGCGCGCTCCCCTACCTGCTCAACGAGGTGCCCGTCCCCGTTTATGGCACCCGCTTCACGCTGGCCATGGCGCGCCACCGCCTGAATGAGATGGGGCTGGAGGCGGACCTGCGCGAAATCGAGCCGCGCGAGCCCTTCCAGGTGGGCACCGCCTTCAAGGTGGAGGCCAGCCGCGTCACCCACACCGTGCCGGACGCGGTGGGCTACATCATCCGCACGCCCGAGGGCACCCTCATCCACACCGGGGACTTCAAGCTGGACCCGGACCCCATCGACGGGCTGCGCACGGATTTGGAGCGCTGGGGCCAGGCCGGCGAGGAGGGCGTGCTGTGCCTCCTGTCGGACTCCACCAACTCCGAGCTCACCGAGGAGACGGGCAGCGAGCGCGTGGTGGAGCAGACCTTCGAGCGCCTCTTCACCGGCGCCACCGGCCGCATCATCATCGCCCTCTTCTCCTCCAACCTCCACCGCGTGCGGCACCTGCTGGCGCTGGCCGAGCGGCTGGGACGCAAGGTGGCCCTCCAGGGCCGCAGCATGATTCGCAACGTGGAGATGGCGCGCGAGCTGGGCTACCTCGACGTGCCCGACTCGCTCTTCATCCACCTGGACACGGTGGCGCAGTTGCCCGCCCACCGCGTGCTCGTCATCACCACCGGCGCCCAGGGCGAGCCCCGGGCCGGGCTGTCCCAGCTGGCCGCGGGCGACGGGCCGGTGCGGTTGGACCCGGGAGACCTGGTGGTGCTCAGCTCGCGCCCCATCCCCGGCAACGAGCGCTCCGTGGGCGCGCTCATCGACGACCTCCAGTGGCGCGGCGCGCGCGTCGCCTACGCGCAGCTGGAGCCGGGCGTCCACGTCTCCGGCCATGCCAGCCGGCCGCAGCAGCGGCGGGTATTGGATTTGGTGCGTCCCCGCCACTTCGTGCCCGTGCATGGGGAAGGCCGCCACCTGCACCGACACCTGGCCACCGCGCGCGAGGCCGGCCTGGAGCCCGCGCAGTGCCTGCTGGCGCAGGACGGCGACATCGTCACCTTCCAGGAGGGCCGGGGCCGCTTCACCGGCAGTGTGCCCGCGGGCCGCGTCTTCAAGGACCGCTCCGGCAGCGGCGTGGTGACGGAGGACACCCTCCAGGAGCGCGTGCGGCTGTCGGAGACGGGCATGGTGGCCGCCGTCGTCGTCCTCCAGCGGGACAACCAGAAGCTGGTGGCGGGGCCCCAGCTGTCCGGCCAGGGGCTGAACCTGGACGAGCAGGTGATGCTGCCCCGGGTGGCCCAGGAGGCCCGCACCCTCTTCGAGGCCCTGTCCCCGCACCTGCGGGGGGATGACGCCCTGGTGCGAGAGGAACTCACCCGGGCGGTGCGCCGCGCCTTCAAGCTGTACACCTCCCGGAGGCCCCTGGTGGTGCCCATGGTCGTCCGGGTGTAGGTGTGGTAAGGGCCGCAGCCGATGCCATCCTTCGACGTCGTCTCGAAAATCGACCTCGCTGAGCTCGACAACGCGGTCAACCAGACCAAGAAGGAGCTCAGCACCCGCTATGACTTCCAGGGCACCCAGGCCGACGTGGTGCTGGCCCCGGACCATACCGCCATCACCGTGAAGGCCAACAGCGAAGACCGTGTCCAGGCCGCCAAGGAGGTGCTGCTGGGCAAGCTGGCCAAGCGCAACATCAGCCTCCACGCGCTGGAGTACGGCGACATCGAGAAGACCGGCCTCCACAACGTGAAGCAGGTCATCAAGCTCCAGCAGGGCATTCCGGTGGAGAAGTCCAAGGAGCTGGTGAAGCTCCTGAAGGACTCGAAGATGAAGGTGCAGGGCTCCATCCAGGCGGACCAGCTCCGCGTCACCGGGAAGAACCGGGACGACCTCCAGGCCGCCATGGCGATGTTCCGCAAGGAGCAGGACCGGCTGAAGCTGGACATGCAGTTCACCAACTTCCGCGATTAGACAACGCCCATGCGCGCAGCCTCCCTGCCCCTCTTCCTGATGCTGTGCGCCCCGGCCGTGGCATGCGCCCAGGACGAGCGCCCCGCCCGCGCGGTGCCCTCGCTGTCCAAGGCCCCCAAGTTCCAGGGTGGCCTCAAGGGCCTCGCCTCGCCGCTGGTGCTCAAGCCCGCGCCCGCCGCCGGGGCCAGCGCCTCCTTCAGCGCGAAGGTGGGCGTGCGCAAGGACATCCTCTACGTGGGCGTGGAGGCCACGGACGACCAGCTCGGCGCGGCCGACCTGCTCACCGTGTCCCTCTTCTTCCCCGGCGCGGGCCCCACCGCCACCGGCTACACGTGGCGCTTCGCCTTCGACGGCAAGCGCGCCTCGGGCGCGGAGAGCGGCACGCCCGCCTTCGCCCAGGAGAAGGTGACGGCGGCCGTGCAGCGCCGGGGCAACACGCTGGAGCTGATGGCCTCCCTCCCCGTGCGCGCCTTCCCGCGCTTCCCCGCCAAGGACCCGATGGTGATGGACCTGTGCCTCACCTACGAGGACCAGGACGGCACGGGCGGCAAGACGACGACCGTCTCCAACTGCCAGACGGGCACCATGCTGGGCGAGGCGCTCCGGCTGCCGGACGAGCTTCGCAAGGGCCTCAAGCTCAAGCTGCCAGAGGCTGTCACCGCGCTGGAGCCGGCGAAGGACGGCTGGCTGGGGTGGGACCTCTACAGCTACCCGGCCTGGGTGCAGGGGGACGAGCCCCTGACTCCCGCCTCGCTCCGCGCGCTGGTGGTGCCGAACGCGCTGGATGCGGCGAAGATGGGCGTCAATGTGCCGGAGACGCTCAGCCTGCCGGACGGGCGCCCCGTCGTCTCGGTGCTCTCGGGGAAGAATCCCTATGCCGTCGACGGTCGGTGTGACTCCGAAAGCGAGCTGCGGATGGGGTTGTACCTGGTGACGGGGAAGACAGCGCTTCGGGTGCTCGAGTGGCCGGCCGCCACCTGCGCCCTGGGGCGGGCCGCTTCGATGGAGCTGGATGAAGAGGGAGCGCTGGCCATCGGTTACTCGAACGGCGCGACCATGAACTTCGCCTGGAGTGGACAACACTTCGAGCGAACCGAACTCGGAAAGCGGTAGACGCAGTGGACGACACCAAGAGCCTGTACATGATGACCCTCGGCTGCCCGAAGAACCGGGTGGACTCCGAGGTGATGCTGGGCACGTTGCAGCACCGCGGCTACAAGCTGGTGCAGGAGGCCTCCGAGGCCCAGGTCATCGTGGTCAACACGTGCGCCTTCATCGGCCCTGCGAAGCAGGAGTCGGTGGACTCCATCCTGGAGATGGCCGAGCTCAAGAAGTCGGGCGCCTGCCAGACGCTGGTGGTGACGGGCTGTCTGTCCCAGCGCTACGGCCAGGAGCTGGCGAAGGAGATGCCGGAGGTCGACCACTTCCTGGGCACCAGCGCCTACGCCCAGATTGGTGACCTGCTGGCCGCCGAGGCGTCGCCGCGTCAGGTGATTCCGGACCCTGACTACATCCACGACGCCAACACGCCGCGCGTCAACTCGATGCCGAAGTACACGGCGTACCTCAAGGTGTCCGAGGGCTGCGACAACGCCTGCGCCTTCTGCATCATCCCCACGCTGCGCGGCGGGCAGCGCTCGCGCCCCATCGATGACATCCTCATCGAGGCGAAGCGGCTGGCCGACAGCGGCGTGCAGGAGCTGAACCTCGTCGCGCAGGACCTCACCGCGTACGGGCATGACCTGCCGGGCAAGCCGAAGCTGCACGACCTGCTCAAGGCCCTGGTCCAGGTGGACGTGAAGTGGATTCGCCTGCACTACGCCTACCCGCGCGTGTTCCCCGACGAGCTCATCGAGGTCATGGCCTCGGAGCCGAAGATTGCCCGCTACCTGGACATGCCGGTGCAGCACGTCAGCGACAAGCTGCTGCTGTCCATGAAGCGCGGCCGCAACTCGGAGTTCCTCAAGGGCCTGCTGACGAAGCTGCGTGAGCGCGTGCCCGGGCTGGTGATGCGCACCTCGCTCATCGTCGGCCTGCCGGGGGAGACGGAAGAGGACTTCGAGATGCTGAAGGAGTTCGTGAAGGCGCAGCGCTTCGAGCGGCTGGGCGTCTTCCAGTACTCCGACGAGGAGGGCACCGCGGCGTTCGATTTGCCCGACAAGGTGCCGCAGAAGACCATCGAGCGCCGGTGGCGCGAGGTGATGGCCATCCAGAAGCGCATCAACCGCGAGCAGAACAAGAAGCTCGTGGGGCAGCGGCTGGAGGTGCTGGTGGAAGGCCCCGCGCCGGAGACGGAGCACCTGCTGGTGGGCCGCCACCAGGGGCAGGCGCCGGACATCGACGGCATGGTCTACATCAACGACGGCCTGGCGTACCCGGGGGAGATGGTCACCGTGGAGGTGACCGAGGCCCACGACTACGACCTGGTTGCCCGCGTGGTGGAGCGCCCGGACCCGAAGCAGCGCCAGCACACCGCCCGCGATGCGCACCCCGCGCCCGTGCCGGTGGTGGCCAAGCCGCGCCCGGCGACGCGCGCGGAGTAGTGCGTCACCGTGGGGCCGTGGGCGGTATGCCACGGCCTTGCGTGTGACGAAGGGCCCGCTGTCCTGGCGGGCCGTACGACGCGCTCACTTCGTGGGCGCGTCCTCCAGGATGATGCGGCGGCCCGGGCTGACGGCCTGCAGCCGCTCGCGCAGCTTCTCCCGCTCCTTCTGCATCCCCTTGGGCAGCGCGGCCAGCTTCTCGTGCAGCTCGCGCGCCGTCTCGTCGTACCACTCCTGGCGAGCGGTGCCGCCCGACGCGAGGTGGTGCGCGGCGCCGGCCAGGAGCACGCAGGCGTTCTCCCAGCCCGGGTCCTGTCCGGCGCCACCCTCGTTCCGGGTGTAGAGGACGGCATGCCCCAGCGACATCCCCTTCTGGAGGTACACGTTGACGAGGGAGAACGCCGCGGCGCCCGAGGGCTCGCGCATGCAGAGCCAGAGGAACCAGTAGCGCCCCTCGGGGGCGGGGGACTCCACCGCGTAGATTTCCGTAATCGGCGCCAGGCCACCTTCGGGCAGCCGTCCTACGAGGCCGACTTCTTCGGGCACCACCAGCACCAGCGAGTCCACCGGGAGCGTCAGGTCATCACAGGGCAGCGTGGGCGGCGTCTCCCGCAGCAGCCGCCGGGCGAGCTCCGCCGTCACTTCGTAGCGCTGCCGGCCGCGCTGCTCGTGGGCGACGAGGTGCCAGTGCCGGAGGACCGTCTGGAAGGTGGACTGGCGCAGCAGCTCGAGGGCCGCGGGCGCTTCGACGCCGCGCCGCTGGCTGATGTCCTCCAGGGCGAAGCGCATCGCGTCCAACATCTCCTTGTCCTTCATGAGGTCGACGTAACGCGTGTAGCCGACGCGTGCGGCCACGCGCTCGACGACGGCCAGCAGCGCATAGCGGACGGCGCCCGCGCCCTCCTCCGCGGACAGCTTGCCCCGCTCCACGTCCTTCACGAGCACGCGCTGCATCCGCGTGAAGCCCTCCTTCTCCAGGTAGCTGCGGGCCAGGTCGATGGCGTGGCGCTGCTCGGTGTACTGACGGTCGAACTCGGTCGGAGGCGGTCGCATGAGGGAGGGAACCCGTGGGACGTGGAGCCCCGGAGCAGAACGCAGCCCCCGCCGCCTGTCCAGGCAACGGGTGCGGAGCCCTGACGTTCCCCCGTCAGTCCGCCAGCCCCCCACCCCACCCGCCGGACGGAGCTTGCGACTACCTCGGGTCCTCGGGCTCCAGTTCGCGCTCCTCGGGCGGCGGCTCGCGCGAGGGGGACGTGCGGGAGGGCAGCCCCACGCCCTCGCCGAGCGGGGTGGGCTGGCACTCGCACAGGGTGCGCCGGGAGGCCGTCTCGGTGACGAAGGCACAGGCCGTGGGGCACTCGGGCTGGCGGCCCTCCTCGAACAGGGCCAGCTTGAATTGGGCAACGCCGGCCAGCGCCGAGTGGCACGCGGGCAGCGCCTGCGCCAGTGAGGCCCAGGGCAGGCGGTGCTGGGTGGTGAGGCCCCGGCTGGTGGGAGGGAAGCTCAGGCCCACGCCGCAGCCCGTCTCCAGCCGCTGGCCATCCGCGCCCAGGGGCTCCAGGTGCAGCCGCCCGCCCTCGGGCAGGTCGCGGTAGACGGCGCCGCTGACGGAGACACTGCCGTCCGGCTCGCGCCGCACGTGCAGGCCATAGCAGGCCTCCTCGCTGAAGGTGCCAGCCGGGCTGGCGCACTGCTGGCGCTCGGCCGACGAGGCCGCAGCGGTGGACGCTCCCGAAGCAGATGGGGCTCCCGAGCCTTGCGGCGAACCCGAGGCCGGCGCGGCACCCAGCGGTCCCACTCGCGGCCGGCGCAGCACCAGCGCCCCACCCTTCGCATCGAGCGTGGCCGTGAAGCGGCCCCACACATCCGGGCCCAACCGTCCCAGGCTGCTCGGCGAGTCCCAGCGCCCCGCCGCCTCCACCACCAGCGGGCGGGCACCCACGCCTTCGGCCACCTCCACCGCATCCACCGCGAAGGTCCGCGCCGGCAGGTTGGCCGCCGTCTCCAGCGGTTGCAGCCCCTGCGCCTGCGCGGGCCCCACCGCCAGCCGGGAGAAGGGCTCCCTCGAGCCGAGGACGAACGGACCGGTCAGCTCCGCCCCACCCTGACTCACCCGCGCGGCCAGCAGGGGCCAGTCGCCCAGCGGCTCGCGGTTGAGCTCCACCACGTACACCTCACGCGTGGCGTCCGTCCCCTGGGCCTCCGCGGCATACGCCTCGCGCGGACGGGAGGCCGTGAAGGTGACCTCGCGGCGCAGCGGGTCCACCGTGAGGGCGTAGGGCTCCAGCACATCCGCGCCCAGCGTCACCGCACAGGCGCGCTCACCGGACAGGCCCGCGGTGCGCATCGGCGACACCACCGGCCCCACGGAGAACGCGGGCAGCGGCACCACCGGCCAGACCCTGAAGCCCCCCGCGGGCTCCGGCGCTCGCACCGTGCCCTCGGGGGCGGGAGGCTGTCCCTCGAAGCACCCCTTGGACACGAGGGAGAGCGGCCTCGCCACGTCCAGCACCACCGGCACGGAGCGGGTGCCCAGCCGGCCCGCCACCGTGAGGCGCAGCGCGGGAGACGCCAGTAAAGGCAGCGTCTGGCCCGCGAAGCCCTGGGGCCGGGGAGCAGGGACGGGTGCCGCACCCTGCCGGCACCCGGCAACCACCATCAACCCTACGAGAAGGAACGCGCCACGCACGTGACGCAGGTTACTTCTTCTGGCCCTTCGTGAAGTCGTCCACGCGGGTGTCATCCGGCACGTCCAGCTTGAAGCTGTCCGCGGCGATACCCACGTTCGTCTTCAGGCCGATGAAGGAGATGGCATTCTCACTGCCGTCCGGGTCCACCACGGTGCTCTTGAGCACCTGGGCCGTGCCCGGGTCCACCTCCAGGCGCACCTGGCGGAAGCGGGGCTCGGCCTTCAGCGGGTCCAGCACCAGCAGCGTGCCCTTGCAGTCCTTGCACGCGCCCTTGGTGATGGCGAACTCGTCCGCCAGCTTCCCCTGGCCGAACAGGAACGTCACCGAGGCGGAGAGCTGGCTCGTGTCCACGCTGCCCACCGTGAGGCTCTGCGCGGCCGGGTCATGCGCGTACACCTTGTTGCCCGCCAGCACGAAGGTGCGCGCGGAGGGCTTCTGGTACTCCCACCGCATGAGGCCCGGCTTCTTGTAGGTGACGGTGCCCTCGGACGTCTGCGTGCGCCGGAAGGTCTTGTACTTGTAGTCCTGCCGGAAGGAGGCCCGGAAGTCGCCGGTCTTCTCGTAGAAGGCCTGCATCCGGTCCACCAGCGACTTCACCTCCGGCGTCATCGCCGGCGCCGGCTTCGCGGCCGCGGCGGGCTTCGACTCGGCGGCCTTGCCCGGCT
>JBKGHK010000290.1:0-11998 GCA_046520375.1 Pyxidicoccus sp. 3LFB2
CAGCACGGGGCACGCTGCCGCGCGAGGTGCGCGACGGCGCCGTGCGCACCGGCGACGACGCGGCCACCCAGGCCAGGGCGCGGGTGAAGGCGCTGGCGTCACGCCCGTTGCGCGGCTTCATCGAGGTGCTGGGGGCCCCGGCCGTGAAGCCGGGTGACACGGTGAAGTTGAATGACATTCCCAAGGGCCACCCGGTGGCGTCGCTCGCCTCCGGCAAGGTGCTCCGCGTGCGAGGGGTGCGACACACGCTGAGCGCCAGCGCGGGCTTCGTCACCCGGATGGAGCTCTGAGATGCCGGTCCGCATCGGAAGAATCGAGCTCACGGGCCTGACGAACGTCTACACCGAGGACGCGCGCAACCTCGTGCAGCAGCGCGTGCCCGGCCAGTCCGGCAGCGTCTTCCAGGACCTGGGCCGCGAGCCCGTCACCATCGTCATGGAGGGCATCCTCCTCGGCGACGACACCCAGGCCGAGCTGGAGGAGCTGCGCCAGGCGCAGATGAAGACCACGCCGATGTCGTTCGCCGCGGACGCCATCGCCGGGGCCGACCTCACCGACGTCCTCATCGCCGACTTCCAGGTGCGGCAGCTCGCCGGCCACCAGAACCGCTTCAGCTTCTTCCTCCGGGTGAAGGAGTACCTGGAGCCGCCCGCCGCCGCCGATGCGGGCGTGGCCGCCGTGGACGACGCGGTGGCCAGCGACGCCGCCGCGTGGGCCGAGGGCTCCGTGGCCGCCGCGGGCGTGCTGCAGGACCCCGGCTCGCTCATGGATGCGGTGGACGCCAACCCGGAGCTGCTCGGGCACCTCACGCCGGACGAGCTGGGCTCCGTCGTCAACCAGGGCAAGGACTCGCTGACGGGGAAGAACTTCGGCAGCCTGCTGGGCTCGCTCGGCAAGGTGAACCCCGCCGCCATCGGCGGGTTCATCGACTCGCTGCGCAGCGCCGGCAGCCTGGGCGAGTTCGTCCAGAAGCTCGCCGCCGAGGGCGTCAGCCTCCTGGAGATGGTGAAGGGCATCGACTTCGGCGCGGCCCTCAGCCTCATCAAGGCCATTGCCGGCGCGGGCGACTTCCTGGCGAAGCTGCAGCGCGTGGCGAAGGAAGCCACCGAGCTGGGCGGCGTGCTGGCGGAGTATGACCCGCTGGGCCCCTTCAAGGACCTGGAGGCGAAGCTGTGAGCACGACGACCGCCGACATCCTCGCGGGCATCACCCGGCTCATCGGCGCGCTGGACGAGCTGCTCAAGACGCAGACGGTGGAAGCCCTGGTGGACCTCGTGCGGCAGCTGGGCATTGGCGAGCCGGTGAAGGCGGCCCTCCAGGCGCTCACCGGGGTGCTGGGCCAGATTGCCACCTGGATTGCGAGGCTGGAGCAGGTGGCGGCCATCCCCCGGCTGCTGGAGAACCTGGAGCCCGCCTTCGAGGGGATGCACCACCTCGCGGACTCCTCCGGGGAGCAGCTGCGGCAGATGGGCCTGGAGCCCCTGGCGCCCCTGGCGGAGGCGAGCCGGGCGGCGCTCGCGCTCCTCGAGAAGCTGCGTGCCGGCGCGACGGCCATCCTCCAGGGCTTCCTTCCGGAAGCGGCCCTGAAGCAGCTGCGCGCGTCCGTGACGGACATCACCGCCACACTGAACACGCTGGGAACGCGGCTGGTGCAGGCGCCGGGGACGGCGAAGCCCGTGGCCCCCATTCCAGGCAAGGCGGCCCTCGCCGCGGGAGGCGCGACATGAGCGACCTGGTCACCATCATCCGCGCCATCATCCGCGACGAGCTGGCGTCCCTGCGCCAGGGCGACATCGGCGTGGTGACGAGCGCCTTTCCCCACGCGGACGGCGACACGCACAACCACGAGTGCAACGTGCAGCTGCGCGAGAGCGGGCTGGAGCTGCGGCGCGTGCCCATCGCCACCCCGCACATCGGCATGGTGAGCGCGCCACGCGCGGGGGAGCTCGTCCTGCTCTCCTACCTGGGTGGAGACCCCAACCGCCCCATCGTCGTGGGCCGCCTCTACTCGGACGAGGTCAACCCGCCCGTCCATGAGGCGGATGAGTGGCGCGTCGTCGCCCCTCCTGGAGGCAAGACGTCCATCGCCATCGACAAGGACCAGTCCGTGGTCGTCACCGCCGGGGAGACGGTGGTGACGGTGAAGCAGGACGACGTCATCACCATCAAGGGCAAGACGGACCTGACGTTGGAGGTGGAGGGTAACGTCCAGCTCAAGTGCACGGACTGCACGGTGGATGCGTCCGGGAAGATTGACCTGGGCACCGGCGGCAGCGGCGTCATCACCGAGAAGAGCCACAAGTGCTACTTCACGGGCGCTCCGCTCAAGGGCTCGCAGGACGTGAAGGCCAAGTAACCATGCCGGCACCGAGCGGAAGTGAAATCGAGAACCTCGCCAAGGCCGCCATGCAGTCGGCCGGCCTGCGCGGGGAGAACGCGCCCGACCTGGCCGCGGCGCTCGGGAGCACGTGCGGGCAGGCCTTCACCCTCTTCGTGTCCATGGCCATGGTGGCCCCGGGCATCCCCGCCGCGGTGTCGCCGCTGGACGGCTCCGGCAGCACGGCGGGCCCGGGGATGCTGCTGCCCCCGCCCGCGGGCGGCCCGGGGGCCTCGCAGATAGAGCCCATCGCGCAGGGGCTGCTCGCCTCCAACAACATCAACGGCGAGAAGCAGGGCGCGCTGGCCAAGGCCATTGCCCAGACGGTGGAGCAGGCGCTCATCCTCTTCACGACGATGGTCATGGTGGCGCCGGGCATCGCCATCGCGGGCTTCGCCACCGCGGCGCCCGGCAGTCTGATGGGCGCGGCCCCGGCGAAGCCCCTGCTGCAGCCCCTGGCCCTGGGCTTCCTCCAGGCGGGCGGCATCCAGGGCGAGAATGCGCCGGACCTGGCCTCGGCCATGGCGGAGACGCTGTCCAACGCGCTCACGCAGATGATGACGCGGCTCCAGGTGTCCCCGGGCATCGCCAGCCCGCCCGGCGCCACGGCCGCGCCCGGGAGGCTGATGTGAGCGCGGACGAGCTCAAGACGGACCTGCGGCTCGCCTTCAAGGAGTCCGGCGACGTGGACCTCGACTGGTCCACCGACACCGGAGCCACCACGGTGAGCGGCAAGGAGAACCTCGTCCAGGCGCTGACGATGCGGCTCATCGTCTACCGCGGACACCTGACCGGGCTGGGCCACACGCGCTACGGCAGCCGCGTGGCGGACCTCATTGGAGAGCCCCTGGACCGCGCCAACCTGGAGCTGCTGCGCCGCTACGTGCGGCAGGCCCTCAAGGAGGACCCGCGCGTGGCGGAGGTGACGGCGTTGACGGTCAGCGCCCGCGCGGATTTGCCCGGGGCGGTGGACGTGCGGGCCAGCATCCGGGCCATCACGGGAGACGCGGTGGAGCTGGGACTGGCGCTGGACCTCGGTTGAGCGCACGGCACGAACGACTTCGGGAGAGCACCATGGACCTCAGGGAGAAACAGGCTGTCAGCGGGGTGCTGACCCTCGAGCTGCTGGGCACGGACGGCACGCTGGTGGAGCGCCGCAGGGTGCCCAACCTCATCACCACCGCCGGCAAGCAGCTGCTGGCCAACCTCCTCATGGGGAAGGTGGACGCGCTGCCCACGCGCTGGGCCATCGCGGTGGGCACGGGCACCGCCCAGGCCCAGGTCTCCGACACCCAGCTGGGCGCCCAGGTGGACCAGGCGCTGGACGCCGCTCCGAAGGTGGAGGTCATCACCCGCGCGGACGGCGTCAGCGTCATCCGCGCCACGGTGACGGCCACCCTGCCCGCCCTCACCCAGGCCACCGTCCAGCCGCTCACCGAGGCCGGCATCCAGATTACCCAGGGCGCCGCCACGCGCGTCCTCTTCAACCGCGTGCGCTTCGAGGAGGTCAACCGCGGCCCCAACATGGTGATGAAGATGACCTGGGAGATCTCCTTTTGAGCCTCATTCCCCCAGAAGAAACCTCGTTCAGCGCCATCGTCGACCGGCTGCTGTCGAACCTGGGGCCGGGGACAGACACCCATACGGGCAGCATGGCGCGCACCCTGGCGGAGGCGTACGCCCGGGAGATGGCCACCTTCTACGCCATGATGGAGCTGGCCCACCGCTCGGGCTACCTCAACACTGCCGAGGGCGCGGCGCTGGACAACGTGGTGGCCGTGCTGGGCCTGGAGCGCGCCCGCGCGGGTCGGCTCACCGGAGAAGTGGAGTTCAGCCGCGCCTCGCCGGCGCCGGACGACATCGGCATCCCCGCCGGCCGGCAGGTCACCGGCGTGGCCGCGGACTCCAAGCCCCTGCCCCTCTTCGAGACGATGGAGGAGGCGGTGCTGCGCCGCGGCGAGACGCGCCTGGTCGTCCGCGTGCAGCAAATCCAGGACGACTCGGAGGCCTCCCGCCAGGCCCCCACCGTCATCAACCCCGGCCGGCTGACCGTCATGCCGCGGCCGGTGCTGGGCATCGAGTCCGTCATCAACCGCACGCCCCTGCGCCGCACCGGCGAGGACGAGACGGACGACAGCCTGCGCGCGCGCGCGCGCACCGCCCTGCGTGACGGGGAGAAGGGCACGCTGGACGCCATCGCCGCCGCCGTGCGCCAGCAGGGCGTGCGGCAGGTCACCGTGCGCGAGCCGGAAGACGCACCGCCAGGCGTCATCGACGTGCTGGTGGGGGACGCGGGCTTCGAGGAGGACGCGGTGGGCGTGGCGCGCGTGGAGGGGGCCATCCGCGCCTCCAAGGCCGCCGGCATCCGCGTGCGCCTGCGCTACGCGCGCACCGTCTACTTCCAGGTGGCCTTCCAGGTGGAGCCGGTGGACCCGGACATGGACGAGGCCACCTTCGACCGGCTCCGCCGCGAGCTCCAGCAGGCCCTCTCCCGCTTCGCGAGGGACGTGCCGGTGGGCGACACGGTGAGCCGCCGCAAGCTGGAGGCCATCCTCTTCGGCAACCCCGCCGTGCGCCGCATCAGCGACCTGGAAGTAGAGACGTTCGGCTGGGGCGTGGACCCCGCCAACCCCCTGGACAAGGTGCTGGTGAAGGAGGACCGCAGCCGCGTGTACGGCCCGGGCCGCGACTGGCGCCTGGACGCGCTGGAGACGCCCTCGGTGGACCTGGAGCGCAAGCCGCCGCGCATCTCCCGCCTGCGCCCGCTCACCTGGCGCCTGGAGCTGGTCGTCACCCTGCCCGCCACGGACGTGCGCACGCCCGAGCAGGTGCGCCAGGCGCTGCGCGCCGCGGTGGACGTGTACGCGGCCCGGCTCGCCGAGGAGGTCCAGGCCAACCGCGACGCGCGCATCACCTGGGAAGACCTGCAGCAGGCGCTGAAGACGCAGGCCCGGGTGGAGGGGCTGCTGTCCTTCAACGTCACCCTGGACACCGGCCTGTCCGTCACGCTGGCCCGGGTGGAGACG
Source organism: Pyxidicoccus sp. 3LFB2 (assembly GCA_046520375.1). Lineage (GTDB taxonomy): Bacteria > Myxococcota > Myxococcia > Myxococcales > Myxococcaceae > Myxococcus. The sequence goes on from JBKGHK010000290.1 coordinate 5,404, forward strand.
CCGCCGGTGCAGGGCGCGCACACCGCTCTGCTGCTGAAGAAGGACGTGCGGCTGGTGCTCGGCAACGCCGAGCTGGTGGGGGTCGGATGACGCCCGAGCAGCGCGCGCGCCGCATGGTGGGCTACCTGCCGCCGGTGCTCCAGGGCGGCACCCGGCTCAACCTCTTCTTCTCCACGCTCGCCGCGGAGCTGGGGCGGATGGAGACCGGGCTGACGCGGCTGATGCGCTCGCGCTGGTACACCCTGGCGCGGGGCTTCGGCGTGGAGGACTCGCTGGAGGGCAAGGGCGCCTCCGAGCTGGGCCGGCTGGGTGAGCTCTACAACCTCCAGCCGCGCCGGGGCGAGCCGGACGCGTACTTTCGCCAGCACCTCGCCGCGCTGGTGGAGCTGCACCGCACGGGCCTGGGCTCCGCGCCCGCCCTGCTGCGGCTGGTGTCGCTGGTGTACCTGGCCCAGCAGCCCCCACAGCTCCTCTGGGAGGGCGCCACCGCGGTGGGCCACTTCACGGTGCGGAAGGCGGATGGCACCTGGCGCTCGCTGCGCATCGAGCTGGACGACAACCCGCCCACCGCCCAGGCGGCGCAGTTCCGCAATGTGATGCCGGGCCAGCAGCTGCTCACCGCCAACGGCGGCCTGGAGACGGCCGTCCCGGAAATCTCCCTCACGGCCACCGAGGCGGACATCGCCGTCCCCATCCTCCGCCACAAGGAGTCGGGGTTGGACTTGTTCTTCCTGGGGCTCGTGCCCAAGGGAGGGACGCTCACGCTGCGCAATGACCGCCCGCCGGCCATCGACGGGCGCCCGGCGAAGGAGCCCCTCATCCTGGCCCACCCGACGCGCTTCTCCAGCAGGGACGACGTGGGGCCCCTCACCCGCTTCGACGCCCCCGGGACGCGCTTCTCCGTCTTCGAGGAGAACAAGCGGCTGCCCGAGCTGGTTCCCGGGGAGAGCCACTGGAGCTACGACACGCTGGTGCGCGGGGAGATTCGCTCCTACCTGCTGGGCTGGTCCGAGGCGCGGCTGAAGGAGGCGGAGGCCCAGGCGCGGGTGACGCGCGCCACGCCCCGCGCGGACCTGCGCTTCGACTGGACGGAGAGCACCCCCGCCACCTGCGTGCTGCGCATCCCCGCCGACTATGTGCCTCCGCACCTGATGGAGCCGGACGCCGAAGGCCAGGTGCCCGGGCTGCCAGGGCTGGTGCGCGAGCTGGCGGCGGCGCTGGCATACGGGCGCGCGGCGGGGGTGAGGACCCGCATCGAGCTCACCCTCCCCATGCCGCCCGAGGTCGTCTCCGTGGAGGAGGGCCCCGCCCGGCAGGAAGTGTCCCTGTCCTTCCCCGAGACGCTGGAGCCGAAGGATGCCCTCACGGACTTTGGCTACACCATCCAACTGAGCGACCAGCTGCCGGAGCCCCAGGAAGAGCTGGCCTGGGACGGCGTGTTCGGCGCGACCCGCTTCAACACCTCGAGGTTCCCATGAGCGACCCCTTCTACCCGGCGAAGTCCGGCGACCCCATCCTCGCGGACATGTGGAACAACATGCAGATCAAGCTGCGGGATGAGGTCCGCACGCACACGCACCGGGGGGCTGACGACGGCAAGCAGCTCGACGGGGACAGCATCGTCCCCACCGCCACGCTGAGGGTGAACCGGGTGGACGCCTCGGTGGCGCTCACGGTGAAGAGCATCGACGTGCTCACCCGCCTGACGGAGCTGGGCACGTCCATCACCGGCCTGGGCAACGCCAAGCTCAACGTCACCGGCGGCGGCATCACCGGCGCGCTGACGGTGACGGGCAACCTGGGCGTCGGCACCACCGCCCCCGGCTCGAAGCTGGACATCCAGGGCACCGCCCGCACCGGCACCCACGGCAACAACCGCACGCTGTACGTCACCGGCGACTTCGCGCCCGACGACGGCGTCGAGTTCCGGCACACCAACGGCACCCAGGGCGTGGGGTTCGGCCACAACACCGTGTACGCCACCGGCTCGAACGCCGACCAGGACCTGAACCTCAAGGCCCGGGGCAGCGGCAGCGTGCGCGTCACCCGCGGCGCGCTCGTCCCCACGCTGGGCAACGCCCCCACCGCGGGCATCCAGTTCCCGCCAGACCCGGGTGGCGGCAGCGGAGACAACGCCTTCATCCGCTACTACTCCGTCTCCGGCGACCGGTCCAAGCTGATGATTGGCTGTGACAACGACGCGGACGACTCCATCGGCCTGTGGCAGTCAGGGGCCGAGCGGCTCACCGTCATCAACGGGCGCGTGGGCGTTGGCACGGCGGACCCGCAGGGTGCGCTGGACGTCCGCGTGGCGGGGACAGCCGGGGACTGGGACCGGCTGGTGGTGAATGCCACGACGAACTGGGGGGACGCCGCGGCCTACGTCACCATCGGCGCGGGCGGGGCCACCGGCATCATGGTGAACAACCCCCACGTCTCCTGGCTGGCGTCCGAGGCGCGCGCCTCCATCCGCTACGGCCGCAGCGGCGGCGTCGCCTCCGGACGCTTCTGGGATGCGGGCGTGCGCGCCGGCAACGCGTTCTCGGTGGCCCTGGACAACAACTACCACGCGCTCTGGCTCTCGGCGGACGGCAGCGTGGGGGTGGGCACCTCGACTCCCGGAGCCCGGCTCGACGTGCAGGGTGGCAACCTCCGCGTCAGCGGCGCCATCGTCCCCTCCGTGGGCAGCTCGGCCAGCAACGGCATCCAGTTCCCGGCGGACCCGGGCGGCGGCGGCGGAGACCAGGCCTTCATCCGCTACTACGCCATCTCCGGTGAGACGACCAAGCTGCTGATTGGCTGCGACAACGACGCGGACGACGCCATCAGCTTCTGGCAGTACGGCGCCGAGCGGATGACCCTCTGGGGCGCCAACGTCGGCATCGGCACCATCACCCCCCAGGTGCCGCTGCACGTGCAGCAGCGGGGCCCGTCCGGCATCCGCCTGCAGGAGCACGGCAACACCGGCCGCTACCTCAACATCCACCTGGAGGGCCAGGGCACGGCGGTCTTCTACCACCACACCGGCGTCGGGCAGTACATGGCCCAGGACGGCTATTGGCGCCTCAACTCCGACCGGGCCCTGAAGAAGAACATCTCCGGACTGGAGGGCGTCCTGGAGCGGCTCCTGGCGCTGCAACCGGTGGGCTTCGACTGGAAGGCCACGGGGACACGCAGCCTCGGGCTGGTGGCGCAGGACGTGGAGCCCCTCTTCCCCGAGCTGGTGAGCGAAGTCACGCTCGAGCACGGCCCCCGCATCAAGGGCGTTGCCTACGAGGCGCTCGGCGTGCTCGCCATCGCCGCCATCCAGGAGCTGAAGCGCCAGTACGACGAGAAGCTGAAGGCCCTGGAGGCGCGCATCCAGGCGCTCCCGGCCCGCTGACCTCCCTTCTCCCAAGGAATCCACGCCATGAAAGACACCATCGAACAGCGCCTCGCCACCCTCGATGCCGAGCACGAGGCCGGCCAGAAGATGCTCGCGGAGCTGGACGCGAAGCGGATGCAGCTCGTGCAGACGATGCTGCGCATCGAGGGCGCCAGGCAGGTGCTCAAGGAGCTGCTGAACGGCGAGCCGCCCGGGGCCTCCGTCACGGACATCAAGGACGCGCCGCGCTGAGCTCGCGCCGCGCTGAGACAGGCCCATGAGCGACACGCGCGTCGGCGCCACGTTGACCTATGCCGGGACGGCCAGGCCCGCCGTGGACACGGTGGTGCCCGTGGACTCCGCGGGCCTCGTCCTCACCCTGGACGTGCCGCCCGGCGTGGAGCTGCGCCGCGCGGCCCTCACCGTCCAGGCACCGGGGGACGACGTGACGGTGGACGTCACGCCGGGCGCCACGCTGGCCACCAGCAGCGGGAAGAGCGTGCTCAGCGCGTCGGAGTCGCTCACCTGGCTCAGCCTGGACTGGGGCGTGCGCCGGCCGCTCCTGTCACTGGAGCTCCAGCCCAGGAACGACACGAAGAAGGGCCGCCTCAGCGTGGCCGAGGGCGGCCCGTGGTACCCGCCCACGCCGTCGGACACGGTGTCGCTGGGGCGCGTGGAGGCGCTGCCGGGCCTCATGGCGAGCCGGCTCATGGTGGAGGTGGTGGAGGCCTCCACCACTCCGGCGGCGCCTGGCGCGCCGAAGACCCTGGCCCCCACCGCCATCTCCAGCGTGACGGCGAGGGCCGCCGCTCGCCCCGCGGACCTGTCGGCCACGCTCGGCACGGGCACCCTCTTCTTCCACCACGCGATGCCGCTGCTGCCCCGCCCAGGAGCTGACGCTGGGAGACGCGCTGGGCACGCCCTCCAGCGCGCGTGGCCCGCGGACCTCGCGGGGGGCACGCTCGCCGTCACGCTGCGCTCCTCGGCGCTCGGCATGCTGGAGCGCGTGCGGCTCACCCTGGACACCCTCGCCGTCATCCGGACGTGGACGGGCGGACAGGAGGCGCTGACGCTCGCGGTGGACACCGACGGCGAGGTCGTGGGCCGCGCCACCGTGCCGCCCGGCCAGCCGCTGTCGGAGGTCCGCTTCACGGTGACGCACCGGCCACGGGACGAGCGCGTGGCGCTCGCGCCCCGTCCGCCGTCACTGCCCCCGCTGGCGCACCGGTGCGGCTCCGGCTTCGCCGCCGCGCAGGCCTTCTCCGCGCTGGCGGAGGGTGACACGCTCGTGGGGTTGGACCTCCACCTGCGCCCGCTCACCCGCGGCGTGAAGGGGACGCTGGCGCTGTTCCCCGACGTCCACGGCCGGCCCGGTGACGTGCCCCTGAAGGGCTCCACCCTGGAGCTGGCCTTCGTGGAGAAGGGCCCTCCGCCCTGGGCCGCGCGCTGGGTGTCGCTCCAGTTGCCCGGGCCCATTCCCCTGGGGCCCGCCACCTGGTGGGCCGTGCTCACCGTCACCGAGGGCGAGGTCCTCTGGAGCCTGGCCCCGCTCGACGTCGCGCCCGCCCCTGGCGTCGTGGGGCCGCTCACCGCCCTCTACCGCGCCGAGGAGGCAGGCCCGTGGCTGCCGCGCGAGGCGCCCACGCCGGACGGAGGCACCACGGCACGGCTCTGGGCCTGTACCCGCCCGCGCCTGAAGGCTACCGCCACCCAGCCTCCGCCCCCGCCCCAGGTGCGACTGCGCTGGGGGACTCGCGTGCTGGACGTGACGCCCGGGCAGGACGGCGGCGTGTCGCTGGACACGGCGGCGCTGAAGCCCCTGACGCCGCCGGGAGGCACGGGAGATGGCCCTCCGCTGGAGGTCCTCGTCCGCTCCCGGGTGGCTGGAGAAGTCATCCTCTCCGCGCCGCGAGTGACGAGCCCGCGCAGCGAGCCCTACGCGCTCTTCCCGCGGAAGTGAGGTCCCCCCGCCATGCTGGTCGCCATCGAGTCCTACTTCCACGACGCGCTCGTCGCCGCCCTCCCCGACACGGTGGACGTCGTCACGGGGCCCTCGCGGGGCCCCGGGGCGGAGGCCACGCTGCTCGTCGAGGTGTTCGCGTCCGCGCTGAAGCTGGAGCCGCCCCAGGGCGAGGACCTGGCCGCGCAGCGCGAGCCGGCCTTCTTCACCCAGGTGCAGCGCTGGAAGGCGAATGGGAAGCAGGTGGACTTCGTCGTGCCGGCGACGGCCCTCGGGCAGGTGGTGGACGTGGAGTCGCCTCCAGGCCACCCGCTCCGGCGCGGAGACGACTACACCCTGGAGGAGCGCACGGTGCGCCTCTACCGGCCCCCCGCGGCGGCGGAGGTGGGCGTGGTGGCCTTCCTTCGCGGTGAGCGCGCGGCGGGCTTCCGGGAGCGGCGGCGGTGCGAAATCCCGCTCGTCACCCGCGCGTGGGGCCGGGACGCGCACGCCGCGGACACGCTGCTGGCGAGCGTGCTGCCCGCGGCGCTCATCGCCTCCAGCGACTTGGGCAACCTGGATGCCGGGCTCGCGGAGGACTCGGGCGTGCGGCTCCGGTTGCTACGGCCCGTGGTGAGCCTGCTGGGCATCCAGCGGGGCGCGGAGCAGCTCGGGGAGACCCTCTTCTGCCGCGCGCAGGCGGAGTTCCTCCTCCGAGGCGAGCTGGAGCAGCTCGTCACCCTGGGCGAGCCCGAGCCCGAGGGCCTCATCCGCGAGGTGCTGCGCGTGGATTGAGGGCACGCTGAAGCGCGAGGGGCGGGGCCCGCGCGCTTAGCGCCCGCCCCGGGCCTTGCGCAGGCGCGCGGAGAGCTGCGTCATCGTGTCCTCGCGGCACACCGTGGTGTGCTCGAGCGTCTCGAAGCCCTTGCGGACGAGCTTCACGCGCAGGGGGTTGCCCGGGTTGCAGATGGGCGTGAAGGACACCGGCGAGGTGCCCTGCTTCACGCCGTCCACCGTCACGGTGGCGCCCGAGGGCTCGGACTCCACCATGAGGATGCTGATGCCCTGGAGGGTTTCGTGCTGCTCACGCACCTGGCCCTCGGGCACGGGCGCGGAGGTGTCGAAGCGCGGCGCGAGCGTCTTCTCCTCCCCCTTCGTGTCCGCCTTCGCGGCCGGGGCCTCTTCTTCCGAGGTGGCCCTCAGCTGCCGCAGCTCGGGCAGCACCAGCATCACGGCGGCCAGCAGCGCGCAGGCCCCGGAGCCCAGCGCCAGCACCGCGGCCAGCGGACGGG
>JBKGHK010000291.1:0-11967 GCA_046520375.1 Pyxidicoccus sp. 3LFB2
CCCGACCCGCGCCGCGAAGCGCCCGGCGCGCAAGGCCCCGGCGGCCGCGAAGCGCGCGAAGCCCGCGGCGAAGAAGAAGACGCCGAAGGCGAAGAGCGCCCGTCGCTAGCGGCAGGTCTCTGGCGCCGAGCGGCTGTGGTTGCCGCTCACCCCGGGCAGCGAGGGCTCCCGGCTGCTGGAGCCGCACGGGGACTGAGGCCGCGGGCCTGGACGTGCTGGCTTGAATACCTTCGCCGGGCCCACGTCCACACGGCGGTCAGGTCCGCGGGGCAGGAGGGGCGAAGGACACGGGGCGCGACCACAGCTCTTCACCTCAGAAGGCAGTCCGCCCATGAAGCCGTGTCGTGCGTTGCTGGGTGTGCTCGCAGGCGCCGTCGTGGGTTGTGTTGAAGCACCTCCTCCGGACGCGCCTGACGCGCCGGAGCAGGAGGCACTCATCCCGGGCTGGCCGGACTTTGAGTTCGCCGACGTGGAGGGCCCCGCCGAGCTGTCACCGAGGGCGGATGGCCCGCTGCGGGCGCTGCTCTGCAATCGCGGCGACACCGATGGCCGCACCGAGGTCTCCTTCTACTTCTCCTACAACGACGCCTTCGAGCCGTTCGACAAACCGGTGGCCACGACGGGGCCTCACTTCGTGACGGCAGGCGCTTGTCAGGCCGTGAGTGTGTGGGTGCCGGAGCCGGAGGTCCCGTCCGCGCGCTATCACCTGGTCGCGGTCGCGGATGAGGACGAGCGCGTGAGTGAGGGACGGGAGGGCAACAACGCCCGCGTGGGGAGGGAGCGGTTCCAGGTGGACTTCAACCCGCCGCCCCGGCCCGTGCTGAAGTGGATACCCGGCCAGTACGCCTCGGGGAGCCCGGTCCTGGAGGTCACCTCCGAATACAACGACTACGTCTATGTCTACCTGGGCGAGTCCTGCGAGGGCAGGCCGGTGGCGGAGGCGACCGTGGGCTCGAAGTCGTTCTGTCACATGCCGATTGACCTGTCGGGCACCCCGTCGAGCAGCTATTCGGTCAGGGTGGTCGACTTCGTCGACAACGCCTCGGAGTGCAGCTCCATCCTCGCCCCGAGCGGCTATGGCACGCCGCCGTGCACGCAGGGGTACGACGGCTGCACTGAGGGGTGATGTCCAACCCGGATGGGGTCGGCCGTGAGAGCAGGCCCGTGTCCTGGCCTCGCGCGTGGCGGAGTGTGCGAAATCCGGATGTAGATGCAATGGAGTTGAAGTTTCGCCAGGGCAATGAAGCCATGGCGTTCACCACCGGATGAACACCGCTCGCTGTCAGAATCTCCCCGGCTGTCATTGAGGCGCCGTGCCACCGTGTCCTGGCATTACGCGCCCATTCCGGGCAGGGAGACATCCGAATGAACTGGCTCACGTTCCGGCAACAGAATGACAGCTTCAAGCGCTCCGCACTTCTGGGGGGCTGCGCGGCGGTGACCCTGGGGCTCTCCGCCGTGGCGCTGCTGGCGCCCACGGCCGCCGAGGCCGAGGAGAGCAACCCGTGTCCCTTCTCCGGGGTCCTCTGCCTGTTCGACGGTCCGGACTACACCGGCGAGGTCTGGAATGTCATGGCCTGGCCGCCCGGCTCGGGGACGTGTGTGAATCTTCCCGAGCACGGCTGGGAGGACCGCGCCGTCTCCGCCATCAACACGGGGGCCTACACCGCGTCGTTGTTCCTCAACGAGGACTGCATCGGCGGGCCCTATCCGATTGGCCCCGGTGAGTCGGTCAGCCCCCTGAGCTTCGCGCCCAGGAGCGTCTGGGTCTACTGACCGCCGCGGGTCCGCGCTCCCCGAGCTCTGATGCCCTCGGGGAGCGTGCGCCGGGACTCAGCGCGGCGTGAGCTTGAGCAGCCTGCCGTTGGTGGCGTCGGTGAGCAGGTAGAGCGCTCCGTCGGGACCCTGCACCACCTCGCGGATGCGCGCGCGCTGCTCCGTCAGGAGCCGTTCCTCGCCCACCACGCGGTCATTCCTCATCCTGAGCCGCACCAGCGCCTGGCCGGACAGCCCGCCGATGAAGACATCGTTCCGCCACTCGGGGAACAGGGCTCCGGTGTAGACGGTCATCCCCGAGGGGGAAATCACCGGGTCCCAGTAGTACACGGGCTGCTCCATGCCCGGGCCCTGGGGACTGTCGTGCATGGGCGCGCCCGAGTAGTCTTCGCCATACCCGATGACGGGCCAGCCATAGTCCTTGCCTGCCTCGGGGCGGTTGAGCTCGTCGCCTCCTCGGGGACCCATCTCCACCGTCCACAGCCGCTGCTGGCCGTCGAGCGCCGCCGACAGGATGTTGCGGTGGCCCACCGACCAGATCTCCGGCCTGGCTCCCTCGGTATCAACGAATGGGTTGTCCTGGGGCACCGAGCCGTCCGGGTGGATGCGGACAATCTTGCCGAAGTGGCTCTTCAAGTCCCGGGCCTGCACCCGGCCCTCGGGAATGGAGCGCTCCCCGAGCGTGACGAACAGCTTGCCGTCGGGGGCGAACACCAGCCGGCCTCCCGCGTGCAGTGTCGACGCGAGCGTGGGCATCATGCGGAAGATGACCTGCACGTTCTCCACGCGCGGCTGCGCACCGTCGACGAGCTTCGCGCGCGCCACCGCCAGGCCGTTGCCGCCCTCGCGCGGCTCGTAATAGGTCCAGTAGATGAGCTGGCTCTGGGCGTAGTCGGGGCCGAGCTCCACGTCGAGCAGGCCGCCCTGGCCCCGGCCATCCACGGGAGGCAGGCCCGCGACGGCGGGAGACTTCGCGCCCTGCGGGGTGACGATGTAGAGCGCGCCGGTGGGCTTCTCCGTCACCAGCATGCGCCGGTCCGGGAGGAAGGCGATGGCCCAGGGGTTCCTGAAGCCCGAGGCAAGCTCGGTGACCTGGAAGGCCGTCTGCGTCTGGATGGCCGGGACGCGCGTCTGGCCGGGGAAGGCCGGCTGGAACTCGGGCACGTTGGGCGGGCCCGTGGGGACGGGCGGGCCGCTGGGCAGGGGTTCTTCCGGCGTGACGCCCGCGTCTGTGCCGCCCGTGGGGCCCGAGGACTGGCTGCAGCCCGACAGCAGGACGGCGACGATGAGGGGCATCGACAGGGTTCGCATGAGGCTCTCTCCACGGTGGTGACGGGCCGCTGGGCAGATTACCCGGACATCGCATCGGGGCGGTGGTGGCGATGGTCCCGGGCCGCTCACTCGTTGCGTGGCTGACCGATGCGATGGCCTCGCCGGGCTTCTCGTTGATGAGGCCGGCGTTCTATCGTGGACCTCAGTTACAATAGTATCTGGAAAACGGACCGTGTTTCGCGGTCAGGGAGAGCGCATGCTGAAGCTGTTGAGGATGGGGCTCGTCGGTCTGCTCATCGGCTCGGGTGCGGCGGTCGCCACCGCCACCCTGGGAGGCACGGAGGCCTCTGCTCCGGTGTGCTGCAGTGACTGTGAGCCCCTGTACGAGCAATGCCTGGGGACCTGTGGCCCCAGCCATCCGGACTGGCGCCAGTGCAGGAGTGAGTGCGAGCAGCAGTACCTCTGGTGCAGCAACACGTGCGGGCCGTGTGGCCCCGGCTGGCCGTGAGCAGGGGCCGTTGACGTCCGGCGAAACGCGGCGGGCCGTCATGCCTGGTGGTGTGCTGGGGGAGGGACGTGCTGCCGCGGGCCTTGCCCTCCTCGCGCCCTCCGGATACCCGGCCCTGACCAGGGCCTCACGGCTGTCTCGCCTGATTCAGGCGTGCGTGCTGGTCTCTCCGGCGTCATCGCTTACGACGGCAGGCCCTCTCCTGACTCCTCCGCCGTCATGTACCGCGCGTACCAGTCGGGCCAGTTCTCGTCAGCCTTGCCGATGCGCTTCTCGTGCTCGCCGTGGGCGGCCGCTGCACGCCGGAGCGCGCTCGACAGGTCTCTTGCGGAGCTGAATGACAGCTGGGAGCGGTCCACCCGCCCGGGGAACCGGGTCGTGACCTCCTGCAAGAGCCAGGTGTTGCCGTCCGGGTCACTGAACGCCGCGTATGAGCCGTAGCTCTGGTGGGCGGGCGCGGGACCCTGGACCTTGTCACCGAAGGGCGCCGGGCCTTCGGAGAAGTGGAACACCTCACTCACCCCGACGCCGCGCCCCACCAGCTCGTTGCGCGCAGCCTCGATGTCGGAGACGACCAGGAGGTTCTGGGCGGAGCCGGGCGTGGCCGGCGTGAGGTTCGTGCCGAACTGGAACGAAGCAGGGGAGCCCGGAGGCGTGAACTGGAGCACGCGGGCATTGCCCTTGCTGAAGTCCGCGTCGAGCCGCCACCCGAGCCCCGTATAGAACTGCTTCGCACGGTCGAGATTCGAGACTGGAATGACGACCGCCTCGAGCTTCAGGTCGACGCTCCCGATGCTCGCCAGGGGGGGCTCGCTGGCACTACCGACGGTGGTGGCACGCATGACTGCCTCCTGGATGCGACCGTGGGGGAAGTCGCCGCTCGGCGCGGAGTGTGTCGCACCCAGCTACAACGGTGAGGACTGCAGGGGGAAACGGCCAGTGCGCAACGAGCGACAGCATGCGCGAGCTGGCGCTCGCGGTGTCGGTAGCAGGCGAGGCTGCGAGCGCCGCCAGCCGTAGGAGTCAGGCGGCTGCGCGGCCTTTCGCCCTCGCACCGCCTGCTCCATGCTCCAGGACAGGCTCCGCGCCGGGCAGGAGCGGAACGCCCTGCCCGGCGCCTTCGAGGCGCGCGCTCCCTGGAGCTACCGCGGTGCGAATCCGCTCATCGCGGGGCGCCTGCATGCATCGGAGCGCCCACGGGGCGACTCCTCACCGCTCAATCGTCATCATCATCGTCACCCCCACCACCGCAGCCACCCCCGCTGTCGCTGTCGCTGTCCTGGCCGTCGTCATAGATGCGATCCGGCACATCGAAGGTGCACGTCAGCATGCCGCCGTCCGCGTAGCGGTAGACGAACTGGCCTTCCGCGTGGTCCGGCGTCACCCGGTCGAGCGTCACGGAGGCCTCCACCGGAACTCCTGGCGGAGTGAGATAGGCGCTGCTCGCCCCGCCGGTGTTCCCCTCCCACGCGCGCACCAGCGAGGTCTCCTCGGGCACCAGGCGGTCCTGCTGCGGCAGGAGCTTCACGGTCCGCGGGGAGCCCCCCTCGAACCGGGGCTCGCCCGTCAGGGTGAAGTTGCTCCCGAGGCTCTCGAGCCCCGGGACGCCGTTGACGGTGTAGGCCAGCTGGATCTGCGTATGCACGCTCCCGTCCACATCGGAAAGGGTCGACTGGTGCGAGTAGACGGCAAGGGGCCAGGTGACTGTCTTGCCCAGGTGGGTGCCCGTGCATTCGCCCGCCGGCTTGGGTATCGAATCACAGGAGGGACTGAGCGCGGTGCAGGCCAGCAGCACCAGGGCGATGCGAGATGAGGAGCGGGGCATGGCCCGCTCCTCTATCACGCCTCGACGCGGTGATGCTCAGGCCACCCGTCGGCGGGACTGTGCTCAGTGGATGGAGATTCCCACGGAGCTGACCAGGTCGTTCCAGGGGCCGCCCGCGACGGTGTCGACGTTGTTCACGAGCTTGAACGGGGGGACGAAGCATCGGCCGGTCAGGTCGTTGTGCTCACAGAAGGTCGCCTGGTACGGGCCGAGGATGTAGAGGGAGGACAGGACGTCGTTGAAGCCGAGGTCGCTGAGCCGGCCCACGCTCGAGGTGAGGCGCACCACGTTGCCCTCGGAGTTCGCGTGCTCGTAGAGGTACACGCCATCCTGCGCGGAGTACCCCTGGACGGCGTAGGTGTAGTCGCCCAACGTGAGCTTCGCGGCCCTTCCATAATCCGCATACGCCCAGTTGCCGAGCCCGCCGGGTGACTGCTTCACCACGACAGACCAGTTCTGGAACGGGAAGCGCGCCGCCAGGCGGTCGAAGAGCTGCGTGGCCCGGTTGCCCGCGCCCCCCGACAGGCTGGCCAGTTGCCCATTCACATAGCTCTCCAGGAAGCCCTTGCCGACCGCGCTCGTCACCGTGCGCGTGGTGAAGGCGATATGGGTGTAGCCATCCATGGCGTCGGACTGGAGGAAGGTCCCGTTGTAGTGCATCAATGCACCCCAGGTCTGCTTCAGGGCCATGACGGTCCAGTTGCGTGCCGGCGCGGCGTTGTAGACGAACTGGCGGACTCCGTACCAGCGGTCCTCGGCATCACCCCCGAGGGTGTAGGAGATGTTCTTGAAGATGGTGGAGAAGTCGGCGGGCAGGCTGCTCGAGCCTGGCAGCAGCCGGTAGTTGAGCGCCAGGATGGCGTCGATGAGCCCCGCGCCGGGGAAGTCCATCATCATGATTCCCGCGCGCTGGACATGGGCGCCCACCAGGTAGTCAATGGCGTAGTCGTTGACGCCACGGGTTCCGCTCATGCCGCCGGCCACCACATTGGGGTAGGCCCCCGCTGACGCGCCGCTCAGGTAGTTCACATACAGCGTGGAGGGCGAGCCCGTGTTCGTCCTGTCCAGGTGGGCGCGGACCTTGTTCCACTTGTCGTCGATGTCGAAGATGGTGGAGACAGTCCAGTCATCCTGGCGGTCCAGCGAGGACCGGGGGATACCGTAGGCCCCGTCACCGAAGTCGTCCAGGATGACAATCTTCCCGCGCACTTCGCCCAGGGTGGGCACGTAGTTGCCCCGCCAGATGTAGGGATTGAAGGCGGGCTGGTTCCGGTACGCCTCGAAGGTCTGGGCGAAGGAGCGGGTGATGTTCTCCTCCGTGTGCTCCTTCTTCACGCGCATCACGAGCGTCTCGCGGGGGTTCGCGTTCAGGAACTGGATGGCGGTGGTCAGGACGTCGGTGAAGTTGACGTTCAGGTAGACGACGCCGTGGTGGATGGTGAAGGCGTCGTCGATGTGGCGGCAGCGGATGTCGAGCGCCCGGATGCCCGCGTCGAGCTGGGCCCGCAGACTCAGGGACTGGGTCTGCGTCAGGTCTCCGCCGGCGTTGGTGAACGCCATGGTGTCATGCGTTCCGGGCAGGGACATGGACGCGAGGCTCGTCGAGTCCGGGAATGCGTTCATCCAGTTGGGGTGGCTCGTCTCGATGCTGCCCGAGTGGTTGTAGTACCGCCCACCCGCGGAGGCGGGCAGGGACAGGGTGAGCAGACCGAGAACGAGGAAGAGCACCGCGCCGCGTGGGCGCAGGGTGGGGGGGAGGGTAGGGGGCATAGGCGCCCCTCTTACATGGAATGCGGCTTTTTCTGGAAGAAGTCTTGAGCCAGGGATTTCTACCGTGCAGCCGTTATGAAGGAGGGCGGAGGTGACGGATGCACGAGCGAGGCGAGGTTCCCCTGTTCCGGATCGAGGCGGCGGAGGGCGGTCCGCGCGGCACGCTGGACGCCTGGCAGCGGCGCGACATGCTGGTGGCCCTGCTGCATCCCGGGTGTGACGTCTGCCAGGCGCTGCACCGGGTCCTCCAGGAGCGCGCCCCGCGCTTGCGCACCGAGGAAGCCGAGGTGATGGCCGTCGTGCCCCAACGCGGTGCGCCGGTGCCTCCCGGTGCGCTGGTGGACGTGGAGGGCCGGGTCTCCCGCGCGTTGGCGGAGGTCTTCGGCGGAGAGGGCCGCCTTGGAATCGCCAGCCGCTTCGGCGGGCTGTACGCGGCGGTGGACATCCACTCCGGCGCCACGCAGGCCGTGCTCGACGAGGCGCTGGAGTGGCTGGACCTCGCGCAGCGGCAGTGCGGCGAGTGTCAGGCCCCGCTGGCCTGGGACTGAGCCGGCGAGTGCCCTCGCTGCAGCGCCAGGAGAGAGGTGGGGTGCTATGGGATTGAAAGAGCAATCCAAATGCAAATACAAACGCCTGTAATCATGGGCTCGCTGTCTTATTCGGTTTGACAGGTTCTACGTGACTTGTTTAGCCTGGGTATCGCCCATGAGGGCCAATGGACGTCTACCCCACGACAGGAGTTGCTATGCCGAACGCATGGAAGGCTGTCTTCCAGCAGTGCATCGTTGCCATCGGTTTCGTGTCCCTCGCCGCTTGCGGCGGGACTGAGGCTGGCGGTGACGACGGACAGGAGAAGCAGACCACGCGAGCGGATCCCCAGGCGTGCTACGAGGCAGCGAAGGCTGAGCAGGGGGAGATCGCCGCGCTCTCCTGCCTGTACGATGCCCCCGTTGATGCAGAGGGCAATCCCGCGGAAGTAATGACCGGGGGAGTGGAGGCGATGGCGGTCGACTGCGAGAACCCCGCCAACTACAGGGACTACCATGGTCCCTGCACCAGCTTTGGCGGATGCTCTACCGCGACGGGCGGCGGGTACTCGCATACGCAGTGTGGCAGCTGGCTCTACGCGTGGCTGCGCGTCTGTGATGGCCGGCCGGTGGGCTGGGGCTACGGCGCCTGCGCCTGGTAGCTGAAGCCAGATAGACGGTCCACCGCGGTGACTGCTTTCCAGCAGGGCCGCGGTGGATGTCCTGGGGACGGGGTGAGCGAGTCCCCTGCATCACCCCGTCCCAGCCCTGTTCCTCGCGGCGGAACGCCCGGAAGCAGAGGTGGGGCGACTGCTACGGTGGTGTTTCGTCGGCAACGGCTCAGCGCCAATGAAACAAGAAGGATGCACCGGGAACCACGGTGAGCGAAGCGTCCTGAAATCGCTTTCCGGCGAGGAGCCCCAGGTCCACGGACCAGTGCTCCCCCAGGAGCCGGCCGCCCGCGGTCGCGAAGGCAAACGGCTCGCTGATGCCCTGGATGGGCGACAGCGCGACATCCCCCGCGAGGCCCCAGTGCTTCCCCATGCGGATGAAGCCCCCCAGCATGGGCAGCACCATCGCGCTCCCGGAGTCGTCCAGGGTTCCCCAGGTGAAGATGGGCTGGACCGTGAGTGACAGGTACGCGTCGCCCGTTCCATAGGTGAGGACGCCGTAGGCCGCGACGCCATTGACGAGCAGCACTCCCACCAGGTCGCTGTCGAAGGTGCCGCCCTGCGCGCCGAACGCCAGATGCAGCCGCTCCGTCAGCGGGAACGTCACCTTGATGCCCGCCAGGAGGCTGAAGGGGACGTCGCTGAAGCCCCGCGCCACCGCGACGACAGGGACGACCGAAGCCGCGTTCAAGGAGACCCGCTCGGAGAGGCCCACCTCCGCGGTGGTGATGAGGAATGCCTGCTGACCGATGAAGCCCTCTCCCGCATGCAGTGGGAGCGCGGTGGGGCCCACGAGGCTGCGGGTGCGGGTGGGATTCTCGAACCAGTCCCGAGCTGAGGTTTCGGGCGGTGCGGTGCCCGGCTCCTCGGCCCTGGCGGATGAGGCTGGGACGGCCAACCACAACATGAGCAGACAGATGAAACGAGGCATGGCTCTTCCCCCAGGAGGTGGCCGCTGCCTCAGCAAGCACCATGCCGCACAGTCCTCTTCCAGGGAGACATGCTCCTGTGTGCCGTTGCGCTCCGAGGAAGCCTGACACGGGCGTCATGGGACCACGGGCTCCCCGCCAGCCTTCGATGGTTCAGCCTTCCTCCACGGCCTCCGTGGCGAGGCCGGGAGCGGATTTTCATAGACGGCCGTCGGGACGGGCCCTCTATCGGGATGGAGCCTGAATTCCTCAGCCCATCCCAACCGAAGGTCCCCATGAAATTCAGAGTCGCAGTGTCGGTGATGACCTCCCTGTTCCTCTTTGGCTGTGGGGAGACCCCGGTCCAGGACACGCCGGAGCCCGAGGCGGTGGGCTCGCTTCCCCAGGGCGTCACGGTGAATGAGAACCCGGGCTTCCTGGTGGTCTACAACGTGAACTACGAGAACCTGCCCAACCCCGGTGAGAACCCGTGCGAGGGGGACTGGCAGGACCTCATCTATTACATGAAGGACCAGACGTACTCGCCGGACGTCTTCATCGTCCACCAGATGAGCGGCGCGGGCCAGGCCGGCAGTCTCGCGCAGTACATGCAGCAGAACCTGCCCGGGCTGTATGACTTCGTCATCGCCGAGGCGAACCCGGACCCCCAGCTCAGCCCCTGCGGCGAGGCGAAGCGCTTCCAGACCAACGCCATCATCTACCGCACCGGCCGCCTGGAGCCCATCGCCGGGACGCGAGACACCTGGCAGGCCGACAAGGGCGCCAATGGCGCGTGCGTGCTGAACGGCCAGTCGCGCTCCATCGGCGTGCGCATGGCCTTCAAGGACAAGCTCACCGGCAAGCGGGTCATCCTCGGGTCGACGCACTGGCCGACGGACCAGGGCGGCCCGGCCTCGGACCCCGCGTGCGCGGAGGTCAACATCCAGCGCACGGACGCCAGGATGCGAGGCACCGGCACCGCCGACCTCATCATCTGGGGCATTGACTCCAACGAGGGGGACCTCAACTCCAGCGGTGACTTCAAGCAGTGGTACAACCAGGCGAACAGCCAGATTTCCAGCACGGTGAACTACGGCTGGAACGACCCCATCTACGAGGTCTGCGGGGGCAGCAAGGCGTGCCTGGGGGACAACTGGACGGGAGGGGCCGGGGGGCGCATCGACTTCCTCTTCTTCAACGCGGCGGCCCGCTCGTCCTCGGGGCACACCGTCACCTATGACGAGGGCGACGCCGCCGACCGCAAGTTCACCGGTGCGGACAACCCCCTCAACTACTCCGGCCACCGCGCCATCCGGGCCCGCATCCACTACCCGTGAGACGGGCTGGCGCCGCGAGCCGGTAGTCCCAGGTCAGGTCCATGCGTCACGTGGAGGAGTGACGCATGCACCTGTCGCGGCGCGGTCTCCTCACGCCCGGCAACGCGCGGCCGTGAGTCGTCACCCGATGCCCACCGGCAGCTGGGGCGCCTTCGGTCCGCCCGAGGAGAAGCGCTCGCGCAGCAGCTGGATGAAGCGGGTCAACGACGCGGGGCGCTGGCGGGACGTGCGGGTGACCGCGCTCCAGCGCCGGCGAATCCCCCGGGGCGTGAGCCGGAGGGTGTGCAGTCCCTGGCGCTGGGCGGGCAGCATCCATCCGGGCAGCGCCGTCACGCCGACTCCGCCTCGCACCAGCTCGATGAGCGCCTCGGTGAGGGGCACGGGGGAGACCCGCTGGGGCTCGACGCTCGCGGGCCAGAGCACGCGCGTGAAGACATCGAGCTGCTCCCGGGGCGCGGCATAGGTGAGCAGGTGCTCTGACCCCAGCTCCTCCGCCGTGACATGGCCGCGCCGCGCCAGCGCGTGGCCCGCGGGAACCACCAAGAGGAGCTCGTCCTGGAAGAGCGGGGTCTGCGCCAGGCGGGCCTGCCGTGGGACGTCCGTGGTCAGCGCGAGGTCCAGTCCTCCGTTCAACAACGCGTCGAGGGGCTGACGCGTGGCTTCCAGGACGATGCGCAGCTCGGCGCGCGGGTACTCCGCCTGCCACTGCCCCAGGATGGGCGGCAGCCAGCCATACACCGTGTAGCAGCCGGTGCTGAGCCGGAGCAGGTCGTCCTGCGGGTGTGCGCGGCAGAGCGCCTCGGCCTGGGCCACCTCACTCAGGACCCGTCGCGCCGAGCTGAGCAGCTTCTCGCCCGCGCCGGTCAGGAGCAGACGTCGCTGGCGGCGCAGGAAGAGCTGCACGCCCAGCCGCTCCTCGGCGTCGCGGAGCTGGTGGCTCAGTGCCGAGGACGTGAGGTGGAGATTCCGGCTCGCCGAGGCCAGGCTTCCGGTGTCGGCGACCGCGGCAATCAACTTGAAGTGACGAAGCTCGAGCATGCCCGGGCAGCTTCACATGAATCCCGTTCATCAACTTCGCGAAATCGTTTCGCTGCCCTCAGGCCAGGGCCCTCCTTAACGTTGGTGCCTCATTGCCAGGAAGGCGGACGGATGCCCCAGACAGACAGCGCCCCGAGGATGCAGAGCCTTGCCGTACCCCCATGGATGAGCGGTGCGCTTATCGTCGCCCCCGCGGCGGCCCGGTGAGGAGGCACACCATGACTTCATTCCAGCCATCGTCGCAGGCAGCACGGCCCGAGCGGCCTGGCCGCCGGGACTTCCTGCGCGCGGCGGTCTCTCTCGTCGCGGGCGCGGCGCTCCTGCCCCCAGGCACG
>JBKGHK010000292.1:0-11967 GCA_046520375.1 Pyxidicoccus sp. 3LFB2
TGCCCTGGGTGCCCGTGGCGGCCGCGGGTGCGGGGCTGCTCATCGCGGGCGCGGCGCTCGTCTTCATGCGCGGCGCCGAGGCGACTCCGGTGAAGCCGTCCCAGCAGCCCATCATCGCGGTGCAGGTGGCGCAGCCGCCCGCGACTCCGCAGCCCGCACGGCCTGTGGCCGAGGCGCCCCGCTCCGTGACGGTGCCCGTCTCGTCCGTGCCCTCCGGTGCGACGGTGAGCGTCGGTGGGAAGGCGCTGGGCACGACGCCGATGGACGTTCCCCTTCCGCCCGGCGGCGCGCCGGTGGAGGTCACGCTGGAGCTGAGCGGGTATGACCCCGTGACGCGTCAGGTGTCCGCCAGCGACTCCGCGGTGGAGCTGGCGCTGGAGCAGCAGCGGCCCCGGAACACGAAGGTCACCCCCGTCTCCGGCAAGAAGCAGGGCGGCGGGCTCGGCGGCATCAAGGGCACGCGCTGAGTCGCGCGTTCATCCGGGCATGCGCTGAGGCTGGCGCACCCGGACGATGCCGAGGCACCCGGCCCACCCGGGCCTTCACTGGAAGCCGGACTCGAACAGGAGCTTCGGCTCCTCGGGCGCGTCCTCGTCCTCTCCGTACAGCTTGAAGTTGAGCCGCGCGTGCTCGCCTTCGAGGTCCACCTCGATGGTGCCCACGTTGAGCCCGCCCACCGGCTGCTGGAAGACGCGCGCCATGCTTCCGCCCAGCAGGTGGATGCGCGCCGCGCGCCCGTCCAAATCCGACATCACGAAGTGCGTGCGAGGGATGTGCCGCGCCATGTGCCAGTCGAGCGAGGACATCTTGTGGGTGATGGAGCTCGACACGAACTGGTACAGCGACGTTGGCGGGTCCGTGCGCCAGTCACACCGGGCCGCGTAGCCCACGTGCACGTCGCCGCCCACCATCACCACGCGCTGGTGGGGGTTGCGCTGCTGGTGGTGCTTGATGAGCTCCAGCATCCGGCAGCGGTCCTTGCGGTACTGCGGGTGCACCCACCGGTCATGCGCGTCCTCGCGGAAGCTGCCCGGCACGTAGCGGGCCACGCGTGACAGCCAGCCGGGCATGAAGAACGGCGGCACGCTGACCACGATGAAGAGCACCGGCGCCTCGGTGTTCGTGTTCAGCCAGGTGGCGAACTGCTCCAGCTGGTGCGGCGCGAAGACGCGCGCATGGTCTCCGTCGGTGGAGCGCCGCTCGGAGCGCACGTCCAGCACGTACCCCGCGGCGGCGCCGTACTCGAAGGGGTAGTCGTAGGGGCCCTCGTCACCGGGGCGCAGGGGCTCCACGCGCGACTGCTGGTAGTGGCGGTAGGCCGCCTCGGCCGCGTCGCGCAGGTGGCGCCAGTCCTTGTGGTGGTGCTCGGGCTGGGAGCCGTAGTTGTCCACCACCTCGTGGTCATCGAGGATGGGGTAGCTGGGGAAGCGCGCATGCAGCTCCTGCCACGCCGGGTGGCCCCAGTTGCGCCGGTAGCGCGCGTGGTACACCGAGAGCGCCTCGTCGTGCGTGCACTCCAGCAGGCTCTTGCGCCCCGGAGGCCCCACCTTCTTGAAGTACTCGGGGTCGAACAGGGACTGGTTCTCCGGGAAGTCCGCGTAGAGCTGGTCCCCTACCCACAGCACCTGCTTCACGTCACAGCGCTCCCAGGCGGTACGGGCGACGCGCAGCATCCGCACGCCCATCTCGTGCATCTCTCCGTCCTCGTCGAAGGGCTGGTGACAGCTGGCCACGCCAATGCAGAAGCGCTTGGGCATCTGGCTGCGCCGGGCGGGAAGCGTCTCGAAGCGCCCCTCGCCGACAAGGGTTCCATCCACGCGGCTCAGCCGGAAGCCGTACTGCGTCACCGGCTCCAGCGCCTTCGCGCCGGGCACCTCGTCCGGGAACGCGAAGGAGTAGGTGTGGTCGCTGAAGGCGCGGTCCCCCATGTCGAGCGCATAGGCGACGCGCTCCGAGGGCGCCGCCACCAGCCACAGCTCCAGCCGGTGCGGACCTCCGCCCGGTGAGCGCATCCACAGGCGCACGCCGCGAGGGCTGACGCGACCCACCGCCACCGCCCGCTCCAGTTGGAACCGCTCCATCGGCATGACCTCAAAGTGATATCGCCCGAGGCTGCGGACCAGCAGCCGCACGCCCCGGCCGCCAGGAACCACCTGCCCGGCAGCTTCGCTCCGCCGCACGGAGAGCAGGCAGGGAGGCAACCCATGCGGGCCGCTGCGGCACGGGATTCCTCCGATTCCATGAGATGGCCGCGGGGCCGGAGGCCTCCTCAGGTTCGGACCGTGAGTGGTCCGAAAGGAACCCCCTGATGCGAAACACCCTGAAGGCCCCGCTGGCGGCGCTGGCGCTCATCCCCATGGCGGTCGGAGCGCACGAGGTCCGCTCCCCGTTTCCCGGCACGGTGACGGCCACCACCTACTACCCGAGCGGCGGCACCCACCGCGCGGTGGATATCGGCCCCGGCAGCTGCAACTACTGGGGCGCCGAGACGGGCGTGGTCGGCTCCGTCTCCTGGACGGTCTCCATCAAGACCACCGGCATCGTCTGCAACGGCAACGGCTACGAGAACGCGAACGAGGCGCGGCACCTCTGGGCGAGCGGGTGGACGTTCCGCCAGAAGCATTGGATCAAGACGGCCGACTCGCGCAACCGCACCTGCGACCGCTGCCAGATTGGGAACGCCGGCGGCACCGGGCAGGCCACCGGTCCGCATGCCCACCTCATGCAGGACAAGCTCGGCACCAAGGACATCAGCTGGTACGAGGGCTACACCGTCTACGGTGAGTCGGTGACGCGCGCGGAGACCATCGGCTTCCTGGACTGAAAGCCCCGCGGCAGCGCCCCATGAGGGCCGGAGCAGCGGCCGGAACCTCACCGGCGCCTCATGGGGCCGCTGTCCTTCGGGCTCGCAAAAACCCGGGAGAAAATCCCCGAAAACATTTTTCAAGACGGCGGCGGCCCCCGGCCCTCCTGAGGGGCTGGAACCCCTCACAGGCCCGCCACCGTCATGACCCCAGACTCCGTCCACCGCTCCGCCTCTCCCGTGACGGGCCCCCAGGGCCGGCGTCCGCCAGTCCTCCTGGCCGGGCTTGGCGCCGTCGTGCTGCTCGCCGCGGTGGCGCTGCTCGCCTTTGGCTCCGGCGACGGTGAAGCCTCCGGGACACAAGGCGCCGCCCCCACCGCCCCCGCGAAGGGCCCCTCCGGGAAGGGCAGCGCCAACGGCCACTTCGGCGGAGGCGCCGCGCAGGCCGAGGAGCCGCCACCCCGCTTCGACGCCACCGTCTGCTGGAGCGACATCGAGCGCTTCAACGACGCGGTGACGATTGGGAACTTCCGCAACTGGGCCGCGCCCCTGCTGGCGTCGAGAGACCCGAACGTCCGCAACTACCTGCGCGAGCGCCTCACGGAGCTCATCGGCAACGACGCGGGCCATGCGCTGGAGGTGCTGGGCTGGAGCCGCGACGCCGCGCCCCGCGAGTTCAACGTCATCATGATGGCGCTGCGCGACTCGGAGGCCGTCCACCAGCCGCAGGTCGCCGCGCGGATGCTGGAGCAGGGCCTGGACCTCACGCTGGACGGCCAGCGCCGCGCGGGCATCCTCTCCGCGCTGGACACGCAGAAGCGGTTGGATACGGCCTCGCTCGGCACGCTGGCGGACTTCGCGAAGGACCCCGTCGCGGGCGAGGCCGGCTGGGCCGCCACGCGCACCATCGCCCGGGTGATGAAGCGCGACCATTCCGCGAAGGGCAACATCGCGCCGTACATGGACAAGCTGCTCACCATCGGCGCCGAGTCGCCCGACGAGCAGATCCGCTACCTGGCGCTGTCCATGCCCATGCACGCCACCCCGGTGCTGGATGAGGAAGCCAGCGCGCGCTACGCGAAGGTGCTCACCACCGAGGGCAGCCCGGAGGGCCGCGAGGCGGCGGCGCACAACCTCTCCGTGTCCGGCGGCGACAAGGCCCGGACGCTGGAGCTGTTCGCCCAGTCCTTCGCGACGGAGCAGGACATCTGCGCGCGCTGGGCCCTGTTCCGCTTCGCCGCGCGCGTGGCCGGCAAGGAGTCGCTGCCCACCATGGCGAACATGGCCATCGCCGACCCGCGCTTCCAGCCCCTCTACCAGACCTTCGAGCGCATCTACGCGAGCGGCACCCTCGACTTCGTGCGGGTGTGGAACAGCCTGCCCGACCAGGACCCCTTCGGCTGCCTCGACCGCCACGAAGAATGAGCCCGGGAACCCACGCCATGCCCCGCCCCCACGCCTTCGCCTCGCGCGCCCTCGGCCTCGCCGCGCTCGCGCTCTGCCACCTCTTCCCCGTCACCGCGTCCGCGCAGGCCACCGCCCCCGAGCTGCGCGCGGAGAGCTGCTCCGTCGAGGGGTTGATGGGCAGCATCCGCCGGGGCCTCGCCTCGAAGTCACCGGCCTACAAGAAGTACCTGCGCACGCTGCTGCGCGAGTCCGCCGTCACGCTGCCGGACGCCGAGCTGCGCGCGGCCTTCGAGCGGGAGACGGACCCCGTCATGGTGGAGCACCTCGCCGCCGCGCTGGTGGCGCGTACCGAGCGCGGAGCGGACCCCGCCGCCATGGGCATGGTGGCGAAGCGCATCCAGGAGGAGCGGGACCCGGCCCTGCGCGTCGCCTCCCTGCGCGCCCTGCGGCGCACCAGCGCCACGGAGAACACCGGCGACCTGTACGAGCGCCTGGCCCGGGACGCCTCCCCCGAAGTGCGCCAGGAGGCCGCGACGAACCTCATCGAGGACAACCAGTTCGTCTACTCGGGCCACCACGGCCCGGCCGCCGACGCGGCGGTGGGCGCGGCCGCCGCCTCCACGGACCCGAAGGTGACGGCGCGGATTCTGGACAACGTCTCCACCGAGCACATCAGCCCGGAGTCCACCGAGCGCCTCAAGTCGCTGCTGCGCAGTGACGACGCCAGCGTGCGCGCGGCCGCCGCCAACGCGCTGGGCGGGGTGCCGTCGGAGCAGATGGCCGGCGCGCGAGAGACGCTGCTCGGCATGTACCGCGACGAGCGGGACGTCGGGGTGCGGAAGATGCTGCTGCAGAGCATCGCCCAGCTCGGCTTCTCCGGGGCGATTCCCGACCTCCAGCGCCTCCGGGGAGTGGACCCGCGCCTGGTGCCCGAGGTCGACGCATGGGTCCGCGTTCTCGGCATGGGCCTTCAGGAGTGGAGCCTGATCCTGAGGGAGAAGCAGCGGTTGCAGCAGGCTCCGTGAAGCGCAGTTCAATCGGGGGCCGCCCTGGCGGCCCGAAAGGAACGACGATGCGTAGCATCATGAAGACGGGTCTGGCCGCGCTGGCCTCGCTGGCGATGATTCCCGCCGCTGTGACGGCCCACGAGGTTCGCGGTACCCACACCGGCACGATTACGGCCACCACCACCTATCCGAGCGGTGGCAGCCACCGCGCGGTGGACATTGGCGCGGGCGGCCGGTGCAACTACTGGGGCGCCGAGACGGGCGTGGTCGGCTCCGTCTCCTGGAACGTCACCATCCGCAAGACGGGCATCTACTGCAACGGGACGGGCAGCGGCACGCAGAACGAGGCCAAGCACGTCTGGGCCAGCGGCTGGACGTTCCGCCAGTGGCACTTCATCAAGACGAGCGACTCGTACGACCGCACGTGTGACCGCTGCCAGGTGGGCAACATCGGCGCCACCGGCAACTCCACCGGTCCGCACGCGCACCTCCAGCAGGACAAGCTCGGCACCAACGACACGTCCTGGTACTCGGGCTACACCGTCTACGGCGAGGCCGTCGACCGCAGCGAGACGCTCGGCTACCTGGACTAGCAGCGCCTTCAGCACCCCGCCTGGAGGCGAGGTTCCCCCTTCGCCTCCCGGTTGGCCCACACCCTTCAGGATTCGACCGGCCGGGAGGCGGGCTCCCCCCCCATCTCCCCCTCCCCCCACCTGCCTCCTGGCTGGTCACCCGTGTCCGCCGTGCTAGCCGAGCTTGATGCCCTTGGGGCGGGCCATGAGCCGGTCGACGTAGGCCTCGAGCTTCGGCCGCCCCGTCTTCCCGCCCTGGATGCGCTGCCAGATGAACATCGCGCCAATCATCACGTCGGCCGCGGTGAACCAGTCACCGAAGAGGTAGGGCCCGGCGCCAAGCTCGCGCTCCACCGCGTCGAGGACGCCCGGGAAGTCCGTCCAGCCGCGCTGCGGCGCCGTCTCGAGCTTCATCATGTGGTCGCCCATGGAGGGCTCCACCTGGGACGTCGAGTACACCACCAGCGACAGGTAGCGGCCCCGCTCCGGCGCGCCAATCTTCGGTGCGAGGTTGGCCTCGGGGAACTTGTCCGCGAGGTACAGACAGACGGCCGCGCCCTCGAAGACGCGCGTGTCGCCATCCACCAGCGCGGGCAGCTTGCCGGCGGGGTTGATGGCGAGGAACTCCGGCGCCTTGTGCTCACGCTTCGTGAAGTCGATGGGCACGAGGTCGTACTTCGCGCCGCACTCATCGAGCATCCACTTCGCGATGACCGCACGGCTCCTGGGATTGAAATAGAGCTTCATCGGGGGCTCCTCCGAAAGGACGGCTGCGAGGGGTGACTGGCGACCCTGTAGCAGAACGCCACGCCGGGACGAATCATCCCCGGGGGCGCTGTTTCCATCATGTTGCAGATGCAGTGGCTTCCTGTGGGACGATGGGAACTTCACCCCGCCTGAAAAGGAGCATCATCTTGAACATCCGTTCGTGGGTCCTCGCCGCCGTCGCAGGTCTGACGTTCTCCGCTTCCGCGCAGAGCGCCGCCGCGCGCCAGTACGTCGACACGTCCAGCTACCTGACGTCCGACGCGGACATCGAGGCGTGGTACCAGCTGACGTCCAGCCTGAAGCAGAACTTCGACGACGTCTGTGGCGACACCTTCTGCGAGGGCGACTACAGCAACATCGAGTCGCTGCGCTTCCGCTGCTCCGTCGAGAGCCGCACGGGCGTCATCGGCGAGTGCGTCTGGGTGTTCGCCGCCAGCAACGAGGAAATCGACCCGGCCACCGGCGCCATCACCGTGGATACCCAGACGTGGACCTGCAAGGCCCCGCTGGCGCGCAGGACCACGATTCGCGACTTCCTGACGGCGCTCGCGGGCACCTCGCCCATCAACGCGCCGCTGCCCCGGACGACGCAGTCGCTCTACGACGGCCTGGTCGACTGCCTCTAGGCCACGGACGCCCCGCTCCCGGTGACGGGAGCGGGGACGGCTGCCGCTAGCGGCCGAAGTGGTCGGCGATGACGCTGGCCACCGCGCAGGTGAGCCTCTTGCCGGTGGGCACGTGCAGGAACTCGTTGGGGCCGTGGGCGTTGCTGCCCGGGCCCAGGAGGCCGGTGATGAGGAACTGCGCCTCGGGGAAGCGCTCGCCCAGCATGCCCATGAAGGGAATGGTGCCGCCCTCGCCCATGGCCATGGCCGGCTGACCGAAGAACGTCTTCGACGCCGACTCCACCGCGCGCGACAGCCAGCCCGCCAGGGGCGGCGCGTCCCAGCCGACGCTGGCCTTCTCACCCTCGAAGGTCACCTTCGCGCCGTACGGCGGGTCCTTCTCCAGCGCCTCCTTCAGCGCCTTCGTGGCCGCCTTCGGGTCCAGGCGCGGGGGAATGCGCATGGACAGCTTGAAGGTGGTGAAGGGCCGCAGCACGTTGCCCGCGTTGCTCAGCGCCGGCATGCCGTCCACGCCCGTCACCGCCAGCGCCGGCCGCCAGGTGCGGTTGAGCACCAGCTCCGCGCCGTCCTCGGACACCGGCTTCGCGCCGGGCACCCAGGGGAACTTGGTGAAGACATCCTTCTCCAGCACCTTCGCCGCCTCGCGCGCCTGCTCCCGCCGCTCCTTCGGGATTTCGACGTGCAGCCCCGTCACCTTGACCTGGCCCGAGGCCTCGTCCTCCACGCGCGACAGCACCTGCCGGAGGATGCGGAAGGACGACGGGACGATGCCCGTCGCGTCACCGGAGTGCACGCCCTCGGTGAGGATGTCCACGCGCAGGTTGCCGCCGACGATGCCGCGCAGCGACGTGGTCATCCACAGCTGCTCGTAGTTGGCACAGCCCGAGTCCAGGCACACCACCAGCGAGGGCTTGCCGATGCGCGGCGCCAGCGCCTCGATGTACGCAGGGAGGTCGTAGCTGCCGCTCTCCTCGCACGCCTCGATGAGCACCACGCAGCGCGCGTGCGGCAGGTTCTGCTCCTTCAGCAGGCGGATGGCCGTGAGCGACGCGAAGGCGGAGTAGCCGTCGTCCGCGCCACCGCGCCCGTAGAGCTTGTCGCCCTCGCGCACCGGCGTCCACGGCGACAGGCCCTCGCGCCAGCCGGTCATCTCCGGCTGCTTGTCCAGGTGGCCGTACAGCAGGACGGTGTCGTCGCCCTTGGTGCCCGGCACCTCCATGTAGATGACGGGCGTGCGCGGGTTGCCCTTCTCGTCCTTGAGCCGGATGACCTCCAGCTCCAGGCCCGGCAGGTGCGGCGCCTGCGCGCGGCACCACTCCGAGATGAGCTTCACCGCGGCCTCCATGTGGCCGGACTTCACCCAGTCCGGGTCGAAGGAGGGCGACTTGTTGGGGATGCGGATGTAGCGCTCCAGCGCCGGGAGGATTTCCTTCTCCCAGATGCTGTCTGACGACGCGGTCGCAGTCTGTACGTTCATGGCCATGGCGGTGGGATGCAGAGCATGGAGCGGAGTCCCTGTCGACTGTGGGAACCCCGGAGTTGGGTGAGAAGGGCCTCGCCCCCCAGCCTACCCCGCGAGCAGCGCGGTGGGGACCGATTGGTGGCCCGCCGGCCGCCGCTCAGGCGAGCGCGTGGTACACGCCCAGGAGCGCCGCCAGCCCGTACAACACCGGGTGTGCCTCGCGCGGACGGCCCGTCAGAAGTTTGAGCACCGCGTAGCTGACGATGCCCGCCGAGACGCCGTGCGCAATCGAGTAGGTGAAGGGCATCAGCGCCACGGTGAGGAAGGCGGGCAGCGCCTCGTCGAAGCGCCCCCACGGCACCTCCACCGCGCCGGACATCATCATCGCCCCCACCGCCACCAGCGCGGGCGCGGTGGCCACGGCGGGAATGGACGACAGGAGGGGGATGCAGAACAGCGACAGGAGGAACAGCCCGGCCACCGTCACCGCGGTGAGCCCCGTGCGCCCGCCGTCCTCCACGCCCGCGGCGGACTCGATGTACGTCGTAATCGCGCTCGTCCCCAGCGCCGCGCCCGCCATGGTGCCCACCGCGTCCGCGACGAAGGCCCGGCCCGCGCCCGGCAATTCGCCCTTGGGCGTGAGGAAGCCGCCCATGCGCCCCATGCCCAGCAGCGTGCCCGCCGTGTCGAACAGGTCCACGAAGAGCAGCGCCAGCGTCACCCCCAGCACCTTCGCGGTGAACAGGCCTCGGAAGTCCAGCGCCCCCAGCGTCTCGCGCGGCAGCGACGGCCACTGGAAGAAGCCCGAGGGCCCCGGCGCCAGCCCCAGCGCCCACGCGCCCACCGCCACCGCGGCGATGCCGAGGAGCAGCGCCCCCTTCACCCGCCGCGTCACCAGCGCTCCGATGAGCAGCAGCCCCGCCAGCCCCAGCAGCACGGCGCCGTCGCGCAGGTCGCCCAACTGCACCAGCGTGGCGGGACTTGCCACCACCAGCCCGCCGTTGCGCAGGCCGATGAGCGCCAGGAACAGGCCGATGCCGGTGGTGGTGGCCAGCTTCAGCGAGTGGGGGATGGCGTTGATGAGCACCGTGCGCACGCCGCCGAAGGACAGGAAGAGGAAGATGAGCCCCTCGGCGAAGACGGCGGTGAGCGCCACCCGCCAGTCCACGCCCAGCCCCTGGACGATGCCGTAGGTGAAGTAGGCGTTGATGCCCATGCCCGGCGCGAGGGCGAAGGGGAAGTTGGCGTACACGCCCATGACGAGCGTGGCCACCGCCGAGCCCACCGCCGTGGCGAACACCACGTCCTGCGCGGGCATCCCCGCCTCGGCGAGGATTTGCGGGTTGACCAGGAGGATGTACGCCATCGTCAGGAACGTCGTCACGCCCGCTCGCAGCTCCGTGGCCACGGTGGTGCCGCGCTCACGGAGGTGGAACCAGCGCTCGAGGGCTTCCATGGCCGGGCATCTTCGCCGCACGGCCCGGCCCGCGCCCAGGGCCCGCGAACGCGAAAGGGCGCGAGGAGACAGTGCTCCTCGCGCCCTCGCGAGTCCCCCACCCGTCCCAGGGTGCGGGACGGGTGGGCGATTCAGGTCAGCGAACCTTGATTACGGCTGGATTTCGCGGACCGACAGCCACTTGAAGTCCACGTCGTTGGCGTTGTCCCAGCGGAACACGGCGATGGGGCCGCCCCAGGTAATCGGCATGGCACCGGTGGCGCCGCCGCAGTGGTCGGCGTCGCCGCCCCACGTGCCGGAGTCCACCATGTCGTAGACCTTCTTCCAGGTGACCTTGTCGGCGTTCTCGTTGACGAACAGCTCCAGGCGCACGGCCTCCTTGCCGTTGACGGTGGTGTTGCGCATCACCGACTTGAAGCCCACCCAGCGGCCCTTGAGCGCCGAGGTGCCGGGCTTGTAGGCCGCCTGCTCGTAGGAGACGTGCCACGTCTCCTTCTGCCAGCGGGCGCGGCCGTCATAGTGCAGGGCGCCCTTGTAGCTGCTGCCCTCACAGCCCGAGTTGTTGTCGTTGTGCTTGCCGCCGCGCGCGTACCAGTCGAAGTTGTCCGAGCTGTCCTGCGCCGCGTTGAGCTTCACGAAGCCCGTCATCTCCACGTTCTTCCAGTCGTTGGCGGCCTGCATGTAGCCACGGCTGGCCAGCACGTCGCGGTCATACGTGGGAATCTTGGAGGCGCTGTAGCCGGTGGACGTGAAGACAGACATGCGCACCTGGCTGTTCTTCATCTTCCAGGAGCCGTCCGCGTTGCGCGTAATGGTGTTCTGCGGGTCGAAGCGCGAGTCGCTGGTGGCGTTGTCCGCGAGGGCCCACGCCTCACCGCCGGCCTTCGACGGGTAGATCATCGTCACACCGAACTTGTCCTTGCCGGTGGTGGGCGCCGGGTCCGTCGGAGGCGGGGGCGGGGGCGGCGGGGTGGTGCTGCCCGCGCTGGCCGCCAGCTCGGAGATGCTCGCCCAGGTGTTGACGGTGTTCCCATTGACGGTGACGCGCACGTAGCGGGCGTTCACCGTGGGGAACGTGTAGCGCTCCAGGGACGTCGTGGTGCCGGACGAGGTGCCAGAGAACACCTGCGTGAAGGTGGTGCCGTCCGACGAGGTGGCGATGACGAACTTGCTGGCGCGCTGATTGCCATTGTACCAGGCGATATCCAGCGCGTTGATGGCCTTCACCGCGCCCATGTCACCGCGAATCCACTGGCCCACGCCATTGCTGGACCAGCGGGTCGCCAGATTGCCGTCGATGGCACTGGCAGGCACGTTGCCGTCGTTCCCGCTGGCGGTGGCGGCGGTGAAGCCGCCTGCTGCCAGCGCGGGGCTCGCCGCCATGAAGGCAGCCAGGGAGAGCGCGCCCATCGGCATGCGGAAGCGCTTCCATCCGCCCAGGGACGAAGTCATGTGTCGATTCAATTCACTACCTCAGGTGAGGCCGCGAGGTGCCACGACTCACCGGCCCGGACGGTGCCGGACCGGAGCGCCGCGTTCCCCCCGCGGCGCGTTGGCTTCCATTCGCTGACCCGCCACACGGAGACGCCCACGTTCGGTGCGTGAGGCTCTCTCCGGCTACGGCCAGCGGCGTTTTGCAATCAACGTTTCGGTCTGCGGGCGAAAATACCCTTTGGACCGATATGGAATTCCCAACGCGCTGTCCCCACCCGGCCAGCTCCCCCGCCTGCGCTGCACGCGCGCGGGGGAGGGCCCTGCGTCCTGCTCAGCCCTTCGAGGGGAAGCGGACGACGGCGGCGGCGGGGCCCCGCAGGCGCAGGGTGCCGTCCTGTAGCGGCGCGGCCTCGACGGTGCCACCGAAGCGCG
>JBKGHK010000293.1:0-11886 GCA_046520375.1 Pyxidicoccus sp. 3LFB2
GCCAGCTTCCGTGACGACGCGCGCGCGCCGGCACGGAGCTGGCGCGGGGCCGTAGCCTGGAGCAGGGCGGAGACGCCCAGGCCGCGCACACGGCCTACCGGCTCGCCAGCTCGCTGGACGACCAGAGCGCGGAGGCGGCCTTCCGGGCCGCGCGCCTGGGGTACCAGCTGGGGCACGATGTGGGCGAGGTCCGCTCCATGGCGCAGCGCGCCGCGGACCTGGAGCCCCGGCGTGTCGAACACCACGTCCTGCTCGGAAAGGTGCTGATGGACGCAGGATCGAAGAAGCTGGCCAAGCGCGCCTTCGAGGAAGCGGTGAAGTTGGTCCCGGAGAACGCCGACGCGAAGGCGGCGCTCAAGAAGCTGCGCTGGACGTTCTAGGAATGCGTACGGTTCCCCATGGCTGAAGCCGAACCGCTCATAGGTATCGACCTGGGGACGACGAACAGCATCGTCGCCACCGTCCAGGACGGCCAGCCCCTCGTCATCAAGAACCGCACCGGACAGGCGCTCACCCCGTCCGTGGTGGCGGTGTCCAAGAATGGCAAGCGGCTGGTGGGGAGCATCGCCAAGCGCCAGGCGATTACCAACCCGCAGGAGACGGTCTACGCCGCCAAGCGGCTCATCGGCCGGAAGTTCTCCTCGCACGAGGTGCAGGACGCGATGCGCGCGCTCCCGTACGAGGTGGTGGCCGGGCAGCACGATGATTTGCGCATCCGCATGGGCGGCAAGGGCCTGTCCGTGCCGGAGCTCGGCGCGATGATCCTCCAGGAGCTGAAGACGGACGCCGAGGCGCACTTCGGCCGGCCCGTCAGCCGGGCGGTCATCACCGTGCCGGCGTACTTCAACGACGCCCAGCGCCAGGCCACCAAGGACGCGGGCCGCATCGCCGGGCTGGAGGTGCTGCGCATCCTCAACGAGCCCACCGCGGCGGCGCTGGCCTACGGCTTCGGGCGCACGGTGAACGGGCGCGTGGCCGTGCTCGATCTGGGCGGCGGCACCTTCGACGTGTCCGTGCTCGAAATCAACCAGGGCGTCTTCGACGTGGTGGCCACCGGCGGCGACACGTACCTGGGCGGCGAGGACTGGGACAACCGCATCATCGAGTGGCTGGTGTTCGGGTTCGCCAAGGAGCACGGCATCGACCTGCGCAAGGACCGCATGGCCTTGCAGCGGCTGAAGGACGCGGCGGAGAAGGCGAAGGTGGAGCTGTCCAGCGTGCGCGAGGCGCAGCTCAACCTGCCCTTCATCAGCACGCCGCCGGGCGGCGGGGCCGCGCTGCACCTGCAGTCCACGCTCACCCGCGAGAAGCTGGACGATTTGACGTCGGACCTGACCGAGCGCGTGGTGGGCATCACCACGGAGGTGCTGGGCGAGGCGGGGGTGCGGCCCTCGGAGCTGAAGGAGGTCATCCTCGTCGGCGGCATGTCGCGCATGCCGAAGATTGTCGAGGCCGTGCGCGGCTACTTCCGCCGCGAGCCCTGCAAGGGCGTGCACCCCGAAGAGGTGGTGGCGCTGGGCGCCGCCATCCAGGCGCATGCGCTGGTGGCGCAGGAGAGCGAGCTGCTCCTGCTGGACGTCACGCCGCAGAGCCTGGGCGTGGCGATTGCCGGCGGCTTCGTGCGCCGCATCATCCCCAAGAACACCACGGTGCCCACCTCGGCGACGGAGGTGTTCGCCACGTCCAAGGACTTCCAGCGGACGGTGAAGATCATGGTGCTCCAGGGCGAGCACGAGGCGGCGCACCAGAACGAGCTGCTGGGCGAGTTCGTCCTCACCGGCCTGCGCGAGGCGCTGAAGGGGCAGGTCGAAATCGAGGTGACGTTCGACATCAACGCGGAGGGCATCGTCTCCGTGTCCGCGAAGGACCGCGACACGGGCCTGCGCCAGTCCATCACCGTCACCGCGTCGAGCGGCCTGACGGAGGAGGAGCTCAAGCGCATCATCGACGAGCAGCGCGGCTACCTCATGGCCGCGCGCATCTCCGAGGAGCTGAAGACCAAGCGCATGGAGCTGGACTCGCTGGCGCGGGACTTGATGGACGCGCTCACGCGGGCGCGGCTGCTGCCGGGCGGCGGCGGGCTGTCGCCGGACGTGGTGCCCCGGGCGGAGCAGGCGCTGGAGCATGCGCGCGCGTGCGTGACGGCGAGGACGTGGCGGCGCTGGGGCGGGCGTGCGAGCTGCTGTCGGGCTGCCTCACCCAGCTTCGGGGGCCGGCCCAGAGCGGAACGGGGCGATAGATGAGCCACCAGCGGGCGAATCAGCTCATCGAGGCGGGACTGTGGCTGCGGCTGAGCGGTGATGCCCGGGGCGCGCTGCGCCTGTTCGAGCGCGCCCTGGAGCTGGACCCTGGCAATGCCCGCGCCCGCGAGTACCTGGAGGCGACGAAGACGGCGCTGACGCTCGGCTCCGCGACGCCCTTCTCTCCGCCGCCTCCGGACATCGCCCCGGCGCCCGCGCAGGTGCTGGGGCGGCTGACGGCGGTGTCTCCCGCGCTGGAGGGGGACTGGGGCGCGTGGGCGGAAGGGCAGGGCGGGCCCTCGGAGTTCGGCCACCCGAAGACGCCCGCGCCGGTGTTCCTCCCGGAGGACTCGGGCCGGAGCCGGGTGGATGCGATGGAGCTGCTGGCACAGGACGACGAGTCCGAGCCGCAGGTGTACGTCCTTCCGGAGAGCGAGACGCAGGAGTACGGCGTCCCGCGCGGCGACACGCAGGAGTACGGCGTGCCCTCCGGGGAGAGCGAGCTGGACCTGCTGCTGCGCGGGGCGGAGGACCTGCTGGAGCTGGACGACCACTCCGGCGCGGTGGACCTGCTGTTCAAGGCGAAGGAGCTGGCGCCGGCAGACCCTCGCGTCGAGGCGCTGCGGCAGCGCAGCGAGCGGATGCTGATGGCGATGCTGGAGTCCAAGCTCGGGGATTTGGGGCGGGTGCCCCGGGTGCGCCTGCAGCCGGACGACATCATCTGGCTCAACCTGGACCACCGCGCCGGCTTCGTGCTGGCGCAGATTGACGGCGCGGTGAGCTACGAGGACCTGTTCGCCCTGTCGGGGATGACGCGGCTGGATACCGCGCGCATCCTCGCGCAGCTGCTGGACGAAGGCGTCATCGCCGCGGGCTGAGGCTTCAGCCCCGGACGACGGCCGTCCACGTCCCCTTCACCACGACGTCCCCGCGCTGGTTGCGCGTCTCGCTGGTGACGACGATGAAGCTCATCCGGGCCTTGTCATACAGGTCCGCGATTCGGCCGGTGGTGGTCATCACGTCACCGGGGCGCATGACGTCCAGGAACTCCAGCTCCTGCTCGCCATGGACGAGCATCTGGAAGTTGATTTGAAGCTCCGGGTCGGCGATGGCGGCGCTGAACGGGCGGATGGCGAACACGACGGCGAAGCTGGGGAAGGCGATGAGGCCGCCATGCGGCCCGGCCTTCGCGGCCTGCTCGTCGTAGAGCAGCGGGCTGACGTGGGCGGGCGGCTCACCCGGGGTGGCGGCGCCGGGCGTGGCACCACCGATGGCGAGGGTGAACTCGCGCATCTTCTCCGCGCCAATCGTGTAGCTGAAAGGGCCGTACTCGCGGCCGATGAAGCGCTTGTCGAGGGCCATGAGCGTTATCCGATGGAGGCTTCGACGACGGCGCCCTTGAGGACGTCCTCGCCGCGCTGGTTGGTGGCGGAGACTTCCGCGGTGAGCCGTCCGTCCTGGATGGACGTCACCTTGCCCTGGAAGGTGATGGTGTCCTCGGGGCGCACGGGTTTCGAGAAGCGCACGCGCACGCGCCGCACCCGGCCCGGGTCTCCCACGAAGAGGCCGACGGCCTCCACGGCCCAGCCCAGCGTGCACAACCCCTGGAGGATGTTGCCGCCGAGCCCCGCGGCCTTGCCCGCCTCGGGGTCGATGTGGATGGGGTTGTAGTCCCCGGAAACACCCGCGTAGTAGATCGGCCGGTACCGGTCGCACTCGCGGATGTGCGTGAAGGTGTCGCCTGGCTGGAAGGTGCGTGGCATCACCGACCTGTCTACCACGCCCGGCCGTTACTCCAGGAAGTTGAACGCGTAGCTGCCCTGGCTCCCGTCCGGCAGGTACATCACCAGGAACACCGGGCCGCTCGACGGCACGCTGAAGTCCACCGTGGGGTTCTGCCGGGTGAACAGCGGCCGCTGCAAGTCACTGCCGAGGTACACCTCCACCACCGGCAGCACGCGGCCCGACGGCCCGTCGAAGACGAGGCGGTAGTTGCGCCCGGCCGTCGCGGAGAACTCGAACCAGTCCTCGTCGCGCCGGAAGTTGAAGCGCCCGAAGACGCTCTCGGGCGTCGGGTCCGCGGCGGAGTCCGGGATGATTTCCGTCGAGGACTCGGGGCTGTCGCCATGGTCGTCGTCGCCCACCTCGGTGAAGGTGACGACATACGGCCCGGTGGCCGCGGAGACGTCCACTGGCGAGTGGCTGACGCGCAGGAAGTAGGGCGCCGTGGTGGGCGTCTTGAACGTCATTTCCGCGCGGGGCCGGCCGTCCACCGCGTCCAGCCACACGCCGCCCTGGTCGAACGCGTCCACGCGCGGCAGCAGGCTGCCGCCCTCGGGCACCACCGTCACCGAGTAGATGCGGCCCGCCTTGGCCTCGAAGCGGAAGAAGTCCAGGTCCCCAATGGGGTCGATGCTCCGCAGGTTGGCCCGCCCGTCCGCCACCAGCGCCCACGCGCGCGCCTGGCAGTCGTCCGGCTCGGCCGAGTCCCCCGCGTGCACCGCGCAGTTGGCGGCGCTCACCGGCTCGCACACGCCACTGGGGCGGGCCACGAAGCCCACGTCGCACAGGCACCGCGTCTCTTCCCCCTCCACCACGCACTGGGTGCGGTTGGGCTCGCGGCAGGTGGAGGGCGTACAGACGGGCCCGTCATTGTCGCCCCCGTTGACGACACATCCGGAGGAGGCGAGGGCCGCGAGGGCAAGGGCGAAGGCGTGTGCGCGCATGGTCAGCGTCCCTGACGGGGGGAGGCGTCGGAATCTTCACGCTCGGGCACGGGCCCGTGGTCCA
Source organism: Pyxidicoccus sp. 3LFB2 (assembly GCA_046520375.1). Lineage (GTDB taxonomy): Bacteria > Myxococcota > Myxococcia > Myxococcales > Myxococcaceae > Myxococcus. The sequence continues at coordinate 5,031 of JBKGHK010000293.1, forward strand.
GCGGGTCGTCCACCTGGGTGTCCTCGCGGCGCTTGCGGTACTGCTCGCGCACGTAGGCCACCAGCTGGTCCAGGTACGAGGCGAGGGGAGGGCAGCGCACGCCGGTGCCGTCCAGCAGCTCCAGGGTGTTGTGGCAGTTGTAGATGGCCAGGTGATTCACGTAGCTGATGGCCGCGCGCTGCGGCCGGGCCAGCTTCTCCAGCACCGGCAGCCGCAGCATGACGTCCGCCGCACGGGCGGAGAGGTTGAAGCGCGGCAGCTTCTTGTTGGCCTTTTCCGCAATGAGCTCGTACACGCGCCGGGCGCTCATGGGGTTGGGGTCCACCAGGTGGAAGGTGCGCCCCACGGCGCGCGCGTCCTTCGACAGCCGGAACACCGCCTCCACCACGTAGTCCACCGGCACCACGTTGAGCGGCGCCACGCCGTTGCCCGGCAGCGGCAGCGGCACCACCAGCGGCGACGTGACGAGCAGGATGCCCAGGTAGTAGGGCCCCTCGAACTTGTCGATTTCCCCCGTGCGCGAGTCCCCCACCACGCTGGAGGGCCGGAACACGGTGACGGGCAGGCTGGCCCCGGCGCGCTGCACCAGCCGCTCCGCCTGGAACTTCGTCTCCTCGTAGGGGTTGCGGAAGGCCTGGCCCCGGTCCAGCTCGTCCTCGGCGATGACGCCCAGCCGGTCGCCCGACACGTAGCAGGTGGAGAAGTGGTTGAAGCGCGCCAGGTGCGCGCAGTCCCGCGCCAGCTCCAGCATGTTGCGGGTGCCGTCCACGTTCACCCGCCACGCCGTCTCCTTGGGCACGCCCAATTGGGCCACCGCGGCGAGGTGGAAGATGTCCGTCACCCGCTCGCACAGGCGCTGGTACTCCTCGCCCGACAGGCCCAGGTGCATGTCCACCACGTCGCCGGTGAGCAGCTCCACCGGAGCGCCCTTCAGCTTCGCGGCGTGCTTCTGCGCCTCCTTGAGGTGCTTGGGCTGCACCAGCGCGTAGATGTGCCCCTTCGGGTCCTCCCGGGCGATGTGCTCCACCAGCCGCTTGCCGATGAACCCCGGGTAGCCGGTGATGAAATACGTCCCGGCGCCGCCGCCCTTCTTGCGCGTCTCGCTCATGCGGCGCGCAGCATACCCGGCCGTCAGCCCCGCGCGAGCATGGCTCGCCAGACCTCTTCCACCTGGGCCCGGGTGGCGGCCACGTCACCGCTGTTGTCGATGAGCCAGGTGGCGTGGGCGCGCTTGTCGTCCAGGGGCAGCTGGGCGGCCAGCCGGGCCTCCGCCGCCGCCGCGTCCAGCCCGTCCCGTGCCATCAGCCGGGCCTTCTGCACGTCCCGGGGCACCCACACCACCGCCACCCCCTCCATCCAGGTGTGCATGCCGCTCTCGATGAGCAGGGGCACGTCGTAGATGACTCGCGCCACGCCCCGCGCGTCCAGCGCCTGGACCTTCTCCAGGAAGGCGTCGCGCACCCGGGGGTGGATGATGGCGTTGAGGGCGGCCCGCTCCTGGGCGTCACCGAAGACGCGCGCGCCCAGCTTCACCCGGTCCAACCGGCCGTCGGGGCCCACCACGCCGGGGAAGCGGGCGGCCACCTCGGTGAGGCCGGGGGTGCCGGGCTCCACCACCTCGCGGGCCAGCACGTCCGCGTCCAGCACCTCGGCGCCCAGCTCGCGGAGCATCCGCGTCACGGTGCTCTTGCCCGAGGCGATGCCGCCCGTCAGCCCGAAGACGTGCACGGGCGGGGCCTACTTCGCGGCCTTCTGCGTGGTGAAGGTGAAGGACTGCACCGTCTTGCCGTCCTCGTTGAAGAAGATGGCCAGCCCCAGCTTGGGGTAGAGGAAGTAGGTGCGGAAGTCGTCCGTCAGCTTGCGCAGGTAGCACGGGGCGGCGGGCACCGGGCCGGACGGGCAGGCCGGGCCGTAGCTGTTCTCAATCGTCTCCTTGTCGATGACGGGCCCGGGGAACACGTCGATGCGCTCCACCAGCTGCGAGCCGGGGTCCACCTTGAACTGGGCCTGGGTGGTGCCCTTGATGGCTTCCTTCCCCAGGTAGGCGATGATCTCCTTGCCGTCCTGGGTGACGGTGCGCGAGGGCTCGCCGAACTTCTTGACGATTTCCTCCCGCTTGGAAACGCCGGGTTCGATGCCCTGCCACGGCTTGGCGGCGGCGGGGACGGCGAAGGCGAGCACGGCAAGGAGGGTCAGGGTCCGCATCACGATTCCTCCTAACGGATCGGGCAGGCAGGGCTCAAGGATTCCACGTTGTTTCAACGGATGATGCTGGCGGGCATTCAATCACGAGACGCCTTGCCCCGTCCGGGGGGGTCTGCTAGTCGGATTGCCATGCGTGCTCCTGGCGCCGGCATCCTGCCCCTCCTCGTACTTGCCCTCGGTGGCGCGGCCATGGCCGCCGACTTCGTCGGGCCGGACAGCTGCAAGGGCTGCCACCCCGAGGCCTATGAGGCGTGGATGCAGTCCAAGCATGCCCGCGCCGAGAACTCGCTCTCCGAGCAGCAGCGCAAGGACGGGCGGTGCCTGTCGTGCCACTCGCCCGAGCAGGTCACCCAGACGACGGCCAGCGTCACCTGCGAGACGTGCCACGGCGGCGGCCAGTACTACTCGCCCGAGTACGTGATGAAGGACTCGGAGCTGTCCCGCCTGGTCGGCCTGGTGGACCCGTCGGAGAAGCAGTGCCGCTCCTGCCACGACGCCTCCTCGCCCTCCCTCCGGCCGTTCGACTTCAAGGAGTCGCTCAAGGCCATCGACCACTGGTCCGCCGAGCGGGCCCGCCGCTCCGGCCGCGCCGACGCCTCCACCCCCCACACGGCGCCTGCGCCCACCAGCGCCAAGAAATAGCTTCGTGATCAAGGTCATCGACGCCCAATTCGTCGTCACCGCCGTGGAGCCCAAGGGCTACCCGCCGGGCCATACCGCGGAGGTGGCCTTCGTCGGCCGCTCCAACGTGGGCAAGTCCTCCATGATCAACGCGCTCACCAACCGCAAGAAGCTGGTGCGCGTGTCCAACACCCCCGGTCGCACCCGGACGCTCAACTTCTTCGACGTGGAGCTGGAGCGCGGCGGCGTGCGCCACCAGGTGCGCCTGTGTGACTTGCCCGGCTATGGCTTCGCCAAGGCCAGCAAGTCGGACAAGGTCCAGTGGGAGGAGATGATCACCACCTACCTGGAGAAGCGGCACCGGCTGGAGGCGGTCATCAGCATCATCGACGCCGAGGTAGGACCTACCCCGGACGACCTGGCCACCCTGGACTACCTCCAGGCTCACAATCGCCGCATCCTCGTCGTGGCGACGAAGGTGGACCGCCTCACCAAGGCCCAGCGCAAGCCCCGGATGCTGGCGCTCTCCAAGGCCATGGACCTGCCCCTGGAGGTCATCCTTCCGTTCTCCGCCACCGAAAAGCTCGGGGTGGAGGAGGTCTGGGACGCGCTCCTCGCTACATTCGGGAAGTCCACCCGCGTCTGAGTTGACCGCGCCGGGTCATCCACGGTTTCCTGATCCCCTTTGAGGGGGGGCAGTTCGCGCCATTTTCGGCGCAGGAGAATCTACATGCGCCAGAAGTTCCTCGTGGCCGCCGTGCTCGCCGCGGTGACTCTCACGGCCTGCACCTGCAACTCCGGTGACGGGGCGGCCAAGCCGGACGGTGGTAGCTCCGGCAACCCGCAGAACACAGATGACGCCGGCACCGACGGTGGTGGCGGCGGCAACAACAATGACGGCGGCACGGGCAACCCGGACGGTGGCGGCACGTCGGTGGGCATCCCCCCGGGCGGCTTCGACCTCGACGGTGGCGTGACGTCCGGCACCGTCCAGGTGGACGGCGTGCAGCAGGACCCGGACGGCAACATCATCCTGGGTGGCGGCAGCACGGCGCTGGCCTTCGCGTGGATTGCCAACAACAGCATCGGCACCGTGTCCAAGTTCGACACGCGCACGGGCAGGGAAGTGGGCCGCTACCACGCCGTCATCCCCGTCGACGGCAAGGGACAGGCGAACGGCCTGCGCGGCAACGAGGCGAACATGCCCAGCCGCACCGCCGTGGACCTCTACGGTGACGTGTGGGTCGCCAACCGCGCGCAGGACGTGCAGGGCTCGGTGACGAAGATTGCCAACAGCAAGGCCTACTGCAAGGAGCGCAATGGCGTTGCCGGCATCCAGACCAGCGAGGACCTGAACAACGATGGGAGGATCGACCCGGCCACGGAGATGATCATCCCCACCGACTGGACGGACCCGAATCAGTACGACGAGTGCATCCTGTTCAGCACGCCGGTGGGCCCGTCCAACACGGGCGCCATCAAGGCGCGCGCCATCGCCATCTCCCAGGGCATCGAGAACAGCGCCGGCGACATCTGGGTGGGCATCTGGGCCAACTCGCGCCTCATCAAGCTGGACCCGGAGACGGGCGAGCAGGTGGCGGTCAACGGCTCCGGCGCCATGGACATCCCGGTGTTCCAGTCCGGGCAGGGGCCGTACGGCGCGGCCATCGACCGGCAGCAGCGCCTGTGGATGGTGTCCGCCAACCTGAACCCCCTGCGCCTGACGCTCATCGATACGGGCAACGGCCAGGTGGTGAACATCGACAACAAGCCCTTCATCTCGCCGCCCTCCGCGCTGGGCTCCTCCGGCGCGTACGGCATCGCGGTGGACGGCAAGGACCGGGTCTGGATCGCCGGGTGGACGTCGGGCGCGAAGGCGTTCCGCTACACCCACAACGGCCTGTCCACCGCCCTGGGCGAGTGGACCGCGTTCGACTTCAGCAATGCCATCAGTCAAGTCAACACGAAGCTGCGGCGCGCGCGTGGCATCGCCGCGGACGACCAGGGCTTCATCTGGATGAGCTCCGACCAGGGCACCCAGCCCGGCAATGATGGCGCCACCCGGAACGCCTCGCAGCTCATCGGCTTCAACGGTGACACGGGGGCCATCAGGCGGCTCCAGTGGTCGGACGCGCAGCAGGTGGACTTCATCGACGCCACGGACAGCAGCTCGCACACGGCCATCGGCGTGGGCATGGACGCGGACAACAACGCGTGGGTGAACAACAACTCCGGCAACGTCATCCGGGTGGACCGGTCGTCGGGCGCCATCCTCCGCACGCAGCGGCAGTTCTCCGGCCTGTACACGTACTCGGACTTCACGGGCTACCAGCTGCGCAACTTCACCGCGCCGGCCGGGTGGTACCGGCAGGTCTTCACCGGCTGCGGCTCCAACACCGTGTGGCGCACGGCCACCTGGGACGTGGAGAAGCCCCAGGGCACGGACATGAACGTCTACATCACCGTGTCCAACCGGCGTGATGGCCTGGACAACCCCGCCAACCGCAAGGGCCCCTTCATCTCCCAGCCGGTGGACCTGACGGCGCAGGGCTTCCCCAAGGGCAACTACCTGCGCATCGAGTTCGAGCTGAAGTCCACGGACCGCATCCTCAATGCCACGCCGAAGCTGAAGTCCTTCGACGTGGGCTTCGAGTGCGAGGTCATCATCCGGTAGTCGTTAGTCCTCGTTCCCGGCGGCGTTCCCCTCCCGGCGCGGGAGGGGGTGTGGTAGGCACGCCGCCGTGTCCGAGAACGGCAAGGGAAATGGCAGGGATGCGCAGCTCGCTCCGCGTGAGCTGCGCCAGCGGTTGATGCGGCTGTCCCCGCGGCAGCGGGTGGACGCCCTCCTGGAGGCTCCGGATGCGCGGGCGCTGGTGCGCTCGCTGCCTCCGGAGGACCTCTACGTCACCATCCAGGAAGTGGGCCTGGCGGACGCGACGGAGCTCGTGCAGCTCGCGTCCCCCGGCCAGTTCCGCGCCTTCGTGGACCTGGGCGGCTGGCAGCGCGACAAGGTGGACCCGCACGCGGTGCTCACCTGGCTGCGCGCCGCGCGCGGCGGGTTTGACGACACCGAGGAGTTCCTCCGCAAGCTGCACGCGGTGGACCTGGAGGTGCTGGAGCTGCTCCTGCGCGAGTTCTCCGAGGTGCACGACCTGGAGGAGAACCCGGACGTCAACCCGCCCGGGGTGACGATGGAGACGCCCGAGGGGCGCTACCTCCTCGAAATCAAGGCGGACGGCGTGGAGATGTCCGCCGTGCGCTCGCTCCTCAATGACCTCATCGCGGAGAACCCCTTCGAGGCGGTGCGGCTGTTCGAGGCCGTGCGCTGGGAGATTCCCTCGGAGATGGAGGAGACGGCCTACCAGTTCCGCCGCGGACGCCTGCTGGATCTGGGCTTCCCCACGCTGGAGGACGCGGTGGCCCTCTTCAGCCGGGTGGACCTGCCGCCCGCGCCGGCCCCGACGGTGGGCACGCCGCCGGGCGTGGCCCTGACGGCCACCGGCGGGCACGTGGACTACCTGGAGGCCGCCTTCCGCGGGCTGACGATGCTGGAGCGGGAGAACGCCGAGGACGAGCTGCGGGACGTGGCCAACGCCGCGCTGGTGGCGGAGCTGGCGGACCCCGGAGACCTGGACGCCACGCGGCGCGCCGGGGAGATGGTGCGCGACTACCTGTCGCTGGGCCTGGAGCACCTGACGGGCTCGGACCCGGGCCGCGCCACGGACGCGCTGCGCGACACGCCGCTGCGCCGCGTCTTCCAGGTGGGCTTCAGCCTGACGCTCCAGCTCAAGTTCCGCGCGGACCGGCTGGTGAAGTCGCCGGGGGCGATGCTCGAGGGCGTGCTGATGGTGCTGCCGGAAGAGGCCGCCGCCGTCGAAGCGCTGCGCCGCAAGCGGCCGCGCCGGGCGCTGCGGGTGGATGGCGCCGAGCCGGTGCCCTTCCGCTCCCTGCGCGAGGTGGCCTCCACCGAGGCGCTGCTGGCCCGCGCCGAGGCCCAGGTGGCGCTCCTGCGCGGGGTGCTGGGCGGCTC
>JBKGHK010000294.1:0-11844 GCA_046520375.1 Pyxidicoccus sp. 3LFB2
TGCCCAGCACCAGCCGCGATATCGCGCGCTGCGGGATGCCGATGCCCTTGGGCCGCCCCGTGCTGCCTGACGTGAACATCACGTACGCCAGGTGGTCCCCCCCTATCCAAGGCCGAGGCGCACTCTCCGGCTGCCGCGCGATGGTGGCCCACTCGGTGTCCACGCACACCACCAGCTCACTGCCCTCAGCCACCTCGTCGGCCAGCCGATCCTGCGCCACCAGCAGGGCGATGCCCGCCTCGCGCTTCATCCACCTCAGCCGCTCCAGCGGGTAGTTGGCATCCAGGGGCACATACACGCCTCCGGCCTTGAGGATGCCCAGCATGCTCACCACGAGCTCCAGCGAGCGCTCCACGCACAGGCCCACCCGTACTTCGGGGCCGACGCCCATGCTTCTCAAGTGGTGCGCCAGTTGGTTGGCCCGGCCGTTCAGCTCGGCGTAGGTCAGCCCGCTGACCCTGGTCACTCCACTGCCACCGAGTCCGGTGTCCGCTGCCACCTGCGCTTCGAACAGCCTCCGCGAGGGACTGCTCTGCGCGGGTACTCCGTCCTCCTGCCGCTCCAGGCCTCCACCAGCCCGCGCTGGTCTTCGGCGTCCATCAGCGGCAGGTCGGCCAGACGCTGCTCGGGCCGCGCCACGGCGGATTCCAGCAGCACCCGCAGGTGTCCCAGCAGCCGCTCCATCGTCTCCGCTTCGAAGAGGTCGCTGTTGTAGTTGGCCACGACCGAGACACCGGCCTCGTCAGCCTCCACCAGCAGCGACAGGTCGAACTTCGAGGTCCGCTCCTCCGCCTCCATCCGCTCGAGCGACAGGTCGCTCAGGCGCACTTCGGTGCCGGGCGTGTTCTGCAGCGTCAGCGTCACCTGGACGAACGGACTGCGACTCAAGTCCCGCTCGGGCTGGAGCTCCTCCACCAGCTTCTCGAAGGACACGTCCTGGTGCGCGTACGCACCGAGCGTCACCTCCTTCACCTGCGTGAGCAGCTGGCGGAAGGTCTGCGTGGACACAAGCCGCGTCCGCAACACCAGCGTGTTGACGAAGAAGCCGATGAGGCCCTCGGTCTCCGAGCGCGTGCGGCCCGCGATGGGCGCTCCCACGCATACGTCGTCCTGCCCCGAGTACCTTCCCAGCAGCGTCTGGAACGCCGCCAGCAGCACCATGAAGGGCGTCACACCCTCGCGGCGTCCGAACGACTCCACGTCATGCCATAGCGCCTTCGGCCACAGGGCGAGCCGGTTCTCACCACGGAAGCCCTGCACCGCCGGACGGGGCTTGTCCGTGGGCAACTCCAGCGCCCGCGGTGCGTCTTCCAGTTGCTTGCGCCAATAGTCGAGCTGCTCTTCCAGCACCTCGCCCTTCAGCCACTCGCGCTGCCACACCGCGTAGTCCGCGTACTGCACCGGCAGCTCGGGCAACGACGGCTCACGCCCCTGTGCATGGGCCTCGTACAGCGCCGTCATCTCGCGCACGAGGATGCTCATCGACCAGCCGTCGGAGACGATGTGGTGCATCACCAGCACCAGCACGTGCTCCTGCTCGGAAAGCTTCACCAGCGTCGTGCGCAGCAGCGGACCCTGCTCCAGGGAGAACGGGCTTCTTGCCTGCTGCCGGACCAGGCGCGCGGTTTCCCCGTCGTGCTCCGATACGGGCAACGGGCCCAGGTCCACCACCGTCAGGGGCACCCGCGCGTCCGGCACGATGACCTGCACGGGCGCGCCGCCGTCGGCACGGAATGACGTACGCAGCGACTCGTGACGGCGCACCAGCGCCTCGAAGCTCCGCTCCAGCGCCTGGAGGTCGAGCGCCCCCGTCAGCCGCACCGCGACGGAGACGTTGTAGAACGCGCTGCCCGGCTCCAGCTGGTCCAGGAACCACAGGCGCTGCTGCGCGAAGGACAATGGGAGCGCCGTGTCCCGAGGCACCCGGCGCAGGGGCGGGGCCCTCCTCCCAGCACCCTCCTCCTGCGAGCCGGCCATCTTCCGCGCCAGCTTCTCCACCGTGGAGGTCTCGAAGACGTCCCGCAGTGGCAACTCCACGCGGAACGCCTCGCGCATGCGAGAGACCAGCTGCGTCGCCAGCAGCGAGTGGCCGCCCAGCTCGAAGAAGTCACTGTGGATGCCGACCTGCTCGACGTTCAGCACCTCCTCGAAGATGGCCGCCAGCTTGCGCTCCGCCTCCGTGCGCGGGCCAACGAATGGCTCGTCCTCCGCGCCTGTCGTCTTGGGGGCCGGTAGTGCCTTGCGGTCCACCTTGCCGTTGGGCGTCAGGGGCAGCGTGTCCAGCACGAGGTAGGCGGGCGGCACCATGAACTCTGGCAGCAGCAGCCTCAGGTGCGTGCGCAGGGCGGCGGCCTTCAGCTCCGCGCCGCCCTTCGCCGTCACATACGCCACCAGCCGCTTGCCCTCGGCGCCGTCCTCCCGGGCCACCACGACGGCCTCGTGGACGTCCTCGTGCCGCGTCAGCGCGGTCTCCACCTCGCCCAATTCGATGCGGTAGCCCCGCACCTTCACCTGCCCGTCGTGTCGGCCGAGGAACTCCAGCGTCCCGTCCGCCTTCCAGCGCACCACGTCGCCGGTGCGGTAGAGGCGCTCGCCGTCTCCGAAGGGACTGGGCACGAAGCGCTCCGCCGTCAGCTCCGGCCGGCCCAGGTAGCCACGGGCCAGACCCTCGCCGCCCACGTACAGCTCGCCGGGCAGGCCCACCGGCAGCGGCTGCATCGCCTCGTCCAGCACGTACGCGGACGTGTTGGCGATGGGGCGGCCAATGGGCACCGAGGCGCTCCACTCGCCCAGCTCCTCCATCCGGTAGCACACCGAGAACGTCGTGTTCTCCGTCGGGCCGTACCCGTTGATGAGTACGCCTCCCGCCGCGAGCCGCTCGCGAACGCGACCGACGGGCAGCACGTCGCCTCCGGCCAGCACCTGCTTCACCCCGGCCAGGGCCGCCGGCTGTCGCGCCTGCATCTGCTCGAAGAGCGCGGCCGTCAGCCAGAGCGAGGTGATGCCGTACTTCCCGAGCGTCCGGCCCAGCTCCTCCAACGTCGGGGGGCCTGCCGGGTACACCACCAGCTTCGCGCCATGCAGCAGCGCGCCCCACAGCTCCAGCGTCGAGGCGTCGAAGGAGATGGGCGCCAGCTGCAGCCACACCTCCTCCGGGCCGAAGTGTGCGTAGTCCGCGCCCAGCACCAGTCGGGACACCGCGCGCTGCGGCACGCCGACGCCCTTGGGCCGGCCCGTGCTGCCCGAGGTGAACATCACGTACGCGAGGTTGTCCCCGCCCACCCGTGTGGGCAGGTTGCCCTCCGGCTGCCCCAGGATGGCGTCCCATTCCGAGTCCACGCAGAAGACGACCTCGCCGCCTTCCGCCACCTCGTCGGCCAGCCGCTCCTGCGTCACCAGCAGGGCGACGCCGGCTTCGCGCTTCATCCACCCCAGCCGCTCCACGGGGTAGCTGGCATCCAGCGGCACGTACACGCCACCGGCTTTCAGGATGGCCAGCACGCTGACCACCAACTCCAGCGAGCGCTCCACGCACAGGCCCACCCGCACCTCGGGGCCCGCGCCCAGCTCGCGCAGGTGGTGCGCCAGCTGGTTGGCCTGGCGGTTCAGCTCGGCGTACGTCAGCTGCCGCCCCTGGTACTCCACCGCCACCGCATGCGGGCTCTTCAGCACCTGCGCTTCGAACAACGCGGACAGCGACGCCTCGCGGGGGTAGCCCACCTTCTGGCCACTCCATTGCTCCACGAGGCGCCGGTGCTCCAGGGCGCCCATCAGCGGCAGCTCCGCCAGCCGCTGCTCGGGCTGGAGCGCCGCGGACTCCAGCAGCACCCGCAGGTGCTCCAGCAGCCGCGCCATCGTGTCCGCGTCGTAGAGGTCGCTGTTGTAGTTGACCAACGCCGAGACGCCGGTCTTCACCTCCTCCACCAACAGCGACAGGTCGAACTTCGAGGTCCGCTCCTCCGCCTCCATCGCCTGGAGCGTGAGGCCCCGCAGTCGCACGTCGACCTCGGGCGTGTTCTGCAGCGTCAGCGTCACCTGGAAGAGCGGGCTGCGGCTCCGGTCCCGCTCGGGCTGGAGCTCCTCCACCAGCTTCTCGAAGGGCACGTCCTGGTGCCCGTAGGCACCCAGCGTCACCTCCCGCACCTGGGCGAGCAGCTGGCGGAAGGAGGAGCTCCAGTCCAACCGGGTGCGCAGCACCAGCGTGTTGACGAAGAAGCCGATGAGCCCCTCCGTCGCCGAGTTCGCACGGCCCGCGGTGGGCACGCCCACGCACACGTCCTCCTGCCCCGCGTGCCGTCCGAGCACCGTCTGGAAGGCCGCCAGCAACACCATGAAGGGCGTCACCCCTTCGCGCCGGCCGAGCGTCTCCACGTCACGCCACAGCGCCTTCGGCCACAGCGCGTGCTGGTTCGCGCCACGGAAGGACTGCATCACCGGACGCGGCCGGTCCGTGGGCAGCTCCAGGGCCCGGGGCGCTCCGGCGAGCTGCCGGCGCCAGTACGCCAGCTGCGCATCCAGCACCTCGCCCTGCAGCCACTCGCGCTGCCACATCGCGTAGTCCGCGTACTGCACCGGCAGCTCCGGCAGCGCGGCCGGGAGCCCCTGGGAAATGGCCTCGTACAGCGCCGCCACCTCGCGCACGAGGATGCCCATGGACCAGCCGTCGGAGACGATGTGGTGCACCACGAGCACCAGCACATGCTCCTGCTCCGACAGCTTCAGCAGCGTCGTCCTGAGCAGCGGGCCCTGCTCCAGGTCGAACGGCCGCCGCACTTCCGCCTCGACTCGCGCCTTCACCACGGCCGCGCGCTCGTCCTCCGGCATCTTGTCCAGGTCCACGATTTCCAGCGGCACATAGCCTTCGCTGGCGATGACCTGGACGGGGGCGCCCCCTTCCGTGTGGAACGTCGTGCGCAGGGACTCGTGCCGCTGCACCAGCGCTCCGAAGCTCCACTCCAGCGCGGCTTCGTCCAGCGGGCCCGTCAGCCGCACGGGCGCCCACAGGTGGTACGACGTGTTCGCCGGGTCCAGCTGCGCCAGGAACCACAGGCGCTGCTGCGCGAAGGACAGCGGCACGGCGCCACTCCGAGGCATCCGCATCAGCGTGGGCGCCGGAGGCCCGGCGATGGCCACCGTCCGCGCCAGTCGCTCCGCCAGCGTCGCCACCGTGGGCGCCTCGAAGACCTCGCGCACTGGCAGGTCGACGCGGAACGTCTCCCGCACCCGGGCGGCGAGCCGCATCGCCAGCAGGGAGTGCCCGCCTGCCTCGAAGAAGTTGTCGTGCCGGCCCACCACCTGCAACCGCAGCGCGTCGCCCCAGAAGCCCGCGAGCAGCTGCTCCACCGGCGTGAGTGGCACGGCGAGCACGTCCTGCTTCGGTTCGTCGTCCATCCCCGGAGGTGGCAGCGCCTTGCGGTCCACCTTCCCGTTGGGCAGGAGCGGCAGCGCCGCCAGCACCACCATCCGCGGCACCAGGAACGCGGGCAGCCGGCGCGTCAGCTCCTCGCGGAGGCCATTTCCCTCCAGGGCCTGCCCCTCCCGGGGCGCGACATACGCCACCAACTGCATGTCGCCCGGTGCATCCTCGCGGGCCACCACCACCGCTTCACGCACCCCCGAGACGGCGAGCAGTGCCGCCTCCACCTCGCCCAGCTCGACGCGGTTGCCGCGAATCTTGACCTGCGTGTCCTCGCGGCCGAGGTATTCCAGCGTGCCGTCCCGCAGCCACCGCGCCTTGTCGCCCGTGCGGTAGAGGCGCGCGCCGTCCCCGAAGGGGTCTGGCACGAAGCGCTCCGCCGTCAGCTCCGGCCGCTGCCAGTAGCCCCGGGCCAGGGGAACACCGCCGATGTACAGCTCGCCGGTGACGCCCATGGGCACCGGACGCAGGCGCGCATCCAGCACGTACATCCGCGTGTTGGCGATGGGCCGGCCAATGGGGACCAGCGGTCGCCGGTCCTCGCGGACGCAGGCCCACGCCGTCACCTCCACCGCGGCCTCCGTGGGGCCGTAGAGGTTGTGCAGCTCCGCGCCCAGGGCCGCATGGCAGCGGTCTCGCAGGTCGGGCGGCAGCGCCTCTCCGCTGGCGAAGACCCGCCGCACGCTCGCGCAGGACTCCGCGAGCCCCGGCTCCTCCAGGAAGAGCCGGAGCATGGAGGGCACGAAGTGCAGCGTGGTGATGCGCTCGCGAGCGATGACGTCGGCGAGATAGGACGGTTCGCGGTGCCCGCCCGGCTTCGCCATCACCAGCCGCGCGCCGGTCAGCAGCGGATAGAAGAACTCCCATACCGAGACATCGAAGCTGAAGGGCGTCTTCTGGAGGACCGCGTCGCTCGCGTCCAGCGCGTAGTCCTCCTTCATCCAGAGGAGCCGGTTGCAGATGGCGGCGTGCGAGTTCATCGCCCCCTTGGGCCGCCCGGTGGAGCCCGACGTGTAGATGACGTACGCGAGCCCGGCGCCATCCACGGAGACCTCGGGCCGGTCCTCGCGCTCGTGCTCCGCCGCGTTCCACTCCGAGTCCAGGAACACCACCGTCGCGTCGCCCCGGGGAAGCCCCTCCACGAGCCCGGCCTGGGTGAGCAGCACCGGCGCCGCCGCGTCCGCGAGCATGTACTCCAGCCGCTCGCGCGGGTACTCCGGATCCAACGGCACGTAGGCCCCGCCCGCCTTGAGGGTGCCGAGCAGCGCCACCACCAGCTCCAGGGAGCGCTCGGCGCACACCGCCACCAGCCGGTCCGGCCCCACACCCAGGGAGCGCAGGTGCCACGCGAGCTTGTTCGCGCGGCGCTCCAGCTCCCGGTACGTGAGCGTCGAGCCCTGGAAGCTCACCGCCACCGCATCCGGCGTCCGGTCCACCTGCGCCTCGAACAGGCGGTGCAGGACGTTGCCCCCATCGCGGGGCCGTGAGGTGTCGTTCCACTCCATCACCACCCGGCGCCGCTCCTCCGGGAGCATCAGCGGCAGGTCCCTCACGGGCTGCGCCGGCTCGCGGACGGCGCCCTCCAGCAGCACCCGCAAGTGCCCGAGCAGGCGCGAAGCGGTGTCCGGCTCGAACAGGTCCGCGCTCAGCTCCAGGGTGGCCGCGAAGCCTTCCGGCGTGTCCGTGACGATGAGCTGCAGGTCGAACTTGGCCGTGCGGCTCTCCTTCTCCTGGACGCGCAGCCGGAGGCCCGGCATGGCCAGCTCCGGCAGCGGGTCTTCCTGCATCACCAGCATGGCCTGGAACAGCGGGCTGCGCCCCAGGTCGCGCTCGGGAGCGAGCACCCGCACCAGCTCCTCGAAGGGCGTGTCCTGGTGCGCGAAGGCGCCCAGCACCGTCTCTCGCGCGCGGGCCAGCAGCTCGCGGAACGACGGTTCTCCGGCGAGCGACACCCGGAGGACCAGCGTGTTGACGAAGCAGCCGATGAGGTTTTCGACTTCGGTCCGGTTCCGCCCGGCCACGGGTGAGCCGACACTCAGGTCGTCCTGGCCCGCATGGCGGGACAGCAGCGCGGAGAAGCCCGCCAGCAGCACCATGAAGGGCGTGACACCTTCACTCCGGGCCAGGGCCTTCAGCTGCTGGGACAGCTCAGCGCCCAGGAGCAGGCCGCGGCTCGTGCCCCGGCCACCGAGCGTGGCGGGACGGGGATGGTCCGTGGGCAGCTCCAGCGCTCGCGGTGCGCCCTCCAGTTGGGCCCGCCAGTACGTGAGCCCTGCCTCCAGCAGGTCCCCGCGCAGCCACTCCCGCTGCCACGCCGCGAAGTCGACGTACTGCAACGTCAGCTCCGGCAGCGGGGACTCCCGGCCCGAGGAGAAGGCGCGGTAGAGCGCCGCCACCTCGCGCACCAACACCCCCAGCGAGCCACCGTCCGACACCAGGTGGTGCAGCACGAGCAGCAGCGCGTGCTCGCCCTCTTCCACGTGGACCAGCAACGCACGCAGCGGAGGGCCCGAGGCGAGGTCGAAGGGCCGGAGGGACTCCTCCGCCAGGCGCCACTCGGCCTCCGCCTGACGGGCGGCGTGCGGGAACAGGGTCAGGTCCACCTGCTCCAGCACCAGCCGCACCTCGGGGGAGATGCGCTGGACGGGGATGCCCTCCTCCTCGCGGAAGGTGGCGCGGAGGATGCCGTGACGCCGGATGACCTCGCGCAGGCAGCGCTCCAGCACCGCCACGTCCAGCGTGCCCTCCACGCGGACCACCACCGCGTCGTTGTAGGCGGAGCCTCCGAGTTCCAGCTGCTCCAGGAACCACAGCCGCTGCTGAGAGAAGGACAGCGGCAGCGCGCCCTCGCGCGAGCGGGGCACCAGCGGGGGGATGCGAGCACCCACGCGTGGCAGGGCTTCTATTCGAGCGGCGATGGCCGCGGGCGTACCTGCCTCGAACAGCTCACGCAGAGGCAGGTCCACCCCGAAGGACTCACGGAGCCTGGACGCGGCCCGGGCGGCCAGCAACGAGTGCCCGCCCAGCGCGAAGAAGTCGTCGTCCACGCCCACGCGCGGCACGCCCAGCAGCGAGGACCACAGCTCCGCGACACGGCGCTCCGTGTCCGTCCTCGGGGCGGCGTACTCCCGGACCGACTCGCGCACGCTCTCCGGCGCGGGGAGCGCCTTGCGGTCCACCTTGCCATTGGGCGTCAGCGGAAGCGCGTCGAGCGGCACAACATTGGAGGGCACCAGGTGCTCGGGCAGCGTCCGCCGCGCGAAGGCGCGCAGCGGCTCCTCGGAGAGCGCCACGCCGGGGCGGGGCACCACGTACGCCACCAGCCGCGCGCCACCGGGTACGTCTTCACGGGCGACGACCACCGCCTGCGCCACGTCGGGGTGCCGCGCCAGCGTGGACTCGAGCTCCGCGGGCTCCACGCGGAAGCCGCGGACCTTGAGCTGGTGGTCCACGCGGCCCAGGAACTCCACCGTCCCATCCGCACGCCAGCGCGCACGGTCTCCCGTCCGGTACATCCGCGCACCGGGCGTGCGGCCGAACGGGTCCGGCACGAAGCGCTCCGCCGTCAGCTCCGGCCGGGCGTGGTAGCCCCGCGCCACGCCCAGGCCTCCGATGAACAGCTCTCCGGGCACGCCGATGGGCGTGGGATTCAGCGCCGCGTCCAGGAGGTAGAGCGCGGTGTTGGCGATGGGCGTCCCGATGGGCACCGGCCCCGGCTCCGAGCCCACGAGGTGCGTGGAAGACCAGATGGTGGTCTCCGTGGGGCCGTACATATTGAGGAGCGCACCGCCCACGGTGTCGCGCAGCCGTGCCGCCAGCTCCGCAGGGAGCGCCTCACCGCCCACCAGCAGCCGCTCCAGGCCCGCGAGGGCGCCCGGGGCCTCCGGCTCCAGCAGCAGCGCCTGGGCCAGCGAGGGCGTCACCTGGAGGTGGGTGACACCGTGTCGCCGGAGCTGCGCGGGCACCGCGCCTCCCTCCTGGCCCTGGAGGCGGAAGGCGCGCTCGCTGCGCTGCTTCAGGGAGTCCAGCGCCGTCAGGCTGCCCAGCACGGTGTCGGTGTCCACGCCGAAGTCGATGAGGCACGCCACCTCATCCACGCCGAGCGCGTCGATGCGCGCCACCTGCTCCATGGCCGTGCGCGGCGTGCCGAAGAGGCCGCCGCCTTCGAAGAAGCGGCTGAAGGCCCGCGCCGTCAGGACGTCCAGGTCCTCCGGCGGGACGGAGCCCGGCTCCAGGTCCAGCCCGAGCGTACGCCCCAGGCTGCGCATCAGGTCCGCGGAGCTGCCGAGGTAGCGGCGCAGCGGCGCCTCCACCGTCTCACGCACCCGCTCCCCGTCGTGCCCCACGAAGGTGTGGAGCATCAGCGTCACGTGCCCCTCGCCCGGGTGGCCCGCTTCGCGCCAGGCGTCGCGGTATATAATGATGCGCTCGCGCAGCTCCTCCCAGCGCTGGCCCAGCAGGTGCGTCAGCACGCGCGCGCCCAGCAGCCCGGCTTCGCGGAAGGTGTCCGGATTGCCGGCGGCGGTGAGCCAGACGGGCAGCTCCCGCTGCACGGGCGTCGGACGGATGCGGACGTCGACAGGCGTGCCCAGGCCATCCGGCAGGCGCACCGCCTCACCCCGCCACAGCCGCCGCACGACGTCCAGCGACCGCCGGGACTCCGCGCGGCGGTCCGCGAAGCGCTCGGGCGCGAACACCGAAGTCCTCCGCGTTCCACCCCGGCGCCACCGAGAGGCCCACGCGCCCGTTCGACAGGTTGTCGACGAAGGACCACTCCTCCGCGACGCGCACCGGGTGGTGCAGCGGCAGGACGACACTGCCCGCGCGGATGCCCACCCGCTCGGTGATGGCGGCCACCGCCGCGCTCGTCAGCGCGGGGTTGGGGTAGAGGCCGCCGAACGTGTGGAAGTGTCGCTCAGGGGTCCACACCGCCTCGAAGCCATGGCGGTCGGCGAAGCGCGCGCCCTCCATCAGCAGCCGATACCGCTCCGCTCCCGGCGTCCCTTCGTCCGCGGCGAAGTAGAAGAGGCTGAAGCCCAGCGGCTTGCGGCGCGGCGGCGCGGCACGGCGTGGCGTGGCGGCGAGGGCGCCCTGCTCTCCCTGCACGGCGACCTTGAAGCCGCGCGACAGCGTCCACAGCAGCTCCAGCACGGAGATGTCGAAGGACACGCTCGTCACCGCGAGCCAGGTGCCCGGCGTGGCGCCGACGCGTGCGTCCATGCCGGTGAAGAAGCTGACCACGTTGCGGTGGGGAATCAGCACGCCCTTGGGGCGCCCGGTGGAGCCGGACGTGTAGAGGACGTACGCGAGGTTGTCGGGCCCCACGGTGCTCGTGGGCGCCGAGTCCCTTTCCTCGGGGCCTCCGGCCGGGTCCAGCAGCACCACGGTGCGCCCCCGGGCCTGGAACGTGGAGGCCAGGTGCCGGTGCGCGAGCACCACGGGCGCCGCCGCGTCCTCCAGCATGAGCGCGAGCCGCGCCTCGGGGTAGGCGGGGTCCAGCGGCAGGTACGCGCCCCCCGCCTTGAGGATGCCCAGCAGGCCCACTACCAGGTCCACCGAGCGTTCCGTGCAGAAGCCGACGATGCGCTCCGGCCCCACGCCCTGCTCCCGCAGCCGCCACGCCACCGCGTTGGCCCGCCGGTCCAGCGCGCGCCAGGTGAGCGCTTCGTCCCCGCAGATGACGGCCACCGTGTCCGGCGTGCGCGCGGCGCGGGCCTCGATGAGGGTGTGGATGCACGCGTCGGGGTACTCCGCGCGCGTGTCGTTCCAGTCCACCAGCACGCGGCGCAGCTCGGCCTCTGGGAGGAGCGGCAGCGCGGTGATTCGCTGGTCCGGAGTCGCGGCGATGGCCTCCAGCAGCACCGTGAGTCGGCGCGCCAGCCGCGTGGTGGTGGAGGCGTCGAAGAGGTCCATGGCGTATTCGAGCCAGCCCTCCAGTCCCTCCGTGCCCTGCGTGAGCGAGAGGGTCAGGTCATAGGGCGTGGCGCCAGGGTCCACGTCCACACGTCGGGCCTCCAGGCCGGACAGCGCCAGCTCCGCGCCAGGCTGGGGCTGGAGCACGAACAGCACCTGGAACAGCGGCGCGCGAGAGCGGTCCCTCGCGGGCTGGACGGCCTCCACCACACGCTCGAACGGCACGCTTCGATGCGCAAACGCGTCGAGCGTGGCGTCCCGCGTCCGCCCCAGCAGCTCGCGGAAGCGGGGCGCGCCCTCCAGCGAGCCCCGGAGGACGAGCAGGTCGAGGAAGCACCCCAGCAGCCCTTCCAGCCCCGCCCTGTCTCTTCCATCGACGGGCGTCCCGATGCAGAGGTCCTCCTGCCCGGAGTGACGCGACAGCAGCACCTGGAAGGCCGCCAGCAGCGTCATGAAGAGCGTGGCGCCCTCGCTCCGGCCGAGCGCCTCCAGCCGCGCCGTGAGCTGCGCGGGGA
>JBKGHK010000295.1:0-11839 GCA_046520375.1 Pyxidicoccus sp. 3LFB2
GCGCACCACGCGGGTGAACTCGGAGCCCTCGTTGGTGAGCAGGTACAGCGCGGAGCACGTGCTCGCGGCCCACCGCGAGCCCGAAGTCCAGCACCTTCACCTGCCCGTGGGCCACCAGCACGTTGGCGGGCTTGAGGTCGCGGTGGATGATGCCGCGCCGGTGCAGGTACGCGAGCGCCTTGAGCGTCTGCAGCAGCAGGTCCACCTGCGTGTCCAGCGGCTGGCCCGCGCCGGCCTGCACCAGGTGCTGGGCGTCCTCCAGCAGGTCCATGGCCAGGTAGGGCCGGCGCTCGGCGTCGAAGCCGTAGTCGAGCACGCTGATGACATGCGGGTGGCGCACCGACGCGAGCGTCTGGAACTCGTGCGCCAGCGACAGCGCCATCTCATGGCGCGCGGCGGAGGACGGAGTGCTCGCGCCCGAAGGCAGCCGCGCCAGGTCCTCCAGCGTGCGGTGCAGCCGCTTCACGGCGACGGGGCCGGAGAGCAAGTCATGCGCCCTCCACACGGTGCCCGCCCCGCCACGCCCGAGGAAGTCGAGGATGCGGTAGCGGCCGCCCACCACCTCACCGTCCGCGGAACGGCGAGCCGGGTCCTCCGGACGGAGCTGGGGTTCGAGGGGGAGTTGACGCATGGGGGGGGCCGCCCTCCCCATATGATACCGATAACGCGACAAATCGCGCGGGCTGAATCCAGGCACCCCTGCGTGTCAGGACACCCGAGGCGCCTACTGTTTCAAAAACACACACCCGGAGTGAGGGCCGGCGGCGGCCCCTCTGCAAACCGGGCGGAGGCTCAACCGCCGATGAGGCTGGCCAGCCCCCGGCCACCCTGGATGGCGCCATAGATGAGGGCGGTGAAGTAGACGACGGTGCCCAGCGTCATGCCGTGGCCCATGAGGATGAAGTAGCCGTCGCGCTGGAGGATGCCGACGGCGAAGAACAGGGCCGCGAGCGCGGGCAGCGTGTTGCTGAACGGCACGAAGCCGAACGGCGCCATCAGCAGCAGGCCCGCCGCGAAGAGCATGAAGCCGTTGAAGCGGTTGGTGCTGGAGCCATGGGTGAGGGCCAGCAGGCGCGGCTTGCTCAGCCGGTCCACGTACTTGGAGAAGACGTCGGCGCCCTTGTCCAGCGCGGGGGCGAGGCTGGCGCGGGTGAGCGGCTTGTCCAGCAGCTTGCGCGGCAGCCACGGCATCCGGTTGAACGTCACGCCCACGCCGATGAGGACGATGAGCGCGCCGAACACCGTGGACACGCCCGGAATCGACACCGGCAGGAGGAAGGGGAACGTGAGGATGCAGCAGAAGAGCAGGAGCCCCTGCTCGCCACAGGCCTGCATCAACTCACGCACGGTGAGCGACTCCGGCAGACGCCCGGCCAGGGCGCGAAGCGTGGAGGAGAGCTGGACCTGGGTGTCCGAGAAGCCAGCGGGCGAGGGCGACGTGGGAGAAGGCGTGGACATGCGGCGCCAGTGAGTACCACGGCCCGTCCTCCCATGCGCGGTTCCAGGCCGGGTCGCCCCCGCCTCCTCGCCCTGCCACCGGACACTTTGGATGCGGGCTGCCGTGCCCCCTGAGCCTCCAGGTGGAGGCAGGCCAGGGGGCAGGCGCCAGCGTGCCACTCCGACGAGGGGCCGCACGTCCCTGGGCGGTGAGGCTGGCGGCTCCAGGACAGGCCTGCCGGTGCTTCCTGCCGCTGGCTCCTGGCGGGGTTGCTACGGTGTGGACAGGGCAGCCGCCCGTTCCTGGAGGAAACACGCCATGGGTCTTCTCGACGCAATGCTGGGCACTGCATCCGAAGTGGACGCCGCGAAGCTGCAGGAGGAGGTGGGGCCGGTCCTCGCCCCCACCGAGCGCGTGGAGAAGGCCTTCAAGGTGGTGAGGGACTTGTGGGTCTTCACCGACAAGCGGCTCATCCTCATCGACAAGCAGGGGCTCACCGGCTCCAAGGCGGAGTACCTGTCGCTGCCCTACCGGTCGATTACGCGCTTCGCCATCGAAACGGCCGGCACGTTCGACGCGGAGGCGGAGCTGCGCATCTGGGTCTCCGGCGGCGGGGAGCCCATCCTCAAGCAGTTCCGGAAGAACTCGAACATCCTCGAGGTCCAGCGCGTCCTCGCGGCCTGCATCCTGAAGTGACGCCCCTGGCCCGGGGCGCGGCGTCGAGGCTTCGGGCCCTTGCGTTGCTCAGCGGTTGACGGAGTCACTGTCCTACAGGATGACGCGCCCCATGTGGGTACCTACCTCCCAGTGCGGGAGGGGGCGGGCACATGCGGCGATGGGCGGCGTTGGCGATGGCGGCGGCGGTGCTGACGGGGTGCGCGGCCGGCTGCTCGAAGGAGAAGTCGCGCCCGTTCCAGATTACGGGGCCGGTGGGCTCGCAGGGCCCGGGGCTCGCGGTGGCGCTCTACCAGACGGTGGGCGTGCGGATGGTGCCGGGCAATCACATCCGGTGGGCGAACAATGGCGACGTCTTCACCGCCATCACCGATGAGATGAAGCAGGCCAGGACGTCCATCAACATCGTGATGTTCATCTGGAGGCCGGGGCGCGCCTCGGACCAGGTGCTGAAGGTGCTCACGGAGAAGGCCCGCGACGGCGTGGCGTGCCGGGTGCTGGTGGACCCGTTGGGCAGCCCCAGCTTCGAGGCGGAGCTGAAGCCGCGGCTGGAGGCGGCCGGCTGCCGCGCGCACCTGTTCCGCCCGCTGCCGGCGGATGAGAACCTCGCGCGCAACCACCGCAAGCTGGTCATCGTCGACGGCCGGGTGGCGATTACCGGCGGGCTCGCCATCCAGGACGAGTGGCTGGGTGAGGGCCTCAAGGAGAAGGAGTGGCGCGACACCAACGCGACAGTGCGCGGCCCGGTGGTGGCGCAGATGCAGCAGGCCTTCGCGGAGAACTGGCAGGAGTCCAGCGGCGAATTGCTGCCGGCCAGCGACTTCCCCACGCTCACCGAGCCGGTGCCGGGCATGGACGGCGCGGGCGAGGGCTGGGCGGCGTTCGTGGGCAGTACGGCGAACCCCGAGGTGACGCGGGCCGAGCGACTCACGCAGCTCATGGTGCGCGCGGCGCAGAAGCGGCTGTGGATTGCGCAGTCGTACTTCACGCCGAACGGCGCGCTGACGAAGCAACTGGTGGAGCGGGCCCGCGCTGGCGTGGACGTGCGGGTGCTGGCGCCCGGAGACTTGAATGACCAGAAGGTCATCACCGTGGCCCAGCGCGCGTCGTATGACGAGCTGCTGGAGGCGGGCGTGCGCATCTGGGAGTACCAGCCGTCGATGATGCACGCGAAGACGATGCTGGTGGATGACCGGCTCGTGCTGGTGGGCTCCATCAACTACGACCCGCTGTCGTTCAACGTGTTGGAAGAGGGCTCGCTCGTGCTGCAGGACGACGCGGCCGCGAAGAGCATGGAGGCGTTCTTCCTCGAAGACCTGGAGCACGCGAAGGAGATTCGCGCGGAACGGGCGTCGCGCTGAGCGTGGCGCCTGGCCAGGGTCCAGGCCCTGCCCTGTGCGCAACGCGGGACGCGCACGGAGGGCGCCGCGTCCTGTACCCGGCAAGAGGCGCAGCCTTGAAGCACGCAGTGCTGGGCACCCTGCCCTCGGTGTGCTGAAGAGGCTTCGTCCCGCCCTTCCCTGCCTGGAGCGCCCCATGGAAACGCCGTCCCGTCACCTGTTCGTCGCCGGAGCCACCGGAGCCACCGGGCGCACCGTGATGCGCCAGGCGCTCGCGCGCGGAGTGCCTGTGATTGCGCACGTGCGCCCCAAGAGCGCAAACAGCGAGCTGGCGCGGGAGTGGCCGAGCAAGGCGGTGGTGGAGCTGTCCGACACGAAGACGCTGGCCGAGTCGATGGCCGGGTACACCACGGTGCTGCAGCTCATCGGCACCATGCGCAAACGCTTCGACGCGGGTGACACGTACGCGACGAGCGATATCGGCACCACGGCGCAGCTGGTACAGGCGGCGAAGGGGGCGGGTGTGGACCACTTCGTGCTGCTCAGTTCCATGGGCACGGGCCGCCCGGTGGGCGCGTACCTCAAGGCCAAGGCGGAGGCGGAGCGGCTGGTGCGAGAGAGCGGCATCCCCTGGACGGTGCTGCGCCCGCCCGCGTTCGAGGGCGAGTACCACCGGCCCATTCCCCTCCTGCGCGTCTTCACCCGGCTGCCCATGCTGCGCAACCTGCGTCCCATCCACCTGGACCAGCTCGCCGCCGTCCTGCTCCGCGTCGCCGAGCGACGGGGCCCGCTCAACACCGTGCTGGAGGGAGACAGCCTCTGGGCCGAGGTGGAGGCGACAGGCGTCAAGGCGCCGTGAGCGCCTCAGGCGCGGGCACGAAAGAGGGCCACGCAGCCGTGCACGATGATGTGGGACTCCTTGAAGCGCTTGCGGAGTGCGCGCGCCAGGGATTCGCGGGTGTCCTGCTCGTTGGAGAAGAGGCCCTTGCGGTTGTAGAGGCGCATCAGGAAGCGGGCCTGGGCGCTCCGAGGCACGTCGCCCTGAAGGAGCGTGGAGCCGAAGACACAGCCGCCCGGGTTGAGCAGGGGGCGGAGGTGGTCGAAGACGACGGCCTTCTCGTCCATGGAGCCGGGCAGGCAGTGCAGCAGACAGTTCAACCCGATGGAGTCGAAGCGCGGAGCGTCGAAGTCGATGGGGTCCAGCACGTTGCGCCGGTACGTCTCCGGCATGTAGTGCGCGGCGCGACTGGCGGCGTGCTCCAGGCTGTTGGCATTGAGGTCCATCAATGCCAGACGCGGCGAGGGAGACGGATAGCGGCAGTGCGCGGTGTAGTAGCCGGTGCCCACGCCCACGTCGAGATGGTTGGCGGAGACGTGCTCGTCGTACCACTCGAGTTGCGTCGCGGTGGGGCATTTCCAGACGAAGCGGTTGGAGTAACCCAGCACGCCCACGTCGTAGAGCAGGCGCAGCGTCCACCGCGTGTACACCGCCTGGCCCGCATGCACCTCGGGCGACAGCTCCAGCTCCAGCGAGGGGGATTCCATAACCCGCGGCTCCTCGACACGTGTGGGCCAACCGGAACCCTATAGCCTGTCCGGTGCGTGACACGCGATGGGGCGGCGGGGCAATCGGGTTTCGGAAGCAGCGGGGCTGCATTCTGCACACGCGTCTACATCCGGGTGGCGAAGGGCCGCCGAGTCCGCCTCGGGGCTACTTGCGCTCCGGCGCGTCGCCGAAGGCCTGGAGCTGGCGCGGCTCGGCGTCCACCACCACCGGCTCGCTCGTGTCCGAGCTCAGCACCTCGGACACCACGCGGTCCGTGACGGCCGTGAGGTGCTCGTGGAGCGTCTTCGACATGGCGTCGTACTCCGGCAGGAACGTCTCCCGCAGGAAGCGCTCCGACGCCTTGATGACGAGCGTGGTGTAGCGCTGACGCCGGTAGCGGTAGGGCGACATCCCATACCGCCGCGCGAGCGCCACGAACAGCCGGTAGGACCACGGGTCCAGCGAGAACCGCCACTCCACCTGCTGCTCGCCCTGAAGCTCCACCAGCCGGGCCGAGATTCTCTCGCGAGCCCTGCCCGCGGCCTCGCGCTCTCCTTCCGTCGTGGCTCCCGCGAACAGCGCTTCAATGGCTCGCAGCTTCTCCTTCAGCCGCTCCTCGTCGTGCATGGGTCCGGACTCATATGACGCCCGCGCCGGTGCGCAAGCCGGAAAACCGCGCTCTCAGGTGGCCTGTCCGCATGATGACCTGTCAGGTAGACCCTCGCCATCCGGAGTGTTAGGGTGACGCGCTCGCGAGTCCCCCTCCTCGTGACACGAAGCCTCGCCGGCCACGGCGGTGCCGCGGACGGACAGAGACCGTGGAGGTGACGCCTGCGTCTTCCCCTGGCTGTGTTGGCGCTGGTGCTCCTGCTGGATACGGCGGCCCTCGCGCAGAGCGCGAAGCGGTGGAGGCGCGTGGAGCGGAGCGTGTCCTTGAGCGCGGGCACCGCGGAGTCCATACAGCGGCTCCGGCTGGCGCCCCAGGTGGTGACGACGGTGCTCTTCGACTCGGACGTCGTGCTGGAGGTGGCGGACCCGGAGGCCCTGCGCGGGCTGTTCGCCCGCCTGGAGCTGGAGACCGACCACCTGGTGCTCAAGCCGGCGGTGGCCCTGCCGGAGAAGGGTGTGCCTCCGCTGGTGGTGCGGTTCAAGGATGGCGGGGCCCCTTCGCGCCTCGTGATTGAACTCACCACGGACGTCGACGAGGTGGACGCGGTGGTGGAGGTGCGCAGACGGCCGGCCTCGGCGGAGCAGTTGGAGGCGGAGCTGGTGGCGCTGCGCAGCCACTGCGCGGCGCTGGAGGCGCGGCTCGCCACGGCGCGCAGGCCCATGTCCCAGGAGGGGCTCGCAACGGCCATTCTCTCCGGTGCCATCGGACACCAGAGCGTCGACTGGCGATGGGTGGACAGCCGTGGAATCGGGCAAGGGATGAAGGCCCTCAGGCTCGACAGCTACCGCTCCGGCGAGTGGGTGGCCCTCGCCCTGGAGTTGGAGAACCCGCGAGGGGAGGAGGCCTGGGTGCCCGGCCCGGCGCGGCTCACACGCCTGGACGCCGACGGGCGCCGCACGGACGACGTGCAGGAAGCGCCGGTGCTGATGACGGAGGCGCGGCTGCGGCCCGGGCAGAGCGCTCGGGCGGTGGTGCAGTGGCGGGCACGGGTGGGCGGGAGCCCCACCACCTGGGCGCTGGAGGTGCTGGACGCGACCGGCCAGCGGGGCGTGCGCTGGTCACGGGTGGAGCTGTAGGCGGGACACGGGCCAGGAGAGGAAGCGGCGATGCAGGTGGAAGCAGACGAGTCCCCGACACAGTCCTCCGCGCTGTCTCCGCGAGCCCTGCCACCCGGCACCCGAGTGGGGCGCTGGCGGATAGAGCGCAGGGTGGGCAGTGGCGGCAACGGCACGGTGTACGAGGTGCGCTCGCGCCCCGGAGCCCCGAGCCATGCGCTGAAGCTGGCCCACACACCGGATGACCGGCGATTCACCCGCGAGGCCGAGGCGCTCCGCCGGCTGCGCCACCCAGGCGTGGTGCGCCTGCTGGACGAAGGCACCTGGCAGGCCGGGCCCGTGCGCTACCCCTACCTGCTGCTGGAGTACGTGCGGGGCGACACGCTCTACGACTGGGCCCTGGGGCGAAACCCCACGCGCGGCAGGTGGCCGGCCTGCTGGAGCAGGCGGCCCAGGCGCTGGCCGAGGCCCACCGCGAGCACGTGCTGCACCGTGACTTCAAGGGCGACAATGTCCGGGTGGAGGAAGCGGGACGCCTGGTGGTGCTGGACTGGGGCGCGGGCTGGCATTCGGAGGCCGCGCCGCTCACCTCGGCGGCGAGGCTTCCTCCGGGCACGTCACCCTACCGCGGCCCGCAGGCCATCCTCTGGTGTCTCCAGGCGCAGCGCGAGCCGTGGACCGGGCCATACCCGTACACGGTGGCCGACGAGCTGTACGCGGTAGGCGTCACCTTCTACCGGCTGCTGGTGGAGCAATACCCGCCCCTGCGGCTGAGCGAAGCGTCGGTGGGCAGCGAGGAGGAGGCAGGCCCCTCCACGGTGCACGCACTCAATGCCCGCGTGCCCGAGCCCCTCGCGCGGTGCGTGCACCGGCTGCTCGCCTTCACTCCCGAGGCACGGCCGGCGAGCGCCGACGCGCTGGCGCTGGAGGTGCGCCAGATGCTGGCCGAGGCCGGGCCCGGCTGGGACGCGCCCCTCTTCGAGTGGTACCACGGGCCAGCCCAGGACTCGCGCACGACGAGCGATGGCGCGGCGCCAGGGCCGGTGGCACCGGGCCAGGAGGCGGCGCTGCGCCTGGCGAGGATGCGACAGCGGGATTGGGCCTGGGAGCACCGCGCCCTGCGGCAGGTGCGCCGCAGGATGCTGGACCGGGTCGTCACCGTTCCGGCGCCCGAAGTCGCCACGCGCTCCAGGTGGAGCCCGGATCCGCGAGTGCCTCGGCTGGCGCGAGTCGCGGGCGCGCTGGTGTCCGTGGTGGGGCTGGCCTGGGCGGTGACGCACCATGCGCCCTCCACGAGGGCAGAGACCGAAGACCAGCAATTGGCGCGGGTGGATGCGCCGGCCGACACTGCGGCGCCCGCGATGGCCCTCGCCTCCTTCTCCGTTGCGCCGTCGTGGCCGGGAGAAGACGCCATGTCCAAGACCGAGCCCCACGCGCAGTGCCCCACCCGCCTCCACCGCTACCTGCTCGCCGCCACTGCCGCCGTCAGCCTCCATGCGTGTACCGGCCCACAGGTGCACCCCGAGCCGGCCCGCTGCCCCTCCGAGGCCCTGGAGACCATGCGCCAGTTCGGCCTGCGCCTGGGCGACGGCGGCCTCACCGAGCTCGACATCCTCCAGCCCGATGACCACGACCAGGTGAACTACAGCATCGTCGTGAGCGATGGCCCCATCACCAGCCGCCTGGAGAAGCCCATGCGCCGGATGCCCGCGGGCACGCTCATCTACGGGCGGGTGTGGACGGGCGGCGAGCAGGTGCTGGGTCGCTACACCCGAGTGAGGACTCCCGACGGCAGCGAGCACCCGGTCTGCTTCGTCCTCTCGGACGCGGACGGCCTGCCCAAGGACCCGAACTCGAGGCCCGGACACACGCTGGTGAGCCCCCTGTCGCACGTCATGGTGGTGGACCGGTTCCCGTGAGGCACGCGAGCTATACCTCCATGAACTCCACGATGCGGTACTGGTCTGGACAGCCCTCGACGTCCACGGGGTCTCCCAAATCCCAATCCCGGGCCCACATGCCCTTTGTCAGTCTGAAGTAGCGCAGCTTCGACATGGTAGGGACCTCCTCTCGCTTCACCTGCCCCGGGTCACGAGCCTGTGGAGTTCCCTCCCCTTCCTATAGGAACCCTGTGAACTTCACCCCCGGAAGAAAGCGATGAGCGAGGGTCGCTCCTGGCAGGGGAACTGGAAGGCTCGCTTGGGTGAGCGGGTCCGCGAGCGCGGCTACGACTCGCTCACCGCCTTTGCCGAAGCGCGCCCCACTGCCTCGCTGGCAGCGCTGGCGGAGGAGCTTGGAGAGGACGACATCGCCGGGGTGCAGGTGTTCAGCGGGTTGGTTGCCGAGGCGGAGCGGACGCATCAGCTCACGCGACTGGTGCGCAGCCAGTTCGTGCGCGAACTGTGGGAATTCGTCCCCAACGGCTGGCCGGCCGTGATGGACGACGAAGCTCGCATGGCGGTTGCCATGGCACTCGGCTCATGGTTTGGCTTCACTCCAGAAACGCATCGGGAGCGCGTCGACCAGGTCAGTGATGCGCTCCTGGTCAATCCACCGCCGCCCGGCTGGCGCC
The DNA here is from genome assembly GCA_046520375.1 of Pyxidicoccus sp. 3LFB2. Taxonomy (GTDB): domain Bacteria; phylum Myxococcota; class Myxococcia; order Myxococcales; family Myxococcaceae; genus Myxococcus. The sequence continues at coordinate 9,297 of JBKGHK010000295.1, forward strand.
CGATTGGTCCCGACGACGAACTACTGCGCACGCTGTTGCCCGACGAAACCGTCTGACCGGCACAACAGCGGGCCTTCGAGCCGCTGCCATCTGCCCCGTGTGCCTCCAGCGAGGCTGGAGGCGGCGCATGGGAGAACGGCCTGGGGCGGAGCGGGATGACGGCCCCGCCACCTTGTTTCCAGGTGCTCAACGCCTTCCGGCATCACGGCGAGCGGGACATGGCCCTCGACGCCGCGGCGCAGGCCGTGAACATGTGCGTTGTGGCTACCTACTTGTCCGTCAGAGCGTGCTGGCATACTCCAGGGCGGGCGAGCCTTGATCCACAGAGCCCGTACTTGGTTGAAAGGACGTGACCATGCGGCTCCGCGCCTGCGCCACGCTTCTACTCTTCTTCACAGCGTGCGCTACGTCGGCCCCGAGCCCACGAGAGCGCGTGCCCCGGAACCCAAGGATCGCCAACCTCCAGCGGGCGGCAGAGCTGCCGTGGAGAGACGGGGGGCGGTGCGTCGTTCGTGAGGCTTCCCAGCCCTGGCCCGTGCTGGCGGAGCGGTGCTTTCAATCTCTCGACCATGACCGGGTCCGGTTCAACGACCGGACAGGAAGGTGCGCTGTTGCTTCAACGGGCGCGGCGGCTCTTGGAATCGGCCTGTGTGTCCTGGCTGCTCCCGAGATTGCAGTGGGCGCAGTCATCGTCGTTGGCGTGGTGGTGGTGGGAGTCGCCATCAAGGAATCGCTGGATGCGTATGAGCTGAGAGGAAATAGTCGGGAGGAGGTAGAGCCCGCGCTCCAAGCGAAGCCCGCCCTGCAGGACCCCTCCGCGAATCGAAAGCCCAAGCCGGAACCATCAGGGCAGGATGGGTTCCCCCCTGTGCCAACCGATCCACTGGACCGCGTGCGCCATCCGGAGTGCAGGCCCGTCCCGGTGCCGCACGCGGGCGAGGATGACCCGCATAACGAGTGCGCCGATGAGTTTCCGCCCAACCGTTATCCAGGAATGGACGTGCTCGTGGACGGCAAGCGCTTTGATGCGCTGCAAGTCGGCGCGCGTGTGCTGTGGGAGATCAAGACCTATCAATTTGACACGTACAGTGACTTCCTCCGGGAGCGGGTGATCGAAGACCAGATAAAAGAGTTCAAGGAGGCGCGCAGTATTGCGCGGGCCTGTGGATATGGCTTCGTCGTTGGGGTGAGCACCGAGGCACACAAAGCCGCGCTGAAGAGGGCAGACGACAGCTTTGATATTGTCGTCACGGGGTGCAAGCGATGACCACTCGAAACCGCCTCGTTCTGAACGTCTACGCATCTGCGCTCATGGGGAACGATGGCCGTCCGCTCGCTGCCGTCCACGGCTTGGAGCGGGCATTCCCCGGCCTGAGCATGGCGTGGAAGGTTTCAAGAGATGGCCAGCTCATCGCGCTACCCAAGCGCGACTCATGGCTTGCTGAGGCAGTTGCACTCGGAGATTTTCCTCTCGTTTGCAATGGTGACGAGAGCTATCCGGTGACGATTGTAGGGCGGCACCAACTCGCCAGTGAGAGTCCGGGGGGCCAGCCCCAGCTTCAGGTTCATGCGAAGCTGCCGCAGGACACGGCCGCTGTCGCGGCAGCAACGGATGTGCTGGAGCAAGTAGCGGAGGGCCTCCGCGCGCTGTGGGGCCTCGTGGCGCCGGGGGGCGTGATGGAGGTCATTGCGGACCAGACAGGCCCGAAGCGATACGGACCCGATAAGCCGCCACTGGGGCTGCCAGCGCTGAAGATGCCATGGAACATCCGCTCACCCGAGACTCCGCGTCACCTGGGGTGGCTGAACTACTGGTCGGATGCGGCCGCGCAGGCCATCGGGTTCCCGGACCCTGCTCGCGACACCGAGCTGCTCTCACGGGCGCGGCGCACGGCAACGGGCGGCTGGGTCGTGCGGCTTACGGACGCGCCGCTCGATCTCGACGACCCCGCCCACCTGGACACGCTGAAACGGGTCTACGAGCGCTTCCCGGCGATCGGGGGGCGCTCGGCACCTTGACTCCTCAGCTTGGGGCGCCTCTGCGCGCGTGCCCGCGATGGTAGAGGGCCCATCCAGGATGGTCATGCAGCATTGCCGCGACCTACACGATTGGCCCTTGCGCTCGCGCTCTTCTGGGGCGCTGCGCCACGAGTCGAAGCCGCCCCGCCGCGCACGAAGCGAGAGCGGCCCGTCGCTGTCGTCGTCAACCCGGCCGCGCCGTTGCCCGAGATTCGCGTCGAAGCGGCGTCGCCGACTGAGGAGGCGCCCGCGGGCCAGTTGCAGCTGCTGCGTGTCCTTTCGGCAGGCGTCAGTTCTCAACGCCTTCCGGCATCACTGCCAGCGGGACGCCCGGAGGCACCATGCAGACCTTCACCGCCCGCTTCGAGTGCTCAACGCCTTCCGGCATCACGGCGAGCGGGACGCGCGCTTCACCATCCGGAACGAGCCCACCCAGGGTGCTCAACGCCTTCCAGCATCACGGCGAGCGGGACGCGCAGGACTTCCAGGCCAACCGCGCCACCCTGCCGTGCTCAACGCCTTCC
>JBKGHK010000296.1:0-11799 GCA_046520375.1 Pyxidicoccus sp. 3LFB2
GGCCCGCCTCCGGCCGGTGGGCCGAGGGGCCCTGGCAATGGGCGCCCGGGTCCGAACGAGCCGCGAGCGGGAGGCAACCCCGGTGCACGCTCCAACGAGCCGCGCGGTGGGAACGCCCAGGGTGCGCGCTTCAGTGAGCCGCGCGGCGGAAACGCCCAGGGTGGACGGCCCAACGAGCAACGCGGTGGCAATGCCCGGGCGCTCGCTTCAGTGAACAGCGCGGCGGAAACAACCCCGGTGCGCGTTCCAATGAGCAGCGTGGGGGTGCCCCTCAAGGCACGCGGGCCCATGAGCCGCGCGACGGGAACACCCCGGGCGCACGCCCCAATGGGCCGCGCGGTCAGGGCAACCCGAACGCGCGCTTCAGCGAGCCGCGGGGAGGAAGCAACCCGGGCGCGCGCTTCAACGAGCAGCGCACGGGAGGCGGCGAAGGCGCGCAGTGGGCCGAGCCCGCCGCGTCCGCCCCTTCCAACGAGCAGCGAGCGGAAGGTGGCCGTCCTCCCCGGAGCGACTCACGCGCGGGTGGCAATGGCCGTCCTCCCCGGAACGACCGGTCCGGAGGCAATGGCCGTCCGCCCCGGAGCGACGCGCGAGCTGGCGGCACCGGCTTCGTCGCGAACAGCGGGCCGAGTGACTTAGAAGGCGCCCCCCCGCGCGACGAGCAGCGCGGTGGTGGCTACCCGCCGCGAGGCGAGCCCCGTGGAGGCAGCACGCCGCGCGGTGAGCGGCGTGGAGGTCCGGGCCGACAGCAACCCGTCGTGGAGACGCGTCCCGCGACGGCTCCGCCTCCCTCGGGCCCCGCGACCAACAGCCTCCGCGAGCCGCGCTCGGGTGGCTCGGGCTCCGGGTCGGGTCCCCGGCAGCCGCGTCAGGGGCCGAACCGTGGAGGCCCCCGTCAGCCGCGTGGCGCCTCCGCTCCCCAGGTCTCGTTCGTGGGTCGTCCGGCGTCGTCCTCCGACCCGGGTCCCCACGAAACGGGCTCCTGACGCAAAGAGCGGCTGCGCTCCCGAGCGGGCGTGGGATGGCCAGTCCGACGCGGGTCTCGGCAGCTGCTGTTGCTCCTTCCGGGCGTGTTCGCCCGGGGTGAGGACCCTCCCAGGGCGGGCACCGGTGGAAGGAACGTTCATTCCACGGGGCAGCTGCCCGGGGGCGAAGCTCTCCGTGGCCGGGCACCGGTGGAAGGAGCGTTCATTCCGCGGGGCAGCCCGGCTCGCTGTCCCCGGCCGGAAGTGGAATGAACGTTCATTCCGGGGGCTGCAGCCCGGGACAGGCCCTCTGCCTGAACGAGCAGTCCCCCTCGCGGCGGGAAGCTCAGACGTGCACGTCGGAGACCTCGCGGCCCGCGGGCGTTCGCACGCGGGTCGCGAAGGTGCGCTCGGCGACAGGAGGCTGCCCGCCGCGCCGGTCGAAGATGACCAGCCAGCCGATATCCAGCCCCGGCCCGGCCAGGTAGCGGTCGAGCTGTGACAGCCCCTTCTCCAGTGGGTCCTTGTCCTCGAAGAACACAAGGGCCGAGGGCATGCACGCGCCCAGGCCGAAAGCGCGGCGTAACGGCCAGCGGCGGTGAGCTCCAACGCCAGCGCCTGAAGCGTCATCGTCTTGCCCATGCCACGTGGGCCATGCAGTGCGAAGTCACTCCGCTGGGAGATGAGTCGTTCCAGGTCTGGAAGACGCCGCGAGGCCGGCAACAGGCAGTGCTCAGTCGGCCCCGCCTCACCCCACCCGGATGACCACCTTCCCGAAGTGCGCCCCGCTCTTGAGGTACTCGAAAGCGGCGCGCGCCTCGGCGAAGGGGAACACGCGGTCCACCACCGGACGCACGCCGTGCAGCGTCAGCGCGCGGTTCATCGCCTCGAAGCCCTGACGGTGGCCCACGAGGATTCCCTGCACCCGCAGGTTCTGCATCAGGATGGGCGTGAGGGGCACGTTCCCCGCGCCGCCGCTGAGCACGCCGATGACGGACACCGTGCCGCCGACGCGCACCGCGCGCAGTGACTTCTCGAACGTCCCCGCCCCTCCCACCTCCACGACGTGGTCCACGCCCACGCCGCCCGTCAGCGCGCGCGCCGCCTTGTCCCAGTCCGGCGTCGTCACGTAGTTGATGAGCTCGTGCGCCCCCAGCGCGCGGGCCTTCTCCAGCTTGTCATCGCGGCTGGACGTGAGGATGACGCGCGCCCCCAGCATCCGCGCAATCTGCAACCCGAAGATGGACACCCCACCGGTGCCCTGCACCAGCACCGTGTCCCCCGCCTTGAGCGCCCCATACGTGACGAGCGCGCTCCACGCCGTGAGGGCCGCGCAGGGCAGCGTCGCGGCCTCCTCGTCGGACAGGTGCGCGGGCGTGAGCACCACGCCGTCCTCATGCAGCACCAGCGTGTCCGCGAGCGCCCCATCCAGCGGCCCGCCGAGCGTGCTGGTCTGCGCGGTCCGGCTCGGCTCTCCGGCGAGCCACGCCTGCGAGAAGAGGCCCATCACCCTGTCACCGGGCTTCACGCGGGTGACGCCCGGCCCCACCGCATCCACCACGCCCGCGCCGTCCGAGTTGGGGACGAGCGGCAGCTTCTGCCGGGGGTTGTAGCGCCCCTCCACCATCATCAAGTCGCGCTGGTTGAGGCTCGTGGCCTTCACCCGCACCCGCACCTGGAAGGGCCCCGGCGTGGGGTCGTTCCGCTCGCAGGCCACCAGCTTGTCCAGCCCGAATCCGTCGCGAATCTCGTAGGCCTTCATGGGCGCCCTTCTACCCTGCCCCTGGGGGTGGGGTCGCCCTTTGGGCGTCCCGGCGCCTACACTGTGTCGCCAACAGTGCACGCCCTCCTGCTCCTCACCTGCTCGCTGCTGGCCACCGCGCCCGGTCCGCGCTTCCCGCAGGGCACGGCGCGAATGGAGCCGGGCCCCGCGCCCCACGGGCTGCCCGACTGGAGCCCCCAGCGCTGCGCGGAGTGTCACCCCGCCCAGGTGGAGTCCTGGCGCCACAGCGGCCACGCGAGCGCGCGCACCGGACGACGTCTTCCAGGTCGCCATCACCGAGGACCGTCCCGCGGTGGTGCGTCCAGTGCCGCACGCCCGCCCTTCGGCGGCGCAACCTGGAGCGAGGCCCCCTTCCCCCGGACAGCCCCGCCGAGGAGCACGGCGTCACCTGCGCCGGCTGCCACGCGTCGCTCGGCGCGGCCGGTGGCCACGCCCGGCATGCCCTGCGCGGGCTGCCACCAGTTCGGCTTCCCGGTGCTGGACGGAGGCGGCCAGCGGGTGCGCCTGTCGTCCACCCAGTGGCAGCAGGACACGCTGGGCGAGTGGAAGCGCTGGCGCGAGCAGACCGGCGACACCCGGGACTGCGTGGGCTGCCACATGCCCCGGGGCGACCACGGCCTCGGAGGCACGCGGCGCACCGAGGCCCTCAAGGCCGCCCTCGTGGTGGAGCAGACACGGGGCGCGCTCCTCGTCTCCACGCGCGACGTGGGCCACGGCTTTCCCACCGGCGACGTCATGCGCTGGGTCAGCGTGGAGGTGGCGAACGAGCCCCTCTTCGAGTCCCCTCGCACGGTGGCCACCTTCGGCCGCCGGCTGGAGGTGCGCGCCTGGCCGGGCGAGCCGCTGCCGCACCTGGGCGCGGTGGAGGACACGCGCCTGGTGCCGGGAACGCCGCGCCGGGTGCCCGTGCCCGCGAGCGCCCGCTACGCGCGAATCGTCTATCACCTCGTGTCCCGGGAGCAGGAGGACTCGGGGCTCTATCCCGCGGGGCTGTCGCGGCTGGTGCTGTGGGCCGCGCCGCTTCAACCCCGCCCACCGTCCAAGGAGCACACGCCATGATTCTCCTCGCCCTCATCCTCGCCGCCGCGCCGCCGGTGATGCTCGAACCCGATGCGGCCGGAGCGAAGCGGCTGCACCCGCGCCGGGTGACGTCGTCCTCGTTCCTGGAGAACGGCTGGAACAAGCACGCGCAGAACTACCTGCCGCTCTACGTGGCCGACGACGACCCGGCCACCGCGTGGGTGGAGGGCGCGAAGGGCCGCGGCGAGGGCGAGGCCCTGGAGTGGTGGGGCCCCGCGCTGACAAAGGCGAAGTCCTTCCGCGTCTTCGTGCGCAACGGCTTCCAGAAGTCCGACAAGCTCTTCCGCGCCAACGCGCGCCCGCGCAAGGTGAAGCTGGAGCCCCTGGTCCAGGGCGAGACGGGCCCCCAGGTGACGGGCACCGCGCTGGTGACGGAGCTGAAGGACGTCCAGGGCTGGCAGGAGGTGCGCCTGCCGGTGCCCGCGAAGGTGGACGGCGTGCGGCTCACGCTCGTCTCCACCTTCCCGGGCACCGCGTACGACGACACCTGCCTCAGTGACCTACGCGTCTACGTGGAGGGCGAGGACCCCTACAAACCCGAGGCCGAGGCCGCCGCCTTCGAGCAGGTGCGGGCCTTCGCCTATGAGCGCAAGCAGGCCGCCGCGCGCAATGACACCCAGGCGAAGCTGGAGTGGGCGCCGCGCTACAAGGCGGAGACACTGCTGACGCACGAGCGCGACTGGGACCCCGAAGCCAACCCCAAGGTGACCCGGGCCGTCGGCCTCCTCCAGGACGTCCCCGACAACGCGAGCTACCGCGAGGCGCTCGTGAAGGCGCGAGCGGTGGCCGCCCTGTTCGACCGGGCGGACCTGGAGCACAAGGGCCAGGCCTCGGAGGCCCGTGCGAAGTGGACGCGGGTGAAGCCCGCGCAGCTCCGCCCCCAGAAGGCCGCGGCCAGGGCGTCGCTCTCCGCCATGGATGACGACGGAGTGGTGCGCGTCGCCGGGCTGCTGCACCTGGGCGAGGCCTCCTTCTTCGAGGCCGACGCCAACCAGGCGCAGATGCGCGCCAACCTCGAGAAGACCCGGAAGACGGAAGCCCGAGCCCTGGCGGCCTGCGTGCGTCAGTGCGAGGAGCACCGGAAGACGGAGCCTGCGCCGGTGGACGGCCACGGCTTCACCTGTGACGAGGGGTGCCTGGGCTTCGACGAGAGCACCACGGGCCTGAAGACCCAGCAGCTCAAGCACCAGCTGGAAGGAGGAGAGTTCGCCGTGGGCCCCCTGGCGCGGCCCACCGCCTTCCTCCGCGGGATGACGGAGGACTCGGGGAACCGGGAGGTCTTTCTCACCTTCCGCCAGACGCTCGTCAGCTACGCGGGCGACAAGGCCGACGTGGTGCTCGTCCACACCCAACTGGAAGAGATGGACGAGGAGCGCCAATACAGCGAGCCCCTGCGCATCCACGTGCTCGAGTGGAGCGAGTCGGGAGGCAAGGCGCGCGTGGCGTCCATCACCTCCTTCCTCGTCGGCAACGGCTCGGTGCGCGTGGTGCGCTACCGGCCCGCCACCAACGCCTGAACGCGCTCCACCGCCTGTCGGATGGTGAGGATGGTGAAGGGCATTCCGGCGCGGTCCGCCATGGACAACACCCGCTTGTCCTTGCTCACCAGCCACGCGGCGCCGGCCCGGGCGGCCAGACGGAGGAACATCTGGTCGTCCCTGTCCCGGCAGCGGGGCAGCTCCGGCGTGGGCAGCCCCTCCCCCGCCGGCACCACGCGCACCAGGGCGCGATAGCGCGCGAGCGCGGCCTCTCGCGCCGCCGCATCCCAGCCCGGCCGGAAGTTGCGCGAGGCGAGCACGTACCCCAGCTCCGCCAGCGTGTCCGCGTCGGCCCAGGCCGTGAGCGTCCCCGCGTACAGGGCCTGGGCAAGGGGGCGCACGTGCGTGCCCTCGAAGGCGAAGAGGTCCAACACCACGTTGGTGTCGAGCACCACGGGCAACGGCGGGGACGGCGACTCGGAGGCGGCTGGGGGCATGGGGGTTCCGGAAGGCGTGCGCCATGCTCGCCCGGAACCCCCAAGGGTGGGACGGATTTCCAGCGGCCGAGGGTGTCCCGGCCGGAGCGCCCGTCACGGGCCGGCACAGCCAGCTTCGCGGCCCAGGGCCGTATTCGTCGTCAGGACGTCCACCCTCCTGACGACAGGTGCCGCATGCCTCGCCCCAGACTGACTCTTCTCTCCGCCCTGCTCCTCACGGGCTGTGCAACCACCCCGCCCGCGTCGCAGACCGGGTCCGCTCCGGCGCCCCGGGCCGAGTCCGCCGCGCCCGCCCCCGCAAGGCAGAGCGAGCCGCGCACCCTGGGTGAAGCCCTCTCCCGGGAAGTCACTTCGCCCCTCCCACGCAAGTCCGTGGAGGCGGAGGGCGTCCTCTTCCGGGGAGCGGTGTTGGCCGCCGGCACGCCGGAGCTGATGAAGCGGCCCAATGGCGTCACCATCCTCACCGTCCCCATCGGCACCTCCGCGCCGGTGACCTGCCTCTTCTACCCTCAGCCCATCGACGCGGGGGGCGCGGCGAGGAGCCTCTTCGAGTCGCTCCTCGAAGACCTGACCCTGGAGCGGGCGCGCGCCACCGAGGTCAAGGTCTACACGGGCAGCCCCGCCCTGTACCTCGAAGCCGACTTCCTGCAGGGGACGGCTCCGGCCGCGCGAGCAGGCCGCCTGAAGGTGATGGTGCACGCCGACCCCGTGCTGCCCAAGGCGTGCTTCCACGACGAGCTGGGCTACGTGAAGACCTTCCTCGACGTCACCGAGTCCATCGCCACGGGCCTCGCCTCCACGGCGCCGGAGCAGCCGGTGGCCCCCTACCACAGCGACGTGCAGGTGATGAAGCTGGGCCCCCAGGTGCTGGGGTTCCAGTACTCCGCGCTCTTCGGCTCCAAGACGGGCGGAAGCATCCGCGAGGTCAGCACCACGATGGTGCGCCCCGGCGCTCCCGCGCAGCTCCAGTTCCAGGACACCAACATCACGGAGCAGGCGGACACCGCGGGACTGCTCGTGAGGAAGCACTACGTGAAGCGAATCGACACGACGGTCGCCGCGAACGTCCTCCTGGTCCGGCAGGAGGACGGGAGCTACGGCGTCGAGGGACAGGTGGCCGGCAAGGACGTGAAGGCGCGGCTGACGGGGGAGCTCATCGGAGAGGTGGCGCTCGCCGCGCGGCTGCGCGAGGGGCTGCTGAAGGGCCAGGGCGACGCAGTCGAGGCCACGATGTGGGTGCCCCCGAGCGACGCGACCGCGCCGACCCGGACGGTGGTCCGCCGGCGAAGCGGTGAGGGCCCGGGCGCCGCGACGATGGAAGTGGGCTCGCTGTCCGCGAAGGTGGAGCTGGATGCCCACGGCTACCCCTCGCGGATGGAGGTCCCCGTGGGGAACGCCACCATCGTCCAGGAGCGGCTGTCCCAGACGGGCGAGCCGTAGCGGGAGCTGGCGTCGAACACGGAGGGGGGCCGCCGCTCCGTGTTCAACCCGACCCGCTCAGATGACCTCGGTGCCCTCTTCCGGCGGCGAGTAGACGACGTTGCCCTTCCCCGCGTCCTGCTGCACCAGCGTGTAGTTGATGGACTGGTCCTCCTTCAGGTCGAGGTCGTGGAGGAAGCGCCGCCACTCCTCGGGAGGCATCGTCTGGCAGCCGGCGCTGCGGGGGTTGTCCTCGCGGCCCATGTGCCAGAGGCTCTCCTCGCCGTCCTTGCCGCGCACGTTCTCGTCGAAGTCGCCGTCATGGTCGACGTCGTACTCGGCCTTCCAGTCCGCGCCGTCGGGAGCGCCGAGCACCTGGCGGCTGCCCTCGTTGTCGAGGGGCCAGCGTTTGAAGAAGCCCGCGAGGTCGCGGCCGAAGTCGTGGCGCATGTGGTACGTGTACGAGCCCGCCGGCAGGCGTCCGAGGTCCTTCCGGTCGTCTCCGCCAATCTCCTCGCCGTAGTCCTCTCCCAGCATCTGCTCGCCCGGCTCGGTGCAGGCGTTGTACGTCGTGCAGTGCTTCCCGCCGTTCTCGTCCACCCAGAGCAGCACGGCCTTGTCGTCGTAGGCGCCCTTGCCGTCGTTGGCCTTCGTGTTCGTGTCCTGGCGGATGGCGAGCATGTTGCGCTTGCCGGGCGTCGAATCGAACGTGCCGCCGTTCCGTTCAATCATCGCCTTGTAGTGGTCGTACTCCGCGGCCTCTTCCTTCTGCCGCTTCGCCTGGACCGCCTGCGGGTCCCCGGGCGCCAGCACCTTGGTGTCGTCGGCGACCATCATCCGCTGCAGCTCGGGTGACACCTTCGCGGCGTCGAGCGCGGCCTGGCGCTCGGGGCTGCCGGGGCGCGTCGCGAAGATGTTCGCCGCGTCCTCGCCCGACACCGTGCCGGCCTCCGCGTACTGCGGGTTCTCCTGGAGGTACTCCTCGGTGCTCGCGTACGTCTTGCCACTGGCCGGGTCGACGACCTTCTCGCCCTGGCGCACCACCACATGGCCGGAGCCGCCCTCCGCGCCGGCGCGCTGGTCCTTGAGCATCACCAGCTCGGCGCGCTGCTGCTCGCTGGCGGGGAGCGAGCCGACGAGGTCCACCGCCTGGTCAAGGCAGTTGCGCTTCGCGTCCCGGGCCTCCTCGGTCAGCAGGGACGACGCCTGCTGGCCCCCCTGCAGGTCGACCAGGGGCTTCGCGCGAGCCGCAGCGAAGGTGTCACGAGGCTGCGGGGCCACGGGAGCAGGCTGCGCCTGCGCGGGCGGTGGCGGCTGCTTCCGCTCGGCCACCAGGGCCTGCACAACGGACTTGAAGGGCTGAGAGAGACGATTGAGACGGGGGAAGCTCATGTCGGGCTCCTGGGGGTACCTTCAAATGGATGAAGGTGGGAGCCCGGGCCCGTCCCAGGAAAATGAAGCCGACCTGCCTCAGCCCCAGTGCTGCTCGCTGCTGAGGGGCTCCGGGCGGGGAATGGGCATGCACGGCCAGTCCCACTTCTCTCCGTCCCAGCACTGCTCCGCCCAGCCCAGGCGGGCCGCGGCCTCACGCGCCTTGGCCCCGCGGGAGATGAGCGCCCAGCCCACGCGGGACTGCTTGCACTCCCCGCTCTTGAACTTCAGCAGCCGCTGCTCTCCCCGCGCCTCCTCGAGGTCCGCATCCCAGAGCGCCTGGTTGCGGACGCCGTCTCCCTGGTAGCTCACGCTGTTCCGGTCACACCAGGCGAAGACGTCTCTGGCCCGGACCAGCGGTGTGCCCTTGGAGATTTCGGCGACAGCGGCCACGAGCAGGGAGGAATTGAGGACGCGCATGGAGGTTCACCTCGGGAGCTCACCGGGCGGGGTGATGGCGAGGGTCAACCTACAGATTGGGCGACGTCGAGTGGCCATGGGTTCTCCATGGCTTTGTCATGGTTGTGCCATGAAGCCCGTTCCCGGGGGCCTGTGCTGAAGGAACCCACCTCCTGGGCCCCCTCCGCGTGGCGCAGCTCGTCATCGGGACTCGCGCGGCCTTCTCCCACGGGGCCTCGTGGCGTGGTAGCCCCGAGGCGTGAGCGACTCCTTCGAAACCCTTGGCCTCTCGCGGGAGACCCTCGGCGCCCTGCGTCGGGCACGTTTTTCCCGTCCCACGCCCATCCAGGAGCAGGCCATTCCGCTGGCCCTCGAAGGGCGGGACATCATCGGCTGCGCCGCCACGGGCACCGGCAAGACGGCCGCGTACGTGGTTCCCCTGGTGGAGCGCTTCGCCCGGAGGAAGGGCACGCTGGGGCTGATACTCGCTCCCACGCGCGAGCTGGTGCAGCAGATTGCCGAGCCGCTGCGCTTCTTCGCGGAGCCCCTGGGCCTCACACACACCGTGATTGTCGGCGGCGAGGACATGGGGGCCCAGGTCGACGCGCTGAAGACGAAGCCCACCTTCGTGGTGGCCACGCCGGGACGGCTGGTGGACCTGCTGGAGAACGGGTTCGTCTCCTTCAACCACCTGGAGGCCCTCGTCCTCGATGAAGCGGACCGGATGCTGGACATGGGCTTTTTGCCGCAGCTGGAGCGCATCTTCAGCGCGCTCCCGCACCGCCGGCAGACGCTCCTGTTCTCCGCGACGCTGGGCCCGGATGTGAGCCGCTTCGCCCGCCAGCGCCTCTATGAGCCCGTGCGGGTGGAGGTGACTCGCAGCGGCACGCCGGCCGAGCGCGCCGAGCAGCGGCTCTACTTCGTGAGGGCCGAGGAGAAGACGCCGCTCCTGGTGACGCTGCTCGCCCGGGACGACAAGACGACGCTCGTGTTCGCCCGGGCGAAGGAGCGCGTGGAGAAGGTGCACAAGGCGGTGCAGAAGGCCGGGTACCGCTGCGCCCTGCTGCACGCGGACCGCACGCAGAACCAGCGCCGGCAGGCGATGGAGGGCTTCCGCGACGGCACGTACCGGTGCCTCGTGGCCACCGACATCGCGGCGCGCGGGCTGGACGTGGAGGACGTGGGGCATGTCATCAACTACGACCTGCCGCACGCGCCCGAGGACTACGTCCACCGGATTGGCCGCACCGCGCGCGCGGCGGCCAGCGGGGTGGCGTCCACCTTCGCGATGACGCGCGAGGGGCAGGTCATCTCGCGAATCGAGGCCATCATGCGCGCGGAGATTCCCCGCGTGCCGGTGCCCCGGGAGGACCCCGTCTTCAAGGAAGCGTGGGAGCAGTTCCTCGCCGCGCAGAGGGACCCGGGCCCGCCGCAGAAAGACGCGGGCCCGCCGAAGCCTCCGGGCCAGGGCACCGGGCGGCATGCGCGGACGCACAAGAAGAAGCGCCCGTAGCCAGCGCGTCCGCCGTCAGGGCGTCGCCGGCCGCTCGCGCTCCAGCTCGGAGCGGAAGAACGCGCTGCCCCGGGCGAGCTCCGCCATGTAGCCCCGCACGTCCTCGCGGGCCTCGGGGGACAGCCGCGCGAAGGGAATCACGTGCTCGTCGGGCACGTAGCGGAACGTGAGGTTGATGCGGCGGGTGCGGAAGTCCGGCAGCTCCGGAGGCATGATGTGCCCCGCGCGCGTGTCCACCCGCTGCACCCGGTGGAACGTCTGTTCCTTCCACCGCGCACCGCCGAAGAGCTGGAGCGAGCCGTCATCCAGCCACTGCTCCAGCACGACCTCGTCGCGCTCTCCCGGGCGGGACGAGGTGACGAACTGGATGAGGGCGCGCTCGCCGAAGGACAGTGAGGCCACCGGCCCCGGCTCGAAGTCCTTGTGCTCGCCCACGCGCGCGGTGTCCACCCAGCGCCCGTCCTCCAGGCGGCTGCCGTAGAAGTTCACCAGGCACGTGTTGAGGTGCCAGCCCTTGGGCATGTCCGGCCCTCGGAACATCCGCCGGGCCAACTCTTCAATCTTCGTCACCTGCCGCTGGAGCACCGCCGGGAAGGGCTCGGCCTTCACGCACCGGTTCAGCAGTCCCTTGGGCGGGCGGTAGTAGTCGAGGCACGCGAACTGCCAGTTGCCCAGCCAGTACACCGGCCGCAGCAGGCGACGCTGAGACTGTCCCGGCGGCGGAGGGAAGTGCTTCGAGTAGCGCTCCTCCCACAGCGGGTGGAGCGTGCCGAGCCAGGCCACGGCCTCCGCCCGGTCCGCGGAGGACATGAAGCTCGCGTTGTAGTGGTGGCCCGGGGTGCGCTGGCGGACCTTGTGGGCCAGCGAGCGGCCCCGGCTCGGGGGGAAGGCCATCGGCTGCTCAGCGCGCGTGCGTGATGCCGATAGAGGCACCGCCCGCGGACTCCTTGACCACGTCCGGCGTCACAGCGGACGAGGAAGGCTCCTTCGCCACGGCGTGCACCACGGAGGGAGCCGAGGACGCCTTCGCGGCGGCGGGAGAGACAGAACCCTCGGCGGGCACCTTCGCCACGGCGGGGACGACGGCGCCCTCGACGGGCACCTTCGGCCACGGACTCGCTCGCCACGGCGGGAGCACCAGACGTCTTCGCCACGGCGGGCTCGGAAGCAGGCGACTGCGCCACGGCAGGAGCCACAGCCGTCGCGGCACCGGCAGCAGGCGACTGCGCCGCGG
>JBKGHK010000297.1:0-11617 GCA_046520375.1 Pyxidicoccus sp. 3LFB2
CGGGCCTGGTGCACTCGCGAGGCCGGCTGCTGTCCCTGACTCCGGCGGGGCACGCGGCGCTGCGCGACGCGGAGGCCGCGCTCGTCGGCGCGCATGACCCGAGCCCCACCACGCCGGGAATGGAGGAGTGCCCCTCCGTGCCCTGGCTCACCCAGGTGCAGACGCACTGGGTGGAGGCGGTGTCCATCAACTACGCCGTGGAGCCGGAGCGGCTCGCCCGGCTGCTGCCCGCGCCGCTGGAGCCGGAGGTGTTCCACGGCACCGCGTGGGTGCAGGTGCTGATGTCCTCGCTGCGGAACATGCGGCCCCAGGGCGTCAGTCCCCTGCTGGGCGTGTGCTTCTACCAGGTGAGCTACCGCGCGGCGGTGCGCTACCGGAACGCGAATGGCGACTGGCGGCGCGGCGGCTACTTCGTGCGCAGCGAGACGAGCGACCCGGTGATGCGCCACGTGGGCAACGCCCTCAAGGAGTTCAAGTTCCACGAGTTCGGCGAGGCGCAGATGGTCATGGCGCGCGACAGCCACCTGCTCACGGCCGCGGTGGACCCGGAGCCGGCGTTCCCCGGGGGCCGGCTGGTGGGCGTCTTCGACACGAGGCCCCTTCCCCACCCTCCCCCCGGCAGCGTGTGGAAGGGGCTGGAGGAGCTGCATGAGCCGCTGGTGGAGTGCTACGACGCGCTCGGCGTGGCCGACGGCTTTGTCTACGTGCTCACCATCGACCGTGAGCCGTGGAACGCGCGCTTCGTGGCCCCGGTGCAGCTGTACTCCGAGTACTTCGACGAGGGGCCCCTGGCCCCGGGCGCGCGGCTGGACTCCGTGCTGCACCTCACCGAGTGCGCCTACCGCTGGAGACCGTTGCGGAGGGAACGCCATGCGCGGTGAGCCGGAGGGCTGGAACGGATGTCGGGGCGCGGGTGTCCCACGCCGCATGAGGAACCTCGCCGCCTGCCTGCTGGTCTTCGTCACGCTTACCGCGCATGCGGAGCCGAGGCGCGTCGCCGCCGCCAGGAAGGCCCGGGCGCCCGCCGTCGCCGCCCTCTTCAAGTCCGCCGGAGTGGCCTGGCCTCCGGAGCAGCTGTACGTGCGGGCCTTCAAGCACGAGCGCGAGCTGGAGGTCTGGGCGGGCCCGAAGGCCGGCCCCCTGGTGAAGGTGAAGACCTATCCGTTCTGCGCCGCGTCGGGCGAGCTGGGGCCGAAGCGCCAGCGGGGCGACCTGCAGGTGCCCGAGGGCTTCTACACCATCGACCTGTTCAACCCGTACAGCGACTACCACCTGTCCATGCGCGTCAGCTATCCGAACGCGGCGGACAGGCGTCACAAGACGGCCGCGGACGCGGGAGACAACATCTTCGTCCATGGCAACTGCGTGAGCATCGGCTGCATCGCCATCGAGGACGGGCCCATCGAGGAGCTGTACCTCATGGCGCTAGACACCCGCGCGAAGACGAAGCGGGACATCCCCATCCACATCTTCCCGCGCAGGCTCGACGCCGAGGGCATGAAGGCGTTGGAGGCCGGCCGCTCCGCCACGGACCCGCTCGTCGCGTTCTGGCGGAGCCTGCAGCCGGCCTACAGCTTCTTCGAGGAGGCGAAGCATGTTCCCCTCACCTCCGTGGAGTCGAAGACGGGCACCTACGTGGTGAAGCCGGCGAAGCAGGCCCGCGAGGCGGGGAGCGCGCGTCGGTGAGGCCGCCACGGGGCGTCCTGCCTTCCTATGGCGGGAGGCCGGGTGTACGCTCCGCGGCGCCGCGGTAGCCGCCCCCTCCCCCCTCGAGTTTCCTGATGCACGACGGCGATGCCCTCAGCGAGGTCTGCCGCAGGCTGGGACCCGCCATCTACCGCCGGTGCCTGAAGATCCTGCGCAATCCGGATGAGGCGGCGGACGCCTGCCAGAAGGTCTTCATGCAGCTGGTCCGTCACCGCTCCCGGCTGCCCCCGGAGCCCGAGCAGCTCCGCTGGGTCTACGTGGTCGCGACGCGGGTGTGCTTTGCCCAGCTGCGAGACGACGCCTGGGAGACGGCGAGCGGGACGGAGCTGAATCACGACGCGGCGGCGCCCACCGACAGCTTCGCGGAGGTGGCCGACCGGCAGATGGCCCTCAAGGCGCTCGCCTGCGCCACGGAGCATGAGCGCATGGTGGCCTGGCTCGTCCTCGTCGACGGCCACTCCCAGGAGGAGGCCGCCGAGCTGCTGGGCCTCTCGCGCAAGACGATTGGCAAGCGCATCCAGCTCTTCCTGGCCAATGCGCGTCGGGAGATTTTCGAATGAACGCCCCCCGTACGGCGCAATGCCCGAGCGACCTCGCGCTCGAGGAGCACCTGCTCACCGAGAACCGCGCCATCGCCCGACACATCGCCGGGTGCGCCCATTGCCAGATGTGGGAGCGGTCCGCCGCCGAGGCCGCTCGCGCCTTCGCGCGCCAGAGCCCTCCGTGGATGGAGAAGACCCGGAAGCGGCGCTCGCCGGTGAGCCGCTGGGCGCCGCTGGTGCCCCTCGCGGCCCTCGCCGGAGCCGCCCTGCTCTTCCTCCGCCCGACGCCGCCGGAGGCCTCGCGCTATGCGACCAAGGGCGAGGCGCTCACCGTGTACGTCGGAGGCAAGGGAGAGCCGCGCGCGGCGACGCAGGGAGAGCGAATCCGAGCGGGCGAGACGCTGCGCTTCCACGTGGCCCCCAGGTCGGGGGCGTTCGTCTGGATTGCCTCCGTCGACGCCACGGGCAAGGTGTCCCGCCTCGCGCCCGCGGAGGGGACGGCGCCGCTCGCGGTGGACGGCGCGCAGCTGCTGCCGGGCGGCGCGGTGCTCGATGCGACCGAAGGCCCCGAGCGAATCTGGGCGGTGATTTCGAAGGAGCCCCTGAGCTGGGACGTCGTGGAGGGGGCACTCCAGGGGAGCCCGGTGCGAGACCCGGCGGCGATTCAGCTTCCCGGTGCCGAGACCGCCACCGTGCTGCTCGAGCGAGCCGCGCCATGAGCCGGCTCGTGCTGCTCGCCGCGCTCTTCTGCGCGGCCTCCGCGATGGCCGAGCTGCCCGAGCGGCGTTTTGCCCTCGCGGTCGGCAGCAACGTGGGCGCCCCGAATCACTCGCGCCTCCGCTTCGCCCAGGATGATGCCTCGCGCTTCGCGGACGCCCTGAAGGAGCTCGGAGGCTTTCGCGACGAGGACGTCCGCGTGCTCCATCAGCCCACGCGCAAGCAGTTGCTCGCCGAGGTGCGCGCGTTGGAGCAGCGCATCGCCGGAACGGCCCGTGGCTCTTCCCGGCGGACGCTGCTGCTCTTCTACTGGTCCGGCCATGCCACGGAGCAGGGCCTGGAGCTCGGGAGCGAGAGCCTCGCCTTCGCGGAGCTCCGGAAGCTGCTCGGCGCCTCGCGCGCGCACGTGCGGCTGGCCTTCGTGGATGCATGCAGGTCCGGAGGGCTCGTCACCACGAAGGGGGCGAAGGCCCTGCCCGCCGGCTTCGAGCTCAACGTCACCAGCGACGAGTCTCCCGATGGAACCGCGATTGTCGCCTCCTCCGGCCCGGGGGAGAACGCGCTGGAGAGCGCGGAGCTTCGCGGCAGCTTCTTCACGCACCACCTGACGGCGGGGCTTCGCGGTGCGGCGGATGCGGATGGAGACGGGCGCATCACCCTTCAGGAGGCCTACCGCTACGCCTATGCGAAGACCGCCTCGCATACGGCCGAAGTCTCGGGAGTAGCCCAGCGGCCGACGTACGCCCTGGACCTGAAGGGCAAGGGCGACCTCGTGCTCACCGAGCTGCTCCGTGCGGATGCGCGGCTTGTCTTCGCTCCCGGGACGGCGCCGGACAGGCGCTGGCTCGTCGTACGCGACGAAGGGCTGGGCGAGGTGCTGGAGCTTCGCGAGGACCCGGTGAAGCCCCGGCGGCTCGCGCTGCGCGCTGGGAGGTACCGCCTGATTCGCACCACGGCGGACGACGTGCGGACCGGGGCCTTCACGCTCACGCGCGGAGAGGAGCGGACGGCCGCGACGGTGGCGATGACACAGCGGCCTTTCGCCGAGCGTGGGGAGAAGGGCGGCGCGCTCTTGGAAACAGGCTTCAGCCGGACGCTGGAAGTCCTCGGCGCGGTCGGCCTCAACACGCCTTCCCTTCGGGGCATGGGGCTTGCGCCCGCGCTGCTACTGGGCGGCGACCTGGCGGTGAGCACGTCCCAGACGCTGCGGTTCCGCGCGAGGTACCAGGACGGCCGGGGTCGGGATGCCGGGCTGCCCTACGGGCTCCGGAGCCTCGGCGGTGACGTGGCGTGGTTGTGGCGGCTCCCCATCCCGGGGCTCATGGCAGGCGGGCGCCTGGGCGCGGATGCCGTCAAGCAGTCAGTGGCGAGCACGTCGGCGGGCACGGCGTTCCGAGGCCGCGCGGGTGCGGTGCTCACCCATGCGCTTCCCCTCACGGGCCGGCTCTCCTGGTTCTCTGAGGCCGAGGCGCAGGTCGCCTCGTTCCGACTCAATGACCGGGCGGTGCTGCGGCCCGGGCTCGAAGCCCTCACCGGGTTGAGCTTCCGGCTCTGATGCGTGCCCTCCTCCTCAATGACCGGGCGGTGCTGCGGCCCGGGCTCGAAGCCCTCACTGGGCCGAGCTTCCGGCTCTGATGCGTGCCCTCCTCCTCGTGGCCCTCGCCCTGTTGACGGTGGCGTGCGGTGAAAGCCTCTTCGATGCACGCGGGCGGCCCGACGTTCGCGTCATCGGACGCGAAGGAGGCACTGTCACCTCCCGTGATGGCCGCGTCCGGGTGACCCTTCCGCCCGGGGCACTCGACCGAGAGGAGACCGTCTCGCTCCGGGAAGCCGGCGTGCAGGCCTGGTCCGTCGGGATGACCTATGCCCTTGAGCCCTCCGGACGGACGCTCGCCCTCCCCGCCCAGGTCGAGCTGCGCGCCGAGTCGGCGCCGGGCCACCGCGCCCCCGCCTCACTCGTCCGCATGACTGGTGACGGCCGCCCAGCCCCGATGGCCGGCTCCTGGAGCGAAGGGACGCGGACCTTCGGCCGGCTCTCCGCGCTGGAGAACCTCGGGCTCGCACAGCCCGGGTGCACCGAGCCCATCGAATGCGCGGATGGCTTCCGGTGCGAGGACGGCGCGTGCAAGGCCTGTCCGGCCAACGTCTCCTGCCAGGCCAACCCGGCCCTCCCTGGTCCGCACAACACAGGAGTCCCCTCGGGCACCTCCCTGGTCCGGCACGAGGGGGACATCGTGCTGGACACGCCAGGCGCCGTGCTCGAGGACCGGGACATTCGCGGGCGGCTCATCATCCGAGCGAGCGGCGTCACCGTTCGCCGCTGCGTGGTCCACGCGCCGGTGCCCCGCGAGATTGACGGCATCATCAGCGTGCGGGGCGCCACGGGCGTCCTGCTGGAGGACATCGAGGTCTTCGCCGATGAGTCCTCCACGCTCCAGTGGGGCGTCATGGGCGGAGGCTTCACCGCGCGCCGGCTCGACGTGCACGGGGTGGTCGTCGGGATGAACCTGGAGTCCGGAGCGCGGGTGGAGAACTCCTGGATTCACGCGCTCGACCCAGTGGGCGCCCAGTACGGCATCAGCGTCTTCGAGGGGCGTGACATCGGCATCTACGACAGCAACGTGCACGGTCCGGGAGAAGCAGCCGGCGCCGCCGTCTTCGTGAGCCAGCAGGACGGCCCGGTGCGCGACGTGAGAGTCGAGCGCAACCGGCTCGACCGGGGCAGCTGCATCGTGAACCTCGGCCATGCGGGCGGCGCGAGCCTTCCCGGCATGGTGGTGCGCAACAACGTCTTCGGCGCCCGGACGTTCTACGACTGTGCCGTGCTCGTGAGCACCCAGACGCAGCTGTCTGCTGCCGGCAACGTCTGGGAGGCCACGGGCGTGGAGGTCCCCATCGAGCGACACGATTGAGACCTCCGGGATGCCAGGGGGGCCCTCGCTAGTTCGAGGGCGGAAGGACCGTTCCGTCCTCCCAGGTGTTGTTGGACCAGACGTTCCCCGGCTCCGAGGTGTCGAAGCTGGTGATGGCCCCGTACCAGCCGCAGCGTCCGCTGGAACCGCGACCGAAGACGTTGCCGATGAAGCGGATGTTGTTCGTCGCGCCCGAGTACGGCTTGCCCTGGGAGGACCCGCCATAGGCGCAGAAGCCGCCCGTCGTGCCCGGGAAGTAGTTGTTCTCCACCAGGTTGTTCTCCACCGGGGCGAAGTCGCCGTAGCCGGTGAGCCCCGCCGAGCAGCCCGCGTCGGGCGGAACGTCCGGCGCGTCGCAGGTGATGGTGTTGTGACGGAGGATGACGTTGCGGCCCATCCGGATGCCGGACTCGTGCGCGGTGCCCGTCTCGTCCGTCATCTGCCCGTGGACGTAGGAGTCACGAATCTCACAGTCATGCCAGCAGTGCATGGAGCGATTGCCACCCTGCACGTGCACGCGGATGGCGGTGAAGTTCACCGCCCCGACGCCCGTGACGATGCGGTCCCCCGCGTCGACGTGGGAGTCGGTAATCGTGAAGGAGTAGCCGGTGGAGTTCTCATCGGTGGCGACGCTGCCGTTGATCTTCGAGTTGCGGATGATGACGCCGGCCGCGCGGATGGCGAGGTCACAGTTCACCGTCTTCGAGTCGATGACGGTGTTGGCCACGGTGATGGTGCACGGGCCCGTATAGGGCGTGAGCTGCGTCCCCGCCGGCACGCCCGTGTTGCTCGCGTTGGGAAAACCGCCCGTCGGCGAGGTGGGGCGGGTCGTCGCCGTGACGGTGCTCGAAGCGGCGCTGACGTTGCCCGCCGCATCCCGCGCCTTCACCGAGTAGCTGTAGCTGGTAGACGCCGCGAGTCCGGTGTCCGCGTAGGTGACGCCCGCCGTGGAGCCGACCTGCACGCCATTGCGGAAGACGTCGTAGGCCGTGACGGCAACGTTGTCCGTCGAGGCGTTCCAGCCCAGGTTGATGACACTGGAGGACGCCGCCGACGCGACGAGCCCGGCCGGCGTGCTGGGGGCCTGGGTGTCTCCGGTGGTGCCCTCCGGAAGGAAGACCACGTCCACGGCGTAGTCGGTGTTCTGGTAGCCCTGCGTCGGAAAGCCGCCGCCATAGCGGTAGACGCCGTTCACTCCGTCTACGCCCGAAGCGAGCCCGCGAATGGGGCCGCGCACCTTCTCCGAGTTGAAGCCGCCCACCGTGGCTGCGTACCGTCCGGCCGAGGCGTAATAGGACAC
Organism: Pyxidicoccus sp. 3LFB2; assembly: GCA_046520375.1. Taxonomy (GTDB): domain Bacteria; phylum Myxococcota; class Myxococcia; order Myxococcales; family Myxococcaceae; genus Myxococcus. The sequence goes on from JBKGHK010000297.1 coordinate 7,179, forward strand.
GACGTAGGTCGTCCCCGCGCTGACGTTGATGGGAGCGGCAAAGCGCACCGTCTGCCACCCCGACGTCGTCTCGCTCGTGGAGTTCGCCTCCGCGAGCTTCGTGCCGTCCCGGCTCCACAGCCGCACCCGGTGCGGGCCGACATTCTGGGCTCCGCCCTTGTAGAAGCGCACGCCGCGAAGGGTGCCCGGGACGGACAGGCGGAACTTCATCCCGAGCTCCACCGCGCCAGTGTCACTGTCCATCGCGACCGCGGGACGGGCCGTGTCCGGAAAGAGCGAAACTTCGCCCGCTTCGAGGGCCTGGCGCTCACCCGGGAGCGCCTCCTGGACGGCGGAATCGTCCACGGGACCCGCGGAACATGCGGACAGGAAAAGGAAGACGACGGCTGCGAGACTCCGAACCTTCATGGGCACTGCCTCCGAAAAGATGTCTCTTCGGGCGGCTAATGCGCGAGCCGGAAATTGTGGGAACCGAAAAGCGAGCAGCCGCCGCCGGGCCGGATTCAGGCGGAGCGCCCTGGCGCCTCCGGCTCCCGGCCGTGTCGTGGTTTGATGCGCCCTGCCACGGGGAGGACGAACCATGAGCCTGCTCAATCGCCTGCGCGACATCTTCCGCCGCCCGGCGCCGCGCCCCGAAGCCCCGGCGCCAGCCCCGGACCCGGACGTGGAGCGGCGGCGTGCGTTCTTCCGCTTCCTGGAACTCGACCCCCTCCTCGCACCTGAGCAGGGGCCGCTTCATGCGGCGGTCGTGTTGGGCGCCTTCAGCGACGTCCTGATGCGAATCGTGGCGCGGCACGGGGAGGCGGAGACGCTCGTGGAGGTGGAAGCCCTGGATGTCACGACCCGGCCCGTTGAACCGCGACACGGCGACTTCGAGTACCTCGACCGCCTCGCCCGCGAAGCGCGAATCGTGCACGAGCGTGCCGTCGTGTCACCCGAGGCGCTTGCCCGTTTTCGCCAGGAACTGGGTCCTGATGGCGGCTTCGAGCTGGCCGACGCCCACTCCAGCGGCTTCGACGGGTACATGTTTCGCGCCGCTGTCTCCGATGGTCAGGGGAGGACGCACCGGTTCTCGGCGTCTCGCCCAGCCGCGGAGTCGCCCCACTTCCGTTTCCTTCGGGCGCTGCACGCACTGGCCTCGGAGAGCCTCCAGGGCTGGCGTGCGCTGAGTGCGCTCGACTCGCTGCACCGCTACGCGGGGTTGGGTGAGCGCTTCAGGGACTTCGGAGGGTCACCGCGGCTGGTCAGGCTCTGGGGCGACGCGGACTCGGCGGCCGACGGACTCGCCCACGTCGAGCGGCTGCGGAGGCTTCCTGACACCGAGCCCATCATTCTGGACCTCAGGTGGTTCCGCTCGCCGCGCGTCGTCCTGGAGGCGGCGCTGCGGTGGGGGGCAGAACGTCCCAACGTCCGGGTCGTGGTGCCCCTGCCTGACAGTCACACCGGGGATGCGGCGAAGCGCGCACAGCTTCCCGCGGAGCGCACGTTCCAGCGCCTGGACGACGCGCTCGACGCTCCGTCCTCAAGGGGCTGAGCTCTTCACGGAAGTGTTCCTCACGCCCCCCCTTTTCCTGCTCGCGTGAGTGAACCCTGGAGACCTTTGCATCGACGATGCCAGATTGAAGCAAGGGCCCTGCTCCCCTGAGTCAGGGCGCTGCAGGCATGACCTGGCCGGAATACCGGCGAACGTTGTGACACGCGAGGCTACGGATGCGCTCCGAGTTGTGACCTCCGGCGCTACAGTCGGCAGCCGCAGCCGTCCTCGCCACGCCTGCCGGTGGCGTGAAGGAGCGGCGGCCTGTCCTGGTGCAGGAGACGTCAGGGCGGCACGGCGGCGAACTTCCTGCGGCCATCAAGGAGCGGCGGTCTGTCCTGAAGCAGAGGGCGTCAGGGCGTCACAACGGCGGAGAACTGCCTGCGGCCATCAAGGAACGGCATCCGGTGCGAGGCAGTAAGCGTCAGGACATCACGGCGGCGGCGAACTTCCTCCGGCCGCCAATGAGCGGCGCCCTGTCCGAATTGGGAACCGTCAGGGCGTCACGGCGGCGGCGAACTTCCTCCGGCCATCGCGGATGGTGAGGATGACAGCCGGCTTCACCGGGTTGCGGTTGGCATCGAGCGAGAGCGTGCCCGTCGCACCGCGGAAGTCCTTCGTCGCGGCGATTGCATCACGGATGGCGGGGCCGGACAGGGGCTCCGCCTTGGAAATGGCGGCGAGCGCGACGCGGGCGGCGTCATAGCCGAGCGCGGACGAGGCCTCGGGCGCGCGGCCGTAGCGGGCGCGGAACGCCGTGACGAAGCGCTGCAGCTCCGGCGCGGGGTTGTCCTCCGCGTAGTGCGACGAGTAGTACGCGCCCTCCAGCGCGCCGCCCGCCAGCTCGAAGATGCGGTCGGACTCCCAGCCATCTCCACCGAGCAGCGGCTGCGTCATGCCCAGCTCGCGCGCCTGGCGTGCGATGACGCCCACCTCGCTGTAGAAGCCCGGGAGGTAGAGCGCCTGCGGCTTCACCTTCTTCACCGAGAGCAGCGGCGCGCGGTAGTCGGTGTCGCCCTTGGAGTACGTCTCCACCGCGACCACCGTGCCGCCCAGCTTCTTGAAGGCCTCCTGGAAGGCCTCGCTGAGGCCGAGCGAGGACGCGTTCTTCGCGTCATGCAGCACGGCCACCCGTTCGAGCTTCAGGTTCTCCCGGGCGAAGCGCGCCATGGCGCCACCCTGGAAGGGGTCGATGAAGCAGGTTCGGAAGATGTAGTCGCCCTTCTTCGTCACGTCGGGATGCGTGGCGGAGGGCGTCACCATGGGTACGCGCGCCGCCTGCACCGCGTCCGCGATGGCCAGCGAGCCGGAGGACGTCACGTCCCCAAGGATGACCATGACCCGGTCCTGCGTGAGGAGACGCTGCGCGGCGGCCACGGACTCCTCGATGCGGCCCTGGCTGTCATAGGAGCGCAGCTCCACCTTGCGGCCCCGGACTCCGCCTGCCGCGTTGGCCTCCTCCACCGCGAACTGGATGCCGTCGCGCACCACGGTGCCGAACGACGCCTCCGAGCCGGTGAGGCTGCCCAGGGTGCCGAGGACGATGGGGCCCGCTTCCGGGGCAGCCTGCGCCACGGGCGCGGGAGCCGGAGACGCGGAGGGCGGGGCCTTCCGCTCGCAGGCAAGGGTTCCCAGGACGAGGGCGGCGAGGAGTGGAATGAAGCGGGGCATGGGCGGAAGTCTCCGGGCGCGTACTCTCGCACGAGCGCCGTCAGAACACCTTGCCCGGGTTGAGGATGCCGAGCGGGTCCAGGGCACCCTTGATGGCGTGGTGGAGGTGGAGCCCTCCTGCTCCCAGTTGCTCGCCAAGGAAGGGCCGCTTGAGCGCGCCGACGCCGTGCTCGCCGGTGATGGTGCCTCCCAGCTCCAGCGCGGCGCGGAGGATGTCATCGAAGGCGGCGCGCGCACGCTCCAGGGCGACGGCGTCGTTCCGGTCGAAGACGACGGTGGGGTGCATGTTGCCGTCACCGGCATGGCCGAAGGTGCCGATGAGCACGCCGCGTCGCTCGGCAATCCGTTCCACGGAGGCCAGCAGCTCCGCGATGCGCGACAGGGGGACGCCCACGTCGTCGAGCAGCGTGGCTCCCTGCTTCTCCAGCGCGGGATAGGCGAGCCTGCGGGCCTGCATGAGGAGCTCGCCCTCGGCCTCATCGGCGGACTGCGCGACGAAGGTGGCGCCAGCGGCCTCGCAGGCGGCGGCCATGTGGGAAATCTCGGCCACGCCCTGCTCTCCCCCGGGGTCGGAGCGGGCGAGCAGGAGGGCGGCGGCGTTGACGTCCAGCCCCATGGGTCCGTGGGCCTCGACGGCGCGGACGGTGGCGCGGTCCATGAGCTCCAGCAGCGAGGGGCGCGTGGAGGCCATGATGTCCGTCACCGCGACGCCAGCGCCCACGAGCGTGGGGAACGAGGCCACGAGCGTCGTCGCCTTGGGAGGCCGGGGGCGGAGCTTCAGCGTGGCCTCGGTGATGACGCCCAGGGTGCCCTCGGAGCCGACGAAAAGCCGGGTAAGGCCATAGCCGGCGGAGTTCTTCATCGTGCGCCCGCCGGTGCGGACGACGGAGCCATCCGCGAGGACGGCCTCCAGGCCGAGCACGGCATCGCCGGTGACGCCGTACTTCACGCAGCACAGGCCGCCCGCGTTGGTGGCGAGGTTGCCGCCGATGGAGGAGAACTCCCAGCTCGCGGGGTCCGGCGCGTACCAGAGTCCCTGCTCCGCCGCGGCGGCCTTGACGGCGGCGTTGAGGGCGCCGGGCTGGACGACGGCGAACATGCCGCGCCGGTCCACCTCCAGCACGCGGTTCATCCGAGACAGCGAGAGGACGATGCAGCCGTCCACCGCGTTGGCGCCACCGGACAGGCCCGAGCCCGCGCCCCGGGGGACGACGGGCACCCGAAGGGCGGCGGC
>JBKGHK010000298.1:0-11596 GCA_046520375.1 Pyxidicoccus sp. 3LFB2
GGGGAGGGGGACGGGAGGGGGGGGCGTTTCGCAAGCGGTGAGTGCCTCCTCTTTCAGCTTCTGAATCTCGGGCAGCCAAGCATTGTTTGTCGCGAGTTTCTCCGCCTCCCTTAGCGCCGGGAATGCTAAGTGTGGATGCCCGGCCTTCAGTTGGGCGCGCCCGAGGTACAGAAGCCAGCCTGGCTTTCGTCCGACACGTCCGATGTTCGCCTCTGCGAAGGTGATCGCATCGGGCCATCGTTCCAACCGAAGCAGCAGGGAAGCAGCACGCCCGACGGCATGCGCGTCGAAGGGCTCGTTGGCCAACACCTTCTGGTGCCACTCCAATCCCCTGGCGAGGTCACCCTCACTTTCGAATACATGGGCAAACGCGGCGGCGACATCGGTGCTTAGTTCAGTCGCAGCCCGTTGAGGCTGCCGCTTGGCTAGGTTCATGGCATTGTCGAGGAGCGCCAACCTCTCCGCGAGGTTTTTCTCCCGAAGGGAGCATGCCTCTAGGATGAGGAATTTTATCTGGAGATACTCGTTCCCGCTAGCCTCCACTTCTGCGCGGAGCTTCGAGATTCCCGGCCAGCCCTCCTCCTCCAGGGCTGTAGCGAACTTCCACTCCAGATCGGTATCCGCACCCGGAAACTGCTCATACTCGGTAGATGCGCGAGCACGCAGTTCTTTCGCTGCGACAGCGTCCCCACTCTGCTCCGCAGCCAACGCTGCATTGTAGAGCGCTGTGACGCGGGCGCGTTCCGAACCGACGAGCCCACGTCGCATTTCTGCGGCGGCCTCTGCCTCGGCTCTAGACTCCCGGAATCGGCGCAACGAGAAGAGCATCTTCGCCCGTTCGTGATACAGCGATGCGCGCAGTTCCTTCCCTGCGGGCTCATCATGTGAATTCCATGTAATTGCTTTTTCGATCAGCGACAACGCGGCTTCTGGATCCGTACTAAGCCGCTGGCGAGAGATTGCTACCGCACTTTTTGTTGCCTCCAGCGGGTCGCCGCCGGAAAGAAATGCTGCCATTGCACGTTCTTCTTGCGACAGTTGCGCTGGAGAGCCTGCCTGCGCGGATAGCGCGAGCCCTCGGTACGCCCATGCGCAAGCAAGTGCATCACTTGGAGGCGCTGCCTGGGATGCGTCGCGGTACAGCGCCATGGCCGACTCTTGGAGTGACCGCTGCCGAGCCGCATTCGCTCTGGCGACGAGTAATCTTGCGACCGACCCCGGCTCCTTATCTTTTCCTGTCAGTGCCAGGAGGAGCGAAAAGTCGCGGTCGAGACCTGCGTGTTCTCGCAGGTCATTCGCGAGCGCGACCCGCGTCCTTAAGACTGCGACAGCGTCCTCGTGATTGAGAGCACCAACATCCACTTTTTGAAGCGCAGTCAGAAGCACTTGCTGCGGATAGAGCTGGAGGTAGATTTCTCCCTCTGCCAGAAGATTCGGGATAGCTGAGAGGCGACCTTCCCGAATTGCTGAAAGCACCAGCGAGGAATACTCCCGTGCCTTTCTGGTGAGCATCTCTTCGATGCGTGCCCGGCTAGCCTGGACGACCTTGGCATTGCGGCCCGAGTCTTCATCTGCCAGCGCGTGGAGCGGCTGGTAGCTGGCGAAGACCTTGCCCATTTTTCCGTCGACTACAATCTTCACCGCGATGTCGCCGTGAGTCTCCTCGACGGCCCACCCGGCAGACTGTATTGAAGCGAGGACCTCCTTCCAGAGTAGCTCGGCCGGCGTGCCCACGCGGGCTGGATCGCTGAGTGGTGCTAGGTGCCATTCGAGTGCCTGTGTCAGCTCAGACGCGCTGTTGCGACTCAGGGCTGTGTTGAAGGAGTAGGCTTCGCCCTGGCGTAGCAGCGACAGATGCGCCACCGGGAGCATGCCCTCTGGTACAGGGGCGGACACGACGACTCGTTGGACGATTTCTTGCCCGGGCCACTCCGTCCCTGGAGTCGTCAGGTTGGTTGCCGCCATCGCTAATACGCTCTCTTCGTCCTTGGCCATCGCACCTCCACCTCCTAACCCTCCAATCTTCTATTGGAACTCTCGGCGAATTGCTGGGCAGAGCCTATCCCCCACCTTCCGGTGGCTGTAGGACGGCGGCCACGGTGGAGGTTGTGCTCGGAGTATGCAGGGAAGCAAGCAAGGCGGCGTCGGTGAGCTCCAGCCCGTGGGCGTTGCGTGGCGCATGCGGGTGGCTGCGTGGGTCGGGGGACCTTAACCGCCAGGGGGCGGCACGGCCACGGTGCGGGTGACGGCGCCGGGGCTGTACCGCGTGTGGCGCCTCGCGAATGCCCGGGGCGCCCTCCTCATCACGGAACTTGAGCTGCCTGCTCCTGGGCGAGTGCTTGGCGTGCTTCCTTGATCGCAACCATCGCCTCAAGAAGTGCCTGCTCCGCCTGAAGCTGCGCGAGCGGTGTTTGGGCTGCTGCCTTCTTTTCGGCCGCAGCTTGAGCCTCAGCGGCTTCCTTCTCAACTGCTTCGCGGCGCGTTTTCTCGCCTGCGAGAACAGCATTGCCAGCACCGCCGATGGACCCAATATAGGCCGCATAATCCGGCGCTTTTTCCTCGATTGTTAATGACTTCAGCGCACCGGTCTCAGGATAGAGTTCCGCAGATATGCGAGGATTTGAGCCGCTCACTTGAGGATGGGAACGAACGGCGCCAACTTGTGTGATGAGATACCGCGAGCCAGGGAGTGCGATGGCGCTCACGAATGGCTCGGTGGTCACTTCGACGTGCGCTGCACCTGGTACTCGGTAAAACAGTCCGGCAACGTCCTTCGGAGTGATGGACTTGTTCTTAAGCGTTTCGTCCAAACTTTTCGTTTTCAGGAAGACTTGAATCCTCTTCGCCGCAGGGGCTGTCGCCGCAGGGGCTGTCGCCGCAGGGGCTGTCGCCGCAGGGGCTGTCGCTGCAGGGGCTTTTACACTGAATAGTGCGGGGACACGGCACCGGGAGTCGTTCGGAAAGCTGAGACCTTCTGAGGGATAGACTGAGAAGACTTCGACAGGAGTTCCTGATTTTGGAACTACGTCGCACATTACGACGGAAGTGGTGACGCTCTTCAGTCCAAGGAATACGGTCTTGATGAGATCCTGCGCGGCGACTAGTTCTGCGTTACGGAGCTCAAGCGCATCCTTCGGATGTGGCGTCGGATTTGTGCGCAAGGTTGCTCTGTCTTTTGCGCGCGCCTCGAACTGCTCCACCAATGTTTCGCACTCCGTCTTCGACAGCGATTTCGCCCCTGCCATTCCAACAATTGTACCAACGAAACTACCGGCAACCTCAATGGTCTTGACCACGGCTGGACCGAGTTTGTCTGTGCTGGATAATTCACTCGATTGAACAACCCCGTCAGGGCCGAACGTCAGCTTGAGCATGCTGTCGGCGAACGAAGAGGCGCCCACCTTCTCTATGATGAAAACGTTATCGGGGTCCGGCTCGCTCGCAATGACAAACGCGCCGTCGCTCACGCTGGTGAGGCTCCCTGGTCCCTTGATGTCAGTGGCTTTTAGGCCAAGTCTCTTCAGGTGATCGTCGTAATCATCTTGAGAGTATGGTGTGGCGCCCAATGAATTCGGGAGGCATTTGCTGGACTCAAATTCCGTTCTCGAGACCTTGTACCTTACCTGGAAGATTGTTCTGGGGAGTGTGTAGAAAAAACCTGTCGGAGATTCTTTGGCGCCGGTTTCTGTGATTCGTGAGATGCGCGGTGTGGTGGTTGAGCAGGCGGTGGCCAGGAAAAGGATGGCGATGATTGCTTGTTGCTTCAATTTAACCTCCTATGTGTCATATGCGATTGCTTCCAGGCACCAGCTTTCGATGACGAGGCGGCTCCGGGCGGCGGTGTATGATAGGCGCCATGTCCCCTTTTGGCCGAACTCTGTTCCGCGTGAGTCGTGGATGAAGAACTCAGCGGACGAATCGCTATAACCATATGCCATTACTGCATGCGCTATGTCTGAGGGTTCAGGAGGAGTCTCGCTGATGCCTGCGCCAGTTTGGTACTCACTGGTTGCCCAGAAACCGAAGATGATGGGGAACCCAGCCGCAAGTGCACTGCGCCAGTCTGAAACGCGGTCGTTTGTGTCGAGGTTGTAGTATCGCGCCTGACCCAGAATGTAGTCATAGCCGACAAGTCGACGCAGTTCCGCATCGAGGACTGCTTTCTGGTTTGGCCGCGCTAGAGCTCCGCCGCGATCCATGGGCGGGTCGTGGAGTTTGAGACTACATATGCCCGGGTATACTGCGGTTTCGAGCGCGGACCGTAGAGTTACATCTCCGAGACGGGCAGTATTGGAACGGGAGAAGTAGTAGTGAAATAGTGGGGACAGGGGCTCAATGGCGCCAAGTTGGCCGTCGAGGACTTCCATAGCGGAGGTGATAGCCATGGAAGTGCAGCAAGGCACTTCTAGCTGATTTCTCACGCTCCCTCGGTAGAGCTCAACGTGATGAGTTGCCGCTTCCGCGCGGTCCCATGCATGGTCGCGCCCATCAAACGGAGATTGCCTGTAGCCCAGTCGCGCCATTGTGATGATGCTATTCTAACAGAAGCCCTTCCGAAGCCGAGAGCGAGCGCTTGTTGCGATTCTGTGAAGTCTGTGCGAGGCGCTGTGCTTGAATGTAGTCCAATTCGGGAGTCGGGGCGCTGTGGATGCTCTGGCCATGTGGGCACAGCATGCACCGCTGCCGCCTACCTCCCTTGAGGGATTGCCCCGGCCGCACTCCCACCGCCTACTGCTGTCGGAGGTGGCCCCCATGCGGATGCGGCTGACGCGGGACGTGCAGCAGGAGGTCGACGTTCGGCGGGAGCTGTGGGTCGAGGTCCTCGTCCACGAGCGGCGGGCGGTGTCGCCGAGCCTCAGTCCGCAGGTGCTGAGTGGCTCGTGCGGTGGCTGCATGGGAGTGCGGACCTCAACCGCTTAGGGTATTGGCACCGCCTGGGGGCGGGCGACGGCGCCGGGGCGGTACCGCGTGCGGAGCGGCGCGAGTGCCTGGCGTGCCTGGTCTGGCCCGCGTCCACGGCCGCCGCAGGTGGCGTAGGGCCAGCCAGCCTGACTGCCGGGGCCTCGCTCGGTCCGGCCCTGCCGCCGCTACAGCCATCAGATGAGGCACCCTGGTGTGGAGTGGGGGCAGGGCCCGCTCCCGAACTTGGCTCCCAGGCGGGGCCCGTGGGCGTTCCGAAAATGAATAAGCCTCAGCAGCTCTCGGTCAGATGGAGAGCTGGGAAGCAGGCGCAGTGACGCAGCCCCTCCTGGGCTTGGAGCTCGATCCGGGGCTCCTGCGGAGCTTGTGGGAGAGTCGTGCGACGCTTCGGAGGATTGTTCCGAGAGATGGTCGCGAAGCTCAAACGAACTGGTCGGGGGAGTTCATGCTTACCATTGCCGTGCGCAAGGGAGGCGGGCAGATCCAGGTGGTTGAGGCGCTAGCCCTCAAGGGACAGCCCGAGGGCGCGGCGTTCTGCCCGAGCGAGGATTGCTGTCAACCCTTGGAGCCGGTCTCCGCATTCATGCGCGTCGGCAGCATCCCGGTACGCTCCTTCTTCCGGCACCAGCGAGGAACTGCCAAGCAGCGCCCCTGTTGGGGCGCCAAGGGTGAGGGAGGTCTGCACTTTGCCGCGAAGCTCCACCTCCGCACGCAACTCCAGGAGCTGTGCGAGAAGGGTGGGGCGCTCGTCGTGGAGCAGCCGTGCCTGCGATGCGCGGCAGGCATATCGCACGAGGCCTTGCTCACCGAACCGGGCGATGTCATCCGCATTGAGCACTGGCTGGACCCTCGACGCACCCTGAAGCCGGATGTGGTCCTACTGCGCGCCGGCGTTTCACTCCTGTCGTTCGAAGTCCGGGCTGCTCACCCTTGCTCACCGAGGAAAATTGGTGCCCTCACGGTGGCTGGGGCGCAGATGGTCGAGGTGGATGCCTGGGCGCTGCTGGGTACGGAGACCGCGCCAACGTGGCGCTTCTCCTCGCCCCTACCGTTGAAGCAGGCGGTACTTCCTGTGAGCCGGCGGCTTTGTGAGGGCTGCCAGGCGGCGCAGGACTATGAAGCTGCCTGCGAGAGGCAGGCTGAGGAGCGGAGGCAGCGCGCACGCGAAGCGGAAGAACAGCTCCGGGCGCAGCGTGCCCGCGAATGGAACGAGCAGCGTGCTCGCGAGGCCGAGGCTCAGCGCGCTCGCGAGGCCGAGGCTCAGCGCGCTCGTGAGGCTGCGGCTCAGCGCGTTCGGAAACAGGAGGAGGTTCACGACCTGTCTTCGCGGAACGCCGTGACGAGTTCAAGGTCTGCCGGGAGCGTGAGGATGATCGCCCCACGGCCGCCCTCGCGTCCTGTGAGAATTTCCCCGACGGTTGAGACTCTCGCCCACTGCATCGTCGACGTGTGTCGGCCCGACGGGGTACGAGATGAAGTCGAGCTTGTCCTCGAGCGTGAGACGGGCGCGTACCTGAGGGCGCAGTTGGTGGAATGCGACGCTCCAAAGCTGCGGGGAGGACAACTGGGGGTTCGGTACGAACGCCAACTTCTTGGTGAATGGATTGGGCGCGCTACGAAGGAGCCTGACCTGCTCCTCAAAAAGGCGCGGGCTGCGGCCCGCGCTGCGTACAGGTCCGTGCGGGACTCAGGATGCGTCGTAGATACCTATGGTGGCTTTCGGCTTGGGGGCTCCAACGTGAGGCTGTGGCCGGATCCGAATTACTGGTGGGAGCCGCAGTCACAGCGTTGGGTCGGCGTGCAGTTGCGCGAGCTGCTCGCACGTGATTTCAAGATTTCGGAGAGCGCAGTCGAATCAAGGCTGCCCTCGGAGCATTTCCGTCGAGTGCTGGTCCGCCTCAGCACGCGCAAGAAGGACCTCGTCGCCTATGAGGCGCTCGGCACTGCTAAATTCGCCGAATGGCTGGGCGAAAAGGCGTAGCCGAGTGGATGTGCCCTGTCGTTGCAGCTTGGCACTCCCTTCATCACGAACGCACAGATTGGGGCGCGTGAGCGGTGCATTGGGGAGCCCGACTTTCCTGTGTCCCCATCTTCCGAAGAATCAAGGGATTGAGGTCGTAGCCTCTAGGCGAACCACTTCATCGAGCATGCCAGCAGTCGCTTCGCGTCGGTCCAAAGGCGTGACGGGGAAAATATGATACTTGTAGCGCCGCGACTCGTGGTTCCAATGTCTCGACATCAGCAGTAGTGCGTCAATGCGTGCGTGGTTGTCGAGGACTCTCCTGCGTAATCCTCTCAACTGTTCTTCCGTTGCCCTGTTCATCTGGGACGCTATCCATGTTTCAACAATCACCAATCCTCTGACCCCTTCGCCTCCACGGGTTTGGGCAACTTTCTTTTCGATCCTCTTGCTGATTTGCTCGATGTCCCGCGTCAGATCCTTGCTGAGCGACGCCTTGGCCTCCTCTTCAGGCGGAAGCCAAAGAGCCACAATGCCGCATGTTGCTCCGCGAACGTTCGCACGCTGGGCTCCGCGGAGCCCGTGTTTACTTGCTCGCCCCACGGAACAGGATGCGACGTAGTCATTGCCCTGTCGCGGAAACGCCGGATGTCTAACGACAGGAGGCGCCGATCCCAGTGGGGTTTCGAATGATTGGCTCACGGAGATGACTGCATGTTTTCCGGATATGAGCGCCTGTTCGAATGCGCCCGCATGAGGCGTATGCTCTTTGATGTGCTTCACCTGCTCCCGTATCAGTCCCACCATCTCTTTGCGTAAAGCCGCATTGGGCATCGACCATAGTTGAATGGCGGCAGATATCGGAATGCCTGAGTCCTTCACTATCTTCGCGCAATCCTTTAAGAGGAGTTCACACTCAGGCGTAACTTCGTCGTCAAGTCGCGGTAGGTAGCATTCGGCATTGTACTTGTTTGAGGCATACTCGAACGAGATGTCGCCAAGACGGCCATTCTGAGCAGGTGGCTCAAGATGCACGTCGACGTTGAGTGAGCGTCGCAGCCTATACGCAGCGGCGAGTTGAAGAAGGGTGCTCTGATACTGAGATGGAGCCGCCAGTGTACGCACAAGCGTTCCGAATGCTGGAGAGTTTGAGAAGGTCAGGAGGTATCTGCTCAATTCAATCACTTCTGCGATCTGCGGCTCTCCTGCGACGTGAAGGAAGCTCCCGAGAGGGTGTTTGCGATCCGGAACTATCGAACCTTTCTTTACGTCATTGACACAGGCGCATAGCCACTCTGTCCCAAAGCTGGCGCATAGGATGCTGAGCGACTCGTTGACCAGGTCCGCCTCGATGCGCATCGGGTGGGCATTGGCCAATGCGCGCAACCGAAAGAACTCTAGTGGATCCTCGGACATGGGGCTCTAGTTGGCGATGGTGAACGGCTCGGGCGTCATGGTTAGGTTGTCGTAGTACCTGCGCAACGCGAGGTTGGCCTCGGCCACATAGCCGGCTCTGTCATCAAAGCCGACCTCTTGGGCTACCCGGAATCCTAGCTGCCACGCTCGTATCTCCTCGTCGATGATGAGCTGCTTTTGGGCGACAGGAAGCATTGCGGGGTTGGGCTGGTTGTAAACCGCCTCGTAGGCTTCGCTACGGGTTCCATTGATCCATGAATACGCATGGCCTAGTTCATGAGCTAGCGTGCAGAACTCGTTGAATGGTTTCCGCTCCTTGGGACGGGGGTACAACGCGACGAAGCCGAGAGTTGGGGTCTGGGGATAGAATTCGCCCACAATCCCGTCCCTAGGCTGCTTCGTTGTGATTGCAATCTTCTTTCCGGCGATGACGCGGTAGTGGTAGTCGCTAATGAGCTGCTGCCGTAGCAGAAGATATTGGTCGTCTGTTGTCATGGCTAGTGACGTCTTCCGAGGTTTGCCACAGCAGTCTATCTGCCCCGTTATCGGGCCCACCGCTTCGTCGGCAGGGGGGAAATAACCAACGCCTGTTGGCCAGCGCGGTCAAACCGTCTTCGCAGGGGGCCGTATTGAACCTCGTCTGATAGTCGTCCCTGGCCGGGCCATGGGTCGAAGACCTGAACTCGCCCTATCAAATCAAGGACTTCGGGCGGGAAGACAACGTTGCGAATCGCTGGAGGGAGTCCATGGAATGGTCCAAGGACAGGGATATCGCCGGCTCGAAGCCTGACTGCGTGGCTCTCTCCATTCCCAGTGGGCGGGGCTAATCCAATGACTACCCCATGGCCGGATGCTGCTAGCCTCACGGCGTCCATGAAGTCTGCTTGCTGAAGTCTGGGTGACACCAGTCGGCCGAACAATTTTGCACTGCCACTGCCACGTCGAAAAGCGTTGTTCCTTTTGATCGTAAACCGCCAAGCTGTCGAATCAGGTGCGCCTGCGCGACGAGCTGGGCCGGCGCCCCCCAGTTGGTGAAGTCTGCTATCGCGTCGACTGCAGCCGCTGCTGCACATGCATGAGGCGTTCGCTGGAGCGCTCTAGGGCGTCGCCGAGCATCTCGGACTTCATTGACGATCATAGACTCAAGGTCTCCATCCCCCGGTTGGCGTCAAAGCTTGGCTCTGACGATGCTCTCCCGGAGCGTAGAGAATCATCCGGGCCTCCGCTACTCTTGGAGATCGACGCCGAGGGCGAGCGAGGCTGCTGCCCTTCTGTGGCCGCTAGGTGGGATATCCACCTCTCCGCCGAGCTAGGGCCCAGCGCTCCTTCACGACTTGGTGAGCGTCACGATGCTGCCGACGCCTCCCCCTTGGGGATTGCCCGCCGGTGCACCCGACGCCTACTGCTGTCGGAGGAGGCCCTTCATGCGGATGCGGCTGACGCAGGATGTGGAACAGGTGGCTGTGTGACGGGCCGGGGTAATGGATCGCAGTTGGGCCACCCAAACTGTTCGTAGCGGGGTCAGCCAAGCGGATCGCGCCAGGATCGGCCAAGCGGATCGCAGTCCGGAGCAGTTGGGGCGGGTGATGCTCACTACGACAAGACCGAGCACTACCGCGAGTGGCGCGCCGGCTTCGAGGCGCTCTACCAACAGCACCACCACGGCACGGCGTTCGAGGTGGCCACCGAGGTTCGCGAGCAATGGCGAGTGACCCTGGCGTACCTGCGTGAAATCGTGCAGCGCTACGGCCCCTTCGACGGAATCACCGGCTTCTGCGAAGGCGCTGCGGTGGCGTCGGTGGCGCTGCACCTGCAGGCGCGCTGCGAGGAACTGGGGCTCGGCACGGTCCGCTTCTTCGTCGCCATGTCACCGTGGCGCTCCCCGATGCACCAGCAGGAGGGATTGTTCCGCCCGGACCCGCCGCTCCAGTTGCCCATGCCTCAGCCTCGTGGGCGAGAACGACATGGGCGTCTTCCTCGGGGCGGCCCCGCACTTCTACAGGGACTATGCGGGCGCCAGTGAGTTCCGCCACGCGGGTCAGCACGTCTATCCCCACTCTCCTTCGGCCTGGAGGCCAGGCTGCGCCAGTTGCTCAACTCAAGCAGCGAAGGGGCGGGCCGCGCGGTGAGCTGAGCGCGGCCCTCAACCGGCAAAGAGCTGGCGCACCCGGGCCGGGCCAGAGCTTTCGTCGAGTGGAAGCGGGAGGAAGTACTGGAGCTGCCATTTCTGCGTCCGGACGGCCTCCTGCACCACCGGCCTGGACCAAGGGGAATAGACGCGGATGGCACGCTTGCCGCCCTTGTTGGCGCGCGACATGATTCCCTTGTCCACCAGGGTCTTCTGGGGGAACACGAACTGCCCGCGGTGTGCCGCTTCGCCCACGCTCACCACGACGAGGGCTACGCCGTCGTCGCTGTCGATGGGTGCGATTTCCGCATCCGGCATCGGGCGCTTCCACAGCGTCACGAACTGCCCGACTTTCGTCGGGGTCGTCTTGGCCACGCGGAAGACGACGGTACGACCGTCGAGCGCGAGCCGGCAGGCGCCATACTCGGCGCTTTCCGCTTCACGCAGCGCGGGGGGCGTGACGTTGAGCCCGGCCGGTGCGTAGACTTCCCGGATGGCGACGAGCAGGTCGTGAGGGAGATGGCCCGAGGCAGGGGCCACTGGGGGCGTGTTTATGCTGGGGTTCCTGTGACTGGCATACCCAGCGCTCGAATTCTGGATGGGCACAGGCTCAAGCACGAAGGTCTCGCGACATTCGTCACGAGACCCGTGTAGAAACAAAAAGGCCCCGCCATTTCTGGCGGGGCCTTCTTTTCTTCAGCTCCCCGACGAGGACTCGAACCTCGGACCTAGTGATTAACAGTCACCCGCTCTACCGGCTGAGCTATCGGGGAATATGACCGGCACACGGCGGCGCTGCGTTGCCGTGATGACGCGCTTTCTAGAGAACGGAGCCCTCCCTGTCAACAGTCCCGTTTGATCCGCTCTCCCGGCTTCACTCCCAGCCCTGGTCCGCTCTGGCCGGCCTGGTCTCCATCGCCTCGGAGGCCATCGCCCAGGTGCTCGCTGGCTCGCCGGCCGAGCGGGTCCTGGACCGCACCCTGCGGGACCACCGGCACCTGTCCCGGGAGCAGCGCCAGGCCCTCAAGGAGGCCGTCTTCAACGTGGGCCTCTGGCGCCGCCGCCTCGGCTTCCTCCTGGGCCGCGACGACGCCACGCCGCCCTACCTCCTCTACGCCCTGCTGCACGGCCTGGCCGGCGTCCCCGCGCCCCAGGCCGCCGCCCTGGCCGGG
>JBKGHK010000299.1:0-11507 GCA_046520375.1 Pyxidicoccus sp. 3LFB2
CCCCGGGCGCGCCGAGCCGCTCCGCCAGCTCCCGCAGCGCCTGGGTGCGAGGCGGGCGAGCAGGCATCACCCGGACGGACGCGGGCTCGCGCACAACGGGCTGCGAGGGCGGCGTGGGTGCGGAAGCACCCTGGGCCCTGGCGGGCACCGTCGGGAGGATGGATGTGGGCGTGAGGCGCCGCGGGTCAGACCCGATCTCACAGGCGGACAGCAGGCCACAGGCCAGGACGGGGAGCCAGGCCCGCCGTCCCCTCCACCGGACTTCCGAAAGCGTCATGCGGCCGGGAGCGTAGACGAAAGCCCCTGCCCACGCATGTTCCCGGCCAGGGGCCGTGCTCCCCTGCCCGCTGTCGTCACGCGTCTACGAGGTGCATTCGCAATCGGGTGTCCGGTGCTTCGCCCGCTCCCGAACAACCCAACCTGCGAGAAGGGGCCCTGCAAACATGCACGGTCAAGTCGCGAACATCATCCCTTCACTTGGAGCACCAATGCCCCAAATTATCCGTCGCGGGTTATGGAGAAACCAAAGAACAGGGTAGCGACCTGGACACGGCTTCACCGCCGGTTCGGCGACCATGTACGCAAGCTAAGAAACTCTCGGGAGCTGACGCAGGAGACGTTGGCTGAGCGCAGCGACCTTTCCGTGGACGCCATCCGCCGCATCGAGCGCGGCTCGTTCTCCCCCTCACTGGACACGCTGGGCAAGCTGTCGGTGGGGCTGGACGTGTCACTGAAGACGCTCTT
The DNA here is from genome assembly GCA_046520375.1 of Pyxidicoccus sp. 3LFB2. GTDB lineage: Bacteria > Myxococcota > Myxococcia > Myxococcales > Myxococcaceae > Myxococcus. The sequence continues at coordinate 745 of JBKGHK010000299.1, forward strand.
CCAGGGCTTCGAGCGCGAGCGCACCGATGCCGTGGCGGAGATCTGCGACTTCCTGGCCCACCGCTCGGGGCGGGAGGTGCAGCGGGCCTGGAAGGTCATCCAGGCCATGTTCGAGGAACACTGACGCTTCTATCGCTTCCGCGCGGCGTGATGCAGGAGCGCGGCACGACTGGACACGCCCAGCTTGTCGAAGACGTGCTGGAGGTGCTTCTTCACCGTGCCCAGCGAGCACTTCAAGTCATCCGCGATGAGCTGGTTGTCCCAGCCGCGCAGCACTCCCGCCACCACCTCCACCTCGCGAGGCGTGAGGCGCTCCCGCCACGCGTCGGGCAGCGGCGTGCCGTGCGGAGTCTCTCGCAGCAGCAGCGCCCACTCGCGCCGGCCCAGGCCATCCGGTGGCAGGGGGACGTAGGTGACGCGCAGGTCCATCACCGGGCCCTCGCGCAGCCAGTCCTCCGGCGGCGAGGCCTCCAGCCCCCGGGCGCTGGAGAGCCGGGCCAGGGGTGCGAGCAGGGCCAGGGGCAGGCCTCCCGGAGCGCGCTCCAGCGGAGAGAACCAGCGCTCCAGCAGCGCGGTGGCGTGCTCGGTGCGCATCACCTCGCGGTGGGTGGACGCCAGCACCACGCACTCGGCGCCCTGGTGGTGGAAGAGGGTGTCCAGCAGGGTGGCCCGGCGTGACTCCTGGCCGAGCAGCCGGCAGTTGCGCACCGTGTTGACGAGCATCGGCGTCAGCCGCTGGAGCAGGGCGCGGTCCTTGTCGGAGAAGGGCCGCTGCCGCTCGCGGTACAGCGTGAGGCCGCCATGCCAGTCGCCGCGCGGGTCCAGGAGCACGGACATGACGTGCTCCATGGGGAAGCCAATCTCATGGCAGCGCTGGTACAGCGCGGTGCGCTCCAGCGCTCGGGGCGCCACCATCTCCGAGTCCCGCAGGACGACATTGGGCTGGTGGACGACGGCCTCGCGCACGAAGTCCATGGCGGACAGCTCGCCGTAGTGGGTGACGAAGGCCTCTGGCATCCGCGTCACCACCCAGTCATAGCCTCCGGGCAGCTCGGGCTGGGACACGCACATGGCCGCGCAGTCCGCGGGCAGCAGCCGCGCCAGCAGCCCGTACGCCTGGTCGAGCACCTCGGCCATTCTGAGCGAGCTGCCCAGGGCCTCCACCATCTCCAGCACGAGCCCCTGCTCGTGCGCGTCCAGATGCAGGGAGGGGGTCCCCATTCGGCACCTCCGGCGCGGAAACCGTCGCTACCCTAGCACCCCGGGTGGGGCGTCGCGCCAACCCGGGCCCGGCGCACCGGCCCCCGGGAGAACGGGGCCGCTCCCCACCGCGCCCGCCAGCGTGTACACCGAAGCGGAATGAACGTTCCTTCCGCCCCTCCTCCCTCGACGCACAGGGTGTGCCTCACCTCGCGGGTGCTGGCGGAATGAACGTTCCTTCCGCCCCTCCCCCCTCGACGCGCCGGGTGCGCCTCACCTCGCTGGTGCTGGCGGTGCTGGTGCTGGCGTTGGGACTGGCCTCGCGCTCGAAGGCGCTGCCGTGGCCGCCGTTCTTCGCGGCCTACGCGGGCGACACCCTGTGGGCGCTGCTGGTGTTCCTGCTCCTGCGCTTCGTGGCGCCCGCGCGGCCGGTGCTCCACGTCGCGGGCGCGGCGCTGGCCTTCTCGTTCGCGGTGGAGTTCAGCCAGCTCTACCAGGCCCCCTGGTTGAACGCGGTGCGAAGGACGCTCCCCGGACGGCTGGTGCTGGGCGCGGGGTTCCTATGGAGCGACCTCGTCTGCTACACGGCCGGCGTGCTGCTGGGCCTCGGACTGAGTACAGCCCGAGGCCCTCGCGCGGCACCGACTACACCTGCGTCTTGACCACGTCCTTCAGGCCGGTGGTGGCCTTCTCCACGACGCGCCCCACCAGGTCCAGTTCCTGGGTGTAGCGGTACATGGAGGCCTGGAGCGACAGCAGCTCGGCGTTGGAGAACGCCTTGCCGGAGCCAGCCTGCTGGATGATGCGGTCCAAATCCCGCTGCCCCTGCTCCAGCGCGTGCACGACGTGCGAGACGGCGTTGAGCACCGGTCGCTCCGTCGGGGCCACCGCCTCCACCGTGCGCACGTCGGGGACGGCGCTGGCGGCACGGGCCTTGTCCGCGAGGACGCCGTCGAACTTCGACCCGGCCTGCGCATCCACCGGCGCCGGCGGGGCCAGCTCGGGGCGGTGCATCGGGGTGAGGACCTGCGCGGCGTGAACACCGGTCATCGGGCTCGACATGGGGTGCCTCCTCCGGGAGTGTCTGGAGGACGAGTATCCCAGTCCGCCCTGACACCCCTGGCACCGGGGGGCACCCCGTGGGGCTCAGTCCGTGAGCAGCACCATGAGAACCTCGGCCAGGGCCTTCGCCTCGGCGTGGTTCGGGTCCAGCTCCACCGCCTCGTCGGCGTAGATGCGGGCCTCCTCCAGGCGTCCGCCATCCTTGAGGTACTGGCCATAGGCGAAGAACGCGTCCGCCGAGCGGGGCTCCTTCGCGATGCGGTCCAGGTGCTTCTTCTCCTCGGCCTCCGGCGGGGTGAAGGCGCCAATGGGCGGGCACGGGTCGCCGTACTGCCCCCGGATGTTCTTGGCGTACGCGCCCGGCTCCAGCGCCTTCACGGCCTTCATGAGGTGCGTGCTCTGGGACTTCGCGCCGCGGCCGCACAGCCCGAGCACGGCGATGTACAGCCCCTTGTTGAGGCCCGGGTAGTCGTCGGACTTCTTCACCCCGGGGTAGTTCCAGCTTCCCGCCGTCATGCGGACCCAGAGCACCTTCGCCTTCAGCCGCTCCAGCACGGCCTGCGCCTCCGCCTCGGTCTTCCCACCGCCGAGGATGATGATGTCGTAGTTGCGAGGCTTCGGGGCCTGGGCCGAAGCGACGACAGGCACCAGCGTCACGAGGAGCAGCAGGAGGCGAGCGGTCATCCCTCCACTCTACCCAACGGCATGGCCGCCACGCTCGAGGCCCCGGATGCCGTGAAGACGCGCGAGCCGCACGACACACCCGAGCCCCTCCTCGCGCAGCAGGTCCTCCCGGCGAAGCTGGAGCCGACCCGCCCCGCGCGTGAGCCGCGGCTGTCCGCACTGGCCGGCCGCTGAGCGTGGCGTGTCCTCCGGTGAGCAGAAGCCCGCGGGTTGCCCCATGGGCGCGGCGTGTCGGTTCGGGTGGAGAGCAGGCAACCAGCCCCCGAGGACTGAACGTTCCTGGCGCCTGCCTGCCGTCGCCCCCACCCTCGGGAAGGTCCGCAGGCGTGCATGGGGAGGGGGACGGAGATGTGGCATCGGTGGCTGCCCGCTGGAGGGCTCGCGTTGTGTCTGGTGGCCTGTTCGAGTGGGCCTGCTTCACCGCCGGCCCCGGAGGTCACCGACCCCTCCGTGCAGGACCCCGGCCCGGGCACCCCGCCGGACCCGGCTCCCGGCCCGAATCCCAATCCGAACCCGAATCCCAACCCGCCGCCGGGCCCCGGCCCGGGCCCGGCACCCGACGTCCCGCCCGACGAGCCGCCCGTCCTCTCCACCTGCGCCCCGGAGCCGACGGGTGACTCCGTCCCCGTGCCCCAGGCCGAGCGCGAGGCCCGCAAGGCCTACGCCTGCACCGGCATCGGCCTGGAGGGCGCGGTGCTCTCCACCGCGGCGCCCCCCGTGGCCAACGCGACGGTGCGCGTGGGCGACACCACGGTGCGCACCGGCGCGGACGGCCGCTTCCGCTTCCCCGTGCTCGCGCGGCACAACGCGCTCCTCCAGGTGGAGGCGGAGGGCTTCCGTCCCTCCCTCGTCGCGGTGGAGCTGCGGCGCGGCCTGGCCGAGACGAAGGTGGGCCTGCCTCCGCTGCGGCTGACGCCCAATGACGGTGGCGTGCGGATGCTCTTCGGCGGCGACGTGTCCCTCGGCCGCCGCTTCCTGGACCCGTCGGAGCAGACGCCCCGAAATCGCATCCCCGAGGACCACCCCGACGCCCTCATCCGCGCGTCGGACCCGCTGCCCGGCACGAAGGACGTCTTCAAGCACATCCGGCCCTTCTTCCAGGCGGCGGAGTTCCGCGTCGTGAATCTGGAGACGCCGGTCACAGACTCACCGAACACGCCCCACGGCTCGAAGGACTTCGCCTTCTTCACCCTCCCCGGCTCGCTGCCCGCGCTGAAGTGGCTGGGCGTGGACTACGTCAGCCTGGGCAACAACCACGTCTACGACTACCTCGCCCCGGGCCTGGAGGACACGCTCCGCCATGTCGAGGCCGCGGGCTTCTCGCACAGCGGCGCGGGCCGCACGCCGGACGAGGCCTTCCGCCCGTGGCGCACCAGCCTGGCCGGAGCGGAGTACAGCTTCGTGTCCATGTGCTCCATCAGCGGCAGCGACCACGAGCACACCTACGTGGCCACCGCCACCCAGGGCGGCGCGGCGGACCTGCGTGACAGCGCGCGCGTGGCGGCGGCGATTGGCGGCGAGCGCGAGGCGGGCCGGGTGCCCATCGCCCAGCTGCACACCGGCACCGAGTACAGCGAGCGGCCCGCCGGCTTCGCGGGCCAGCAGATGCGCTACGCGGTGGACCAGGGCGCGGCGCTCGTCATCGCCCACCACCCGCACACGCCCCAGGGCTTCCTGCGCTACCGAGGGGTGCTGGTGGCCCAGTCCCTGGGCAACCTCGCCTTCGACCAGGACCGCCTGGAGACGATGGTGGGCATGATGACGGAGGTGGAGCTGCGCGGCGCCACCGTGTCCCGCGCGCGCGCCCTGCCCGTCTACATCGAGGACTACCGCCCCCGCCCCGTCACCGGCGAGCTGGCGGAGCTGACCATGCGCAACATCTCCGAGCTGTCGCGCGAGGGCGACGTGACGCTGGTGCCGCACCTGGCCTCGGGAGAGCTGCTGCCCGAGGGCGCCACGGCGGCCGTGGCCGAGCGCAAGGTGGACGTGCCGGTGACGGTGGATGCGAATGGCCGGGCCACGGTGGACCTGCGCCCCTTCCGCCGCGAGGGCGAGTCCCTGGCGGTGGCCGAGGTGGTGGGCCCCAATGGCCAGCGCGTGGACGTGCGCCGGCTGCGCGCCGGGCGGGACGTGCTCCTGCACGGTGACTTCGAGGACCACGACGTGGACGGCGACGCCAACGAGGCCGTGCGCTGGGAGCTGGACGGCGGCGCGGGCTTCGTGTGCCAGGCCTCACCGCACCGCGGGGCCGCGGCGCTCTGCCAGACGCGGGCCTCCAGCGACAGGCGGCCGGCGGTGGTGGACCTGCACAACCGGCTCCGCCTGCCGGGCTTCGCCGAGGGCCAGCCCCGCCAGTCGCTGACGGTGGTGGCATGGATGAAGGGCACCGGCGCCGGCGCCTTCCATGCCACCGTCCAGTACCAGCCCATCCAGTTCTTCAACGTCCTCGGCGAGCAGGAGGCGCTGCGGCACCCGGGCGGCACGTTCGACTGGACGCAGGTGTCCACGGACCTGACGTTCCCCGCCACGCCCCCGCGTCCGGACCTCTACAACGCGCCATGGGCCCTGCAGCTATCGCTCCGCAGCGCGCCCCCGTCCCGGGGCTCGGGCCTGTTCGCCCTGGACGACCTGGCGGTGGTGGCCTGGGAGCGTGACGGCGAGGGCGGCAGCTTGCGCCTGGAGACGCCCCAGCCTCGCGACTTCGTCCGGGTGGAGGCTGCCCCGGGAGGCTACACGCTGCGTGTCACCTTCCGGGAGCACCGCGTGCCTTGAGACATTCCCCGGTATTCCCTCTTCCCATTCCCGGCATTCTCACGAGAATGCCCGCGTGAGCCCCGCATCGAACCTGGTCCTGGTGGTGGATGACGACCCCGACATCCGGGAAGCCGTCCAGGACATCCTCTCGTTCGAGGGCTACGAGGTGGTGCAGGCCGACAACGGGCGGGAGGCGCTGGAGCTCCTGAGCCGCGAGACGCCGGTGCGCCCCTGCATCATCCTGTTGGACTTGATGATGCCGGTGATGGACGGGGAGGAGCTCGTCGGGCACCTGCAGAAGGTGCCGGCCCTGGCCGCGCTGCCCGTCATCCTCGTCACCGCCAGCGGCCGGGGCATGTTCCCGGGCATCAAGGCCATCATCAAGAAGCCCTTCGAGATGGACGAGCTGCTGGCGGCGGTCGCTGCACACTGCCATCCCTGAGCGTGTCGATGACCAGCTCCCGGAACGCGCGGGCGCCCGGGTCCGCATGCGTGCGGGTGTGCCAGATGAGCGCCATGACCATGGGCGGCACCTTCGGCGTCAGCTCCAGCCGCTTCAGCGGCAGCATGGCGCACAGGGCCTCGGCCGTGCGCCCGGGCATCCCCGCGACATAGTCCGTCCGGCTGGCGGCGATGCCCGCGGCGATGAAGTGGGACACGGACAGCGACACCTGCCGGGTGAGGCCCCGCTCCTTCATGAGCTGCTCGAAGAGCCGGTGGCCCACGCCCGGGCGTCCTCCGGCGACCGTCATCTCCACGTGCTGGACGGCGCAGAAGGCCTCCTTCGTCAGCGTCGTCCCCCGCAGGCGCGGGTGGTCCTTCCGGGCGACGAAGGCCACCTCTTCCAGGTAGAGGGGCTCGGCGAAGAAGCCCTCGCGTGAGCCGACCTGCACCGGGCCCAGCGCCACGTCCACGTCCCCGGTGGCGATGCCGTCATTGGCGACGACGTAGTCGATGCTCACCACGCGCAGCCTCGCCCTGGGCATGCGCCGGGCGAAGGCCTCGACGATGAGCGGCAAATCACAGAGGTCCTGGTTGTCGCCGCAGGAGAGGGTGAACTGGCGCGTGCTCTCGGCGGGGTCGAAGGTGTTCTCGTCCACCGCCGTCTGCAGCTGGCTCACCGCGGAGGCGATGAGCGGCCGCAGCGCCTCACACCGGGGCGTGGGCACGAGCCCGCGTCCACTGCGCACCAGCAGCGGGTCTCCCAGCACGTCCCGCAGCCGCGCCAGCGCGTTGCTCACGGCCGACTGCGTGACGTGGAGCTGCCGCGCCGCCCCCGTGGCGCTGCCCGTCTCCAGCACCGCATGGAGCACGAGGAAGAGGTTCAGGTCCACCGCCGAGAGATTCATGGGGGTGATTCCATACCCCATGAACCATCACCCGGGCCAACACACGGCTCCGTGCGGACTCTTGCAACCGGACAGCAGCAGCGACACGGAAGCGCCTGTCAGGAGCCCGCTCCCCGTGAATACCGGCGTGACACGCCCGTCACCATCGCCATGCCCCGCCCCCCGCGACTCCCACTCCTGCTCTCCGCGCTGGTCGCCACGTTCGCGACCGCGGCACGGGCCGACGCCCCCGTCTCCCCGGTGCCGATGATTGTCGTCGACAAGGGGACCATCTCGCTGCTCAACAAGGACGGCTCGCGGCTCCTCGCGGACTGTCAGGTCCACAGGGAGATACGGATGCTCTCGGGCCCCACGCGGGGCACGATGCTGCGCGAGCAGGAGCCGTGCTACCTCTCGGGGCTCACCGTGCACCCGCGCACGGGGCGCTGGGCGGTGGGGGCCTCCATCATGAACCACACGGTCCGCATGACCCTGGGAGGGCGCGAGTTCGTCCCACCCACCGACAAGACAGGACGCCTCAAGCAAGGCACCTTCCTCGTCCTGGGTGACCGCAAGGGAGTCGTGGCGGTCACCTCCGGCAACGCCGAGACGTGGACGAGCAACGGGAAGTTCATCAGTCAGTCTCCCATGGCGTTCACGGAGGATGGCGCTCGCGTGCTCGTCATGACGAGCAACTCCTCCAGCTGCCAGTGGTGGAGCTGGAGCTTCGCGCCCCAGCCTGGCGGCCTTCGCGTGTTGCCACCTGGAGTGACTGACTTCTCCTGCAACCAGGTGGTCGCCGGCGAGCACCGCACGGTGCTGAAGCACCCGCGCGACGGGGTCCGCATCGCCACCCTGGACCCCACGGGCACGAAGCCGTGGAAGGTCGGACGCCCCCTGCCCCAGTCGCGCCGCAAGATGAACACGGCCCTGGTGCTGGGAGACACGATGGTCTTCTTTCGCGAAGGGTTGGAGTATCCCGAAGACGGCGTCGGGTGCGATGAATCCAAGCCCGGCACGTACCGGCGCGTCGAGCTGAGCACCGGCGAGGAGCGCGTCTGGCACACGCTCGACGGCGAGTGCTACACGGGTGAATTCCTCATGGCGAACGCGCGTCGGAGGACTGTGTATTTCCAGAACGGCCGAGACCGCGTCGATGGCGGCGAGCGGCTGTTCGAGCATGACCTCGAGTCCGACACGACGCGCGAGCTGGAAATCCACAGCCTGTACAAGGTGCACGACCTCAGCGCGGATGGGCGGACGCTCCTCCTGTTCACGTACGACAAGGGGCCCGTGCTGTATGACGTCGACTCGGCGAGCGTGGTCGAGGTGGGAGGAAGCATGTCGAAGGACGGCGAGGCGAAGCTGCTCGGCTCGCGCTGAGTCCGGGCGGCACCTCGGGGCTCAGCGCTGCTTCAGGCCCTCGCGCCAGGCGAAGACGGCGGCCTGGGTGCGGTCATCCAGGTGCAGCTTGCCCAGGATGTTGCTCACGTGGGACTTCACCGTCTTCTCGGACACGCCCAGCCGTGCGGCGATGTCCGCGTTGGAGGCGCCGTCGGCGATGAGCAGCAGCACCTCGTGCTCGCGCTCGCTCAGGTCCGAGTGCGCGGAGGGCCGCTCCCGCGAGGGCTCGCGCAACAGGCGCACCACTTGATTGGCGACGCGTGGGTGCAGCGTGGCCTCGCCCGCGGCCGCGCGGCGCACGGCCTGCACCAGCTCCTCGGCGCTCGCGTCTTTCAGCAGGTAGGAGAGCGCACCGGCCCGCAGCGCTGGGACGATGTGCTCCTCCTCGTGCGAGGAGGTGAGCATCAGCACCTGCGTGCGGGGGCTGGCCTCCTTCAGCCGCCGCGTCGTCTCGATGCCGCCCAGGCCCGGCATCAGCACGTCCACCAGGGCCACGTCCGGGGCGTGCTGGCGGGCCAATTCCACGGCGGCCTCGCCCGTGGCCGCATCACCGACGACCTCGATGTCCGGTTGCGCGGCGAGCAGCGCGCGGATGCCCTGGCGCACCAGGGTATGGTCGTCGGTGATGAGGACGGTCAGTGGCATGGCGTCTCGCGGAGCCCTTCCCCATCAGGGGAGGACGCGGAGGTCCTCCGGGAACACGGGGTCCACCTCGTAGTGGTCGAGGAACTGGCCGCTGAAGCCCTGGACGACGACACGCTGGCCCTGCTCCAGCCCGCTCACGTCGATGTCCGTGCCGGCATTGACGAACACGATGGTGGGGCCGGTGCCGTCATCCACCTCGAACTTGTACCCGTAGGGAAGGTCATCCTCGATGTCGCTGACGATGGTGCCCTTGATGCGCACGAGGCGGCCCTCGGTCTCCTCGCTCACGTCGCCGGTCTTCACGGGCTTGGGCTGGGGCTCCTTCCCCTCCCCCAGCACCTCGATGGACGTCGGCACCACGCTGAGCACCTGTCCGAAGGAGTTGGCCAGCGTGCCCGTCACCCGGACCACCTGGCCGACCTGGATGTTCGCCGCGAGCGAGTCGAGGATGTAGATGCCGACCTTCTTGTCCTGGATGGCGAAGCCATTGTCATTGGGGAAGAAGCCTCCCGTGAAGGTCGTCGCCACCCCCACCACCGTCACGGTGGTGCCCAGGGGCTGCTGGCGAGCCTCGGCGATGGAGCCGTTCGAGGGCTTCGCCAGAACGGGGCCAGGAACGGCAAGGACCACCACCGCGAGCAGCGCGGCCAGCCCGGCCTTCCACTGCATCCTCATCGCAACCATGACGTGCTCCCGAGTCTGCTTCCCGGAGGAAGCGTTTGAGCGCCCGCGTTTCACGGCGCGTACGGGTTTGTACTCCGAAACTCGCGAATTGACAGTCACTCCCGGGTCTTACTGTTCATGGGCCACCCAGGGCTCCCGGATGCGCGGTGAAGGCAGCCTCGACGCGCAGGCCTGGCAGCGCCTCGCCGGGCCCCAACCGGAAGTGCCCGCCCGGCAGCGCCTCCGCGCGCTCGCGCATGATGTCCAGGCCCATGCCGCCCCGGCGCTCGGCCGGTAGCCCGCGCCCGTCATCCTCCACCACGAGCGCATGACGAGACGGGCCATGGTTCCCCAGCCACACGCGCACCCGGCTCGCGCCGCTGTGCCGGGCCACGTTCGCCAGGGCCTCCTGGAGGATGCGCAGCAACGCCTCCGCCACCGTCGTCGGCAGCGGCTCCGCGTCCAGCCGCACGTCCGCGGAGATGCCGGTGCGCGCCGACCACGCCTCCACCTGCTGGCGCAGCGGCTCGGGCCAGGGGCCCTCCAGCGCGCGGGGCCTCAGCTCCTGCAGCAGCGACACCAGCTCGCGCTGCGAAGTGCCCACCAGCTCACTGGCCTCGGTGAGACAGGCCTCGGCGCGCTCGGGCTGGCGCGACAGGTGCGCCTTCGCCGCGCCCAGCTGCATGGCCGCCGCGAACAGGTGCTGCTTCACCGTGTCGTGAAGGTCTCTTGCCAGCCGGTCCCGCTCCTCACGGGCGGCCAGCTCCTGCCGTAGCCCCACCACGGCGCGCAGCTGCCCGGCCATCTGGTTGAGCCGGTCCGCCAGCACGGCCAGCTCGTCCCCGGGCCGCACCGTCGCCACCACGTCCAGCTCGCCCCGGGCCCACGCATCCGACGCGGTCGTCAGGGGCCTCAAGCCCGCCAGCAACCGGCGCGCGCTGAGCCACCCCACCACCAGCCCCACCGCCGTGCCCAGCAGCACCAGCGGCACGCCCAGCGCCAGCACGAGCCCGAACACCGAGC
>JBKGHK010000029.1:0-30503 GCA_046520375.1 Pyxidicoccus sp. 3LFB2
GCCGCGCGTTGTGGGAGATGACGAGCACCTCCTCCGGCCTGGGTTCCTCGCGCGCCCAGGCCAGCAGCGCGCCCAGCCCGTCCGCACCCCGCGTGCGGGCCGTGTCCAGCGAGACTTCCTCGCGGTACGGGTGGAAGAGGTCCTTCTCCCCCAGGCTCTGCTGCGCCCAGGAGCGCCAGCCGGGCATGGAGCGGCCCGGCGAGGGCTGCAGGCCCACCACCTCGTAGCCCTCCGAGGCGAAGGTCCGGTGCAGCCCCACCACCGTGGCGCCCGTGCCGAAGCCGCACACCACGCTGCGCACGGAGGGGAACGCGTCGCGCACCACCTCGCGCAGCGTCATGGCCCAGGACACCACGCAGTCCACCAGCGCCCCGTTGGCGAGCTGCCTCGGCCAGCACCACCCCTGGCGCTCGTAGCCCTGCGCCAGCTCCCACGCCTCGGACAGCCTGCGCACGGTGCGCACCTCGCCGCCGAACCCGTTCGTCCGGAGGTAGGCCGTCCCCTGGGCGTCCGTCAGCGCCACCACCGGCAGGCCGCGCTCCCGCCCCAGCGCATCCAGCGCCATCGCGGTGGCGGCCCCGGAGAGCTCCACCAGCCCTGCCGCCCCCTCGGGCAGGGAGGACTCCAGGTAGCGGGAGAAGGTGAGGTACTTGAGGCTCCCCGCGGGGAGCGCACCGCCCCACAACACCACGGGGCCACCGGGCCAGGGACGCGACAGCGGAAACACGACGCGCATGCGGAGCCTCCAGGCCCCAGCGTCTCCACCCTCGGCCCGCTACGCCAATCCCGCCCGGTCCTCGCTGTCGACCCGTGGACCGGAAGCCCGCCCGTCCGCCCTCCGAGGACACTTGGCTCCGCCTTCCGGCCCCCGTCGAGGTCCTGGAGGGCTGGCGGCTGTGCAATAGTTGTCGGAGGACTCACATGCTCCGTCGCTTCCTCCCTACGCTCGTGGCCCTGGGTTGCGGCCTCCTGGCCCTTGGCTGGGGACTGGTCAGCCTCCAGCGCATCTTCCGCCAGGAGCGAGAGGACGCGCGGGCCCAGGTGCACTCGCGCCGCGAGGCCCTGCAGCACTTCGCCACGCAGACGCTGCGGCTGAGCCTGCCCCTGCACTTCGAGGAGCGGCTGCCCCACCTGCACGACGCCGCGGGAGACCCGCTCGTGTCGGCGGACGGCTTCTACCTCCTCTTCCGCGGCAAGCAATTGCTGCCCCGCCCCACCCGCCCGCGCCCCGGAATCCAGACGCCCCTGCGCGACGCGTACTACGTCCTCGAGCCCACCTGCGCGAGGCGCCTCCCCCGCCGGCATGGAGCAGCGCCTCGTCTTCCCGCTGGGCAATGACACGGACAAGGACGTGTGGCGCAAGCCCCGCACGCCGCCCCAGGTGGAGGCCCCGGACGAAGACGCGTGGAAGAAGCCCCTGCCGGCCCCGCTCGTGGACCGGACGATGGCCAGCCGCTGGGCGCGGCGCCTGGCGCTCCTGCAGTCCGCGGAGGCGGCGCTGTCGGCCACGGGAGGCCGGAGCAGCATGGGGCGGGTGGAGGCCATGTTGCGCTTCCACGCCGACAACCCCCTGCCCCCGTCGCAGGAGCTGCTCTTCCTGCTCATCGCCGCGGAGCAGCTGCAGCGCGGGCGGAACACGGAGGACCTCGTCCGGGCGCTGCTGCGCGAGGGCCTGTCGGAGGAGTACGGCGGCTTTGCCCGCGCGTCCGGACTGCAGCGGGACTTGCTGCGCGCGCGTCCCCGGCTCACCCAGGTGGACTTCGACTTCCTCCACAAGCGCATCGTCCAGCTCAGCACCAGCCTGGGCGAGCCCTTCCATGACTTCGTGGAGCGCGCCAACGAGGTGAGCACGGGCGGGCTGGCGATACCGCAGGACTTGAGCGAGCCCGTCCTGATGGGCGAGCAGTGGTACCTGACGTCCCGCAAGGAGGCGGTCTACGGCATCGCGGTGAACATGGAGGACCTGCTGCGCCCCATCGCAGAGGACCTGCGCGCGCGCCAGCTCCTCGACGCGGACGGCGTGCTGCGGCTCAAGCCCGGCAGCGGCCTCCAGCCGGTGCGCACGGTGCAGGTGCTGGCGGACATGCCCCAGTGGGCGCGGGCCGAGGCGGACATCGAGGCGCGCTATGGCCTGAAGACGGCGCTGGTGGCCGTGTGCGGCGCGCTGGCGCTGGCCATCTTCGCGCTGTCGGTGGTGTCGCAGCAGCGCAAGTACCGCTTCCTGGAGCTGAAGAGCGACTTCGTGGCCACCGTGTCGCACGAGCTGCGCACGCCGCTGGCCTCCATCCGCCTGCTGGCGGAGACGCTGGAGTGGCGGCTGGCGGAGGGCACGGACGCGCGCGACTACCCGGCGCGCATCGTCCGCGAGACGGACGGGCTGAACTTCCTGGTGGAGAACCTCCTCTCCTTCAACCGCATCGACAAGGGCCGCTGGGTGCCGCGGCTGGAGCCCGTGCGCCTGGACGAGCTGGTGTCCCTGCTGCGCCGGGATTTGGAAGCCTGGTCCAAGGTGCCGGTGGAGCTGGAGGCGGAGGTGGGCGAGCAGACCTTCCGCGCGGACGCGCAGCTCCTGCGCCTGCTCCTGTCCAACCTCGCGCGCAACGCCTGTGCCTACAACAAGCGCACCCCGGTGCGCCTGCGCATCGAAGCGCTTCCCGGCGGCCGGGTGCGCTTCTCCGACAACGGCATCGGCATCCCCCAGGCGCAGTGGGAAACCGCCTTCGAGGAGTTCGTCCGGCTCCCCGGCCAGGGAAGAGACGTTCCCGGTAGCGGCCTGGGTCTGGCACTCTGCCGCCGCATCATGCGCCTGCATGGGGGGAGCCTGCGCGTCGCGGCCTCCAGCCCCGAGGGCACCACCTTCGAGCTCGCGTTCCCTCCCACGGTGACGACATGACCTCCACCACCATCCCCGCCATCCTCCTCGTCGAGGACGACACCAACCTGCGGCTCGCGCTGCGCGACAACCTGGAGAACCAGGGGGGCTACGCGGTGGAGGAGGCAGAGAACGTCCGCGAGGCCCGCGCGCACCTGGCGAAGCGTGCGTTCAACCTCATCCTGCTCGACGTCATGCTGCCGGACGGCGACGGCTACACGCTGTGCCGCGCGCTGCGGGACGAGGGCGTGACGACGCCGGTGCTGATGCTCACCGCGCGCACGCTGGAGGACGACGTGGTGCGCGGCTTCGAGGCCGGCGCGCAGGACTACCTGGGCAAGCCGTACCGGCTGCGCGAACTGCTGGCCCGCGTGGGCGCGCTGGTGCGGCGCTCCGGGGGCGCGGCGGCCACGAAGCTGGTGCGCTTCGGCGGCTACAAGATGGACCTGGACCGCCGCAAGGTGGAGTCCCCCGAGGGCGCGCCGGTGGAGCTGACGCGCACCGAGTTCGACCTGCTGGCCTTCCTCGTGCGCGAGCGCGAGCGCGTGCTGCGCCGCGACGACATCCTGGATGCGGTGTGGGGCAAGGATGTCGTCGTGGACCCACACACCGTGGACAACTTCGTCTCCAGCCTGAAGAAGAAGCTCGGCTGGAACACGGCCTCCCGCTTCGCCATCCAGACGGTGCGGGGCGTGGGCTACCGCATGGAAATCGAAGCGCCCTGATACTGGCAGAGCGGTGGGATACAGGCGCACCCGCGCCGGCCTGAGCGCGCCCCGGGGGACCCTGTTATTCAGGGCCGCCATGACGGACACGCTTCGCTACGCCCCGGACTCCGTGAGCGGCACGGATGCCACGCTCCTCTCGCATAACGCCCGGAGCGGGCCCGCGCCGACGCCTGTCTCCGCCTCGCGCCGCAACACGGTGCTGCCCCGGGTGGAGTGGAACGGGGAGCGGGTGGACCTCCTGCCTCCCCAGCGCGAGCGCTTCGAAGAGATGCGCCCGTTGGGCCAGGGCGGCATGGGCGAGGTGGTGCTGCTCAAGGACAACGACATCGAGCGACTGGTGGCGCTCAAGCGGCTGCCCGAGGGCTCGGACGTGGACCGGGTGTTGCGTTTCGTGGAGGAGATTCGCACCGTCGGGCAGCTGGACCATCCGAACATCGTCCCGGTGCACGACGTGGGCATCGACGAGCGCGGTCGGTACTTCTTCGTGATGAAGCACCTGCAGGGCGACACGCTGGAAGCCATCATCGCGAAGCTGAAGCAGGGGGACCGGGCCACGCACGAGCGCTTCAGCTTCCGGGCGCGGGTGCAGGTATGCCTGGGCGTGCTCAACGCCGTCGCGTACGCGCACCGCAAGGGCATCATCCACCGGGACTTGAAGCCGGCGAACATCATGGTGGGGCCCTTCGGCGAGGTGACGGTGATGGACTGGGGCCTGGCCCGGCTGGTGCGCACGCCGGACAGCCAGGGCGTCGCGGCCCGCATCCACCCGATGCCGGACGCCGCGCGGCCGGTAGGGCTGCGGGATGCGCCCTCGCTGCGCACGCAGGTGGGCTCCGTCGTGGGGACGCCGCTGTACATGTCTCCGGAGCAGGCGCGCGGCGAGCAGGACCGGCTGGACGCGCGCAGCGACGTCTACAGCCTCTCCGTGCTGTTCCACGAGCTGCTGTTCCTCCGGCACTACCTGGACGGGCGCGAGTCGCTCGCGGACATCCTCGACGGAGTGCAGAAGGTGACGCCCGAAGTGGGAGCGCTCCGCTCCAGCCCGCACCAGCAGCCCGTGCCCGCGGAGCTGTCGTGGTTCGTGGCGCAGGGTCTCGAGAAGGAAGCGGCGAAGCGCTATCAGTCGGTGGAGGAGATGATCGCGGCGCTCCAGTCCCTGCTGGAGGGGCACATCGCGGTGCACTGCCAGCGCACGATGGTGAAGCGGGGCCTGCACGAGGTGCTGCGCGTCGTGGACCGCAACCCGATGGGCGTCATCGTCGGGAGTCTGGCCGGCGCGGCGGTGGTGGTGGGCTCGGTGGCCTACACGCTGGTGTCCCTGCTGAGCTGAGCGCGCGGCCTCACGTCGCGCGGGTGCCCGGGTGCCAGCGCTCCAGGTGCCGGGCGTGGGTGGGCAGGTACGCGCCGGGCTGGAAGTGCGTGTCGTAGAAGTCCAGGTCCAGGTGATGGGCCTGGAGGTAGGTGAGGCAGAAGACGCTTGGCACGGTGCCGGGGAACTTGCCGAACCTGTTGAAGATGACCTGGGCCATGTGGGCCACGCACTCGCGGAACTCCGGGTCATGGACCTTCGCGGCGCCGCGCACGCGGGGGCTCTCCTTCCAGGCGCCGGGCGTGCCGGGGTTGAAGGGGCCGCCCCTGGCGAACTTGCGCTCGCACAGCGCGTCCACCGCCGCGCGCATGTCCGGGTAGTGGGGCGGGCAGAAGGCCTCGAAGACGCCGGGCAGGCCCGTGGGATTGGGCATCGTCCAGCGTGAGTCCACGTCGAAGCGGAAGCGCAGGCCCGGAGCGCGCGCGTCTCCTGTTGCTCCGAGGATGGTGTGCCGGTCGATGCCGTCGAACATCCACCCACCCAGGCCCATGGCCTGGAGCATCAGCACTCCGGCGTAGCAGCTGCAGGCCAGCTCGGCGGTGGCCTCGGTGAGGGCGTACTGCTCGACGTAGGAGAGGGGGAAGGGCGCGTCCACGTTGACCAGCCCGCGGAAGCGCTCCATGTCGGGGAAGGGCTCGCCGTGGAGGTCATCGAAGAGGCAGTAGCCGTTCTGCACGAGGAAGCAGAGGACGGCGAGCATGTGCTGGGCCAGGTCCGCCACGGGCATGACGAGCATGGAGCCGGGCACGTTGGCGCACCAGGTGTTGTGGCCCTCGATGAAGGGCTCCTCGCGGAGGAACTGGAGCCGGCTCGAGTCGAGCTTGCGGATGCGGCCCCGGTGGGCGTCCAGCAGCGCGTCCAGGTCGAAGGTGCCGTCCTCGTCCTTCTCCGCGAGCGCGGGCGCGTCACGGGTGGCGAAGAGGTAGACGCCGCTGTCATCGGTGAAGAACAGCTCGCTGGTGTGGAAGCCTGCGGCGGAGGGGAAGGTGCGGCCTCCCGCCGCGCCCGCGTAGTTGGGGAAGTGGGGCGCGTAGTGCGCGTTCCGGGTGATGGCGTAGTGCCAGCCCGTGTTGCCGCCCGCGGCCAGCAGCACGAGCAGTTGCTCCAGCTCGCTCAGCGGCAGTGGCTCATGGCGCGAGGTGTGGGCCAGCGGGCCATCGGGAATGGCCGCACCCATGGAGAAGCGGCGGGCGCGGCGGCCGAGCAGCGCCTGGAGCAGCGGGAAGGAGAGGACGTCTTCGAACCCCGAGGGCAGCGGTGGCTGGGCGGAGCCGGGAGCATCAGCGGGCACGGGAACCTCCAGGTGACCAGGAGCAGGTCGTGCGGGTGGAGGTCGCGAGCACCGGATGTGACGGGCAGGCGGGTGGGCGGGTGGATGGATGACTGAGCGCGAGCGCTGTCCCACGCCTGCTCGCCTGGGCGAAGGGAAGGCTCCACGGGAGGGTGGGGACAATCTGTCCCGTGCGTCCGGGACACTTCCGCCAATCCGACACGTCGGGCCTGGGCGCTTCGCCTGTCACTCCCTGACGTCCTGCCCGGCACGCGGGTTGCTCCAGTGCAGCGGGTCAGGAGGGATGCCCCGTATGGAGCTCGAAGCCATCATCCGCCGCGCCCGCGAGCAGGGGGCCAGCGACGTCCACCTGGAGGGCGGCATGCCCATGGCGCTTCGTGTCCGAGGCACGCTGCGACTGGTAGGCGAGCCGGTGCCCTCCGCCACGCTCACCGCCCTGGCTCGCGAGGTGGTGGGCGAGGACGGCTGGCACGAGTTTCTGGAGCGCTGCTCGTACGACGTGTCGTGCACCCTGGAGGGCCAGCGCATCCGCATCAACGTGCTGCGGAGCGCGCGCGGCGTGGGCTTCGCCATCCGCCTCCTGTCCACGTCGCAGGCGACGCTGAAGCGGCTCAACCTGCACCCGGACCTGCGCCGGCTGGTGGAGCCAACGCATGGGCTCGTCCTGGTGAGCGGGCCCACGGGCTCGGGGAAGACATCCACGCAGGCGGCGCTGCTCCAGGAGCTGAACCTGAGCGAGGCGCGGCACATCATCACCGTGGAGAGCCCCATCGAATACGCGCTGGTGCCCCGGCAGTCCTTCATCCGGCAGCGCGAGGTAGGGCGGGACACACCGTCCTTCGCGCAGGCGCTCGTGGACGCGATGCGGGAGGACCCGGACGTGTTGATGGTGGGGGAGATGCGCGAGCCAGAGGTGATGCGCCTGACGCTGAACGCGGCGGAGACAGGACACCTGGTGCTGGCCACGGTGCACTCGGCCAGCGCGGGTGAGGCGCTGTCGCGGTTGGTGTCCGCCTTTCCTCCGGAGATGCAGGCGGCGGTGTGCGCGCAGCTCGCGGACTGCCTCGTGGGCGTGGTGAGCCAGCGGCTGCGCTACCGGCCGGAGGTGGGCCTGCGCGTGCCAGAGTGCGAGGTGCTCATGGCCAGCACGGCGGTGAAGAGCATCGTGAGGCAGGGGTCCTTCTACAAGATACCGTCGGCCATCGAGACGGGCGCCGCCGATGGCTGCTGGTCCTTTCCGCGCTATGCGGACTGGTTGGCGCGGAAGACGGACTGGAGCCAGCCCACCTCCGCGCCCGAGGACGCGCCGGCGCCCGAGCCCACCGTCGAGCCCCACGCCCCGGCCATGGCACGGACGCGTCCCGCCGCCATCACCCGCCTGCCGCCGTCGCCCGTGAAGTCGAGGCGAAGCCCACCCGCGAAGGCCTCGGAGCCGTCCTCCGAGGAGGGCGTCTTCGTCATCCAGGGCGAGCAGGACGACCTGGTGTCCCTCATCCGTGAGCTGGAGGGCGGCGCTCGGGAGTGAGCAACAGGGCTTCCGCTCCGGCGTGCACTGGTTGATTCTTGCGGCCACTTCCTCGGAGCCACTGGATGACGACACCGAACCTGCTGCCGCGAAGCGCC
Organism: Pyxidicoccus sp. 3LFB2; assembly: GCA_046520375.1. Taxonomy (GTDB): domain Bacteria; phylum Myxococcota; class Myxococcia; order Myxococcales; family Myxococcaceae; genus Myxococcus. Next base: position 7,884 of record JBKGHK010000029.1, read on the forward strand.
TCCTTGAAGGTCTCTACGTCCCGTCTGCGCACGCAGCACCTGCTGGCGAGCGGCGCACCGGACGGAGTGCCCGTGGTCTTCATCCACGGCAACGTGTCCTCCTGCCGCTTCTATGAGGAGACGCTGGCGGCGATGCCCCCGTCGTTCCGCTGCCTCGCGCCGGACCTGCGTGGCTTCGGAGAGACGGAGCGCGCGCCCATCGACGCGACTCGCGGCGCGGGAGACTTCGCCGATGACGTGCACGCGCTGCTGGAGCACCCGGACCTGTTGCCAGCGGGGAAGAAGGTGCACCTGGTGGGCTGGTCCGCGGGCGCGGGCGTGGTGATGCGCTTCGCGCTGGACCATCCGGAGCGGGTGGCCTCGCTGGTGCTCCTCGCGCCCATCTCCCCGGCGGGCTACGGCGGCACGAAGGGAGACACCTCGGTGGCCCCGTGCTGGCCGGACTTCGCGGGTACGGGCGGCGGCACGGTGAACCCGGAGTTCGTCCGGCGCCTCGTCGCGGGGGACACCACGGACGAGAACGACGCCTCGCCGCGCGCGGTGATGAACCGGTACTACTTCAAGCCGCCGTTCCGCCTGGAGCGCCCGCGCGAGGACGCCCTCGTCGCGGAGATGCTGAAGATGGCCGTCGGTGACGACTTCTACCCGGGAGACCGCGTCGCCTCCGCGAACTGGCCGGGCGTGGCGCCGGGGACGCGGGGCATGAACAACGCCATCTCCGGGAAGTACTTCGACGCGCGGAACTTCCCCTCCATCCCCACTCGGCCGCCGGTGCTCTGGGTTCGCGGCGCGGACGACCAGATTGTGTCGGACACCTCGCTGTTCGACTTCGGCTTCCTGGGGCAGCTGGGCGCGGTGCCGGGCTGGCCCGGAGCCGACGCGTATCCGCCGCAGCCCATGGTGAGCCAGATGCGGGCCATGCTCGACGTGTACCGGAGCCGGGGAGGCCAGACGCGCGAGGAGGTGCTGCCGGACGTCGGCCACTCGCCGCACCTGGAGGCGCCGGAGGTCTTCCGCTCGCTGCTCCTCGGCTTCCTGACGGAAGGTCACTGAGGGCCGTGTCGGTCTCCAGGGAAGGTCGCGCCGCTCCGCCCTGTTGCCAGCGCATGGCTTTCGGGGCGTGTGGTGTAACTTCCTGCGCGCTCCCGGGTTGAATCCTCCGACATGCGCCTCCTGTCCCTCTGGCCCCTGGTGGCCGTCCTGCTCTCGTGTGCGAGCAGTCCTCACCCGACGGCGGCCCCATCCTCAGCGCCGCCGCCCTTCGACGAGGCGCGCGCGGTGCATGTCCTGCGGCGCCTGGCCTTCGGGCCCTCGGCGAGGGACTGGGACGCGGTGCGGAAGCTGGGGGTGGACGGGTGGGTGGAAGGCCAGCTTGCCCGTCCGGGGCCGGCATCGACGCCGGAGCTGGAGGCGAAGCTCCAGGCGTACCCCACGCTGACGATGTCGATGGCGGAGCTGGCGCGAGACTTCCCCCTGAAGAAGCAGCGGGGACAGGCACTGCTGGACGGACGCGAGCTTCAGCGTCCCGCGCTCATCCACCTGGAGCTGTCCGCCGCCAAGGTGCTCCGAGCGGTGGAGAGTCCCCACCAGCTCGAAGAGGTGCTGGGGGACTTCTGGTTCAACCACTTCAACGTGTCGGCGGACAAGGGCGCGGTGCGGTGGATGGTGACGGCCTACGAGCGTGACGCCATCCGCCCGCATGTCTTCGGCCGCTTCCGAGATCTGCTCGGAGCGACGGCGCGCCACCCGGCGATGCTCTTCTACCTCGACAACTGGCGGAGCACCCGGGACGGGCTGCCCATGCGCCGCGCGGGGAGGACGGACCCGGCCATGCCCGAGGACGAAGGCATGGCCGACGCCGAGGAGGAGGAGATGGAGGAGCCCGAGTCCCGCCCCGGCCTCAACGAGAACTACGCGCGCGAACTGCTGGAGCTCCACACGCTGGGCGTGGACGGCGGCTACACGCAGCAGGACGTGCGCGAAGTAGCGCGCTGCTTCACCGGCTGGAGCATCCGCCGGCCGCGTCGTGAGCCCGAGTTCCAGTTCCGGCGCCGCGCGCATGACCCTGGCGAGAAGCAGGTGCTCGGGCAGCGGATTGCCTCGGGAGGAACGCTGGAGGACGGGGAGCGCGTGCTGGACCTGCTGGCGAAGCACCCGGCGACCGCGCGTCATGTCGCGACGAAGCTGGCGCGGCGGTTCGTCTCGGACACGCCGCGCCCGCGCTGGTGGAGCGCCTCGCGAAGGTGTTCCTCGACTCGGATGGGGACCTGCGCACGGTGTATCGCGCGCTCTTCCAATCGCCGGAGTTCTGGGCGCCCGAGGTGCGGGGGACGAAGGTGAAGACGCCCTTCGAGTTCGTGGTATCGGCGCTGCGGGCCACGGGGGCCGAGGTGACGGTGCGGCCCAGGCTGGTGCAGTCGCTGGCGAAGATGGGCGAGCCGCTCTACCGCGCCCCCGCGCCCACGGGCTTCCCCGAAGTCGCGGCGCCCTGGGTGAACAGCGGTGCGCTGGTGGCCCGGCTCAACTTCAGCCTGGAGCTGGTCTCCGGGCGGTTGCCAGGGACGCGCGTGGCCCTGGCGTCGCTGTCCCATTCATCCAGGCCGACAGCGGAGGAACAGGTCGATGCGCTGGGCCGTGCGCTGCTGGGAGCGCCACCCTCGGCGGAGACGCGCGACACCATCCTCGCCGCGCTGTCGAAACGGGCCGAGGCCGCCAGTGCCGAGGATGAGCCCGGCCCCGTGGACATTCCCCTCATTGCCGGGCTGCTCCTCGGCTCGCCGGAGTTCCAGAAGCAATGAGCCCGTCATTCCCCCGCCAGTTGCTTGTGCGTTCTGCGCTTGCCGGTGACGCGCCTTCGGGAGTTCCAGAAGCAATGAGCCCGTCATGCTCCGGCTCCCTGCTTCGCCCATTGCGTCTTTCCGGCGCAGGCCTTCCGGAGTGCCAGAAACCATGAGCCTGCCTCTCTCCCGCCGCCACCTGTTGCGTGCCCTGGGCCTTTCGGGCGCGGGGCTCGTCCTTGCGCCGGGCTTCCTCGGACGCGCGCTCGCCGCCAGCCCTTCGGTGCCCGCGCGCCGCGTCTTGGTGACAGTCTTCCTGCGCGGTGGCGTGGATGGACTGTCCCTGGTGCCGCCGGTGGAGGACGCGGCGTACCACCGCGCGCGTCCCACGCTGGCGCTGAAGTCACCGGGCAGCAGTGCTGACGCCGCGCTGAAGCTGGACGGGCGCTTCGGCCTGCATCCAGGCCTCGCCCCCCTGTTACCTCTGTGGAGCGAAGGGAAGCTAGCGGTGCTGCACGGGGTGGGACTGCCGGTCCCGGTGCGCTCGCACTTCGACGCGCAGGACTTCGTGGAGTCGGGCACGCCGGGCCGCAAATCGACAGCGGACGGCTGGCTCAACCGAGCGCTGGAGGGCGAAGAAGGCGGCGCCGCGCTGCGAGCGGTGGCGCTCCAGCCCACGCTGCCCCGAGCCCTGTTCGGAAGCGCGGGGGCCCTGGCCATGGGCCGGCTGGAGGAGTTCCGCCTCCGAGGGGGCCGCAGGGGCGAGGAGGCCGCGAGCGGCTTCAGCGCGCTCTACGCGGGCGCGGTTGACGAGGCGCTGCGCACGACAGGGCAGGGGGCGTTCGAAGCGCTGTCCCGGCTGGACGAGGACCGCCTGTCGAAGCTGCCCACGGATGCCACGGTGGAGTACCCGAAGGGACCACTGGGGCAGCGGCTCCGGGACATCGCAAGGCTCATACGCGGTGAAATGGGGCTGGAGGTCGCGGCCACGGAGATGGGCGGCTGGGACACGCACGCGGCGCAGGGCGCTGCGACGGGCGTCTTCGCCAACCGGTGCCGCGAGCTGGCCGGAGCGCTGTCCGCCTTCGCGGCCGACCTGGGGCCGAAGCTGGAGCAGGTCACCGTGGTGGTGCTGACGGAGTTCGGCCGCACGGTGCGGGAGAACGGGAGTCGCGGCACGGACCACGGCGTGGGCAGCGCCATGCTGGTGCTCGGCGGAGGCGTGCGAGGAGGCAAGGTGTACGGGCGCTTCGACTCGCTCGCGCCGGAGCACCTGCAGGACGGGCGTGACGTGCCCTCCTGGACGGACGTGCGTGCACCGCTGGCGGAGGCGCTGCGAGCCGCCCGGCCCGGCGTGGAGCTGGCGAAGGTGTTCCCGGGCTTCACCCCACCCACGTCGCTGGGGCTGTTCGCGGGAGAATGAGGCAGACTGCAGGCCAATGCCCCGGCTGCGCCGAATGCTCGTCCTCCTGCTCTCCATCTTCGCCGTCTGCTACCTCGTGGTGTGCGTGGCTGCCTTCGCCCTGCAGCGCTCCATGCTCTACCCGGCGCCCAAGGCACCCGGGCCCCTCCCGGAGAACCAGGGGTTCAGCCGCCTGCCACTGGAGGACGGCCTCTTCGCGGACACGTTCTACCTGCCCGCGCCTCCCGGAGCCCCGACGGTGGTGCACTTCCATGGCAACGGCGAGCAACTCCTGCATCAGGTGAGGCTGGGCACCCGGCTGAACGAGTGGGGCCTGGGCTTCCTCGCCGTCGAGTACCCCGGCTATGGCGCCTCGCCCGGCAGCCCCACCGAGGACGGCATCTACGCCGCCGCGGAAGCGGGCCTCGCGTGGCTGAGGGCCCAGGGAGTCCCTCCGGAGCGCACGGTGCTCAGTGGCCGAAGCCTCGGCACCGGCGTGGCGGTGGAGATGGCGAAGCGCGGCCACGGCACGCGGGTGATGCTCGTGTCGCCGTACACCTCCATCCCCGACATGGCGGGCATGCTCCTTCCCTTCCTGCCCACCCGCCTCCTGGTGAGGGACCGCTTCAACTCCGTCGCCAAGGCGCCCGAGCTCCGCCTGCCCGTGCTCATCATCCACGGGGAGCAGGACACGCTCATCCCCGTGGAGATGGGCCGCCAGCTCGGAGCGCGCCTTCCCCAGGCCACGGTGGAGACGGTGGCGGACGCGGGGCACAACGACGTCCTGGAGCGCTCTGGTACGAAGCTCGTGGACCGCATGGCTGCCTTCGCCCTCGGCGGTCCGTGAGCGGTGCGCTCGCGCGTGTCTTCGTGAAGGAGACGCCCTCAGCGCACCGGCGTCAGCTGCCAGGAGCCGAACATGCGGTCGAGCGTCTCGGGATTCTCATACGCCGCTGTGCCCACCAGCTTCCCGTCATTGCCTGTCACGGCCTCGTAGCGCACGGCGCCCGGCCTGCCTGAGCCGAAAGGCGCGGTGAAGCGCAGCGTCCCCTCCGGCGAGCGCTCCGCGTCCACCTGGAAGGGGCCTACGACGTGGCCGTCAGCGAAGGTGACGCGCAGCGCGCCGGAGTACCGGTCGCCCGAGGCAGTCAGCTCCAGCCGCAGCTTCGCGGGCGACTGGCCCAACTCCTCGGGATAGAAGCGCAGCTCACCCTCCCAACTGCCGGGGAGCTTCTCCCAGCGCATGCGCGCGCCAGCGGGGAGCGAAGGCAGCGCCCTCGGAGGCGGCGCTTCGACCGTGCCACCGCGAGCCTTCAGCGCCTCGACGGCCTGCCACGCGGCCTTCTGGAGGATGCGTGCCGTGGGCTCGGGGAGGGAGACGAGGGTGGTCTCTGCGCCCTGGGGTTTTCCGTCGGGGATGGCCACACCTCGCACGGTGGAGGTCAGTCCCTCCGGCGAGCGTCCGAACAGCGTCGCGTACAGGGTGCAGGCCGCGAGATAGGTGCCGGCGGGGGAGGGGTGGCTCCCGTCATCGACATACAGCGCGATGTCGGGGTGCTGCTCTCGCACGATCTGCCAGGCCAGACCGATGGGCGTGACGGTGGCGCCCAGCTCGCGCCCGAGCGAGAAGTAGGCCTGGTTCAGTCGGACCTGGGCCTCGGGGGCATGCCGGCGAGACCACGTCAACGCGAGCACCGTCCTGGCGCCGCGCTGCTTCGCCTCGTCGTGGAAGCGCCGTGCATACGGGAAGAGGAGACGCTCGGGGTCGTTGATGTGATGCCGGCCATCCAGCAGGAGGATTCCCAGCGTGCTCTGCTCCTGGAGGACGACATGGCTCCAACCGCCCTCGCGGATGGCCGCCACGGCCTTGCCGTCATCCCAGTGTGTCTTCAGCCGTGCGCTGCCGATGAGCACCCCGCGCGTCTCGACACGCTCCGGTGGAGACGCGGAGGCAGCCAGCGCCTCCAGCACCCGGGGCAGGTTGTTGTAGTAGATGTAGCTATTGCCGATGAACAGCACGCGCGTGGCAGCAGGCGCTGCTGCATCCGTGCGGGGCTTGCAGGAGAACAGCCAGGCGCAGCTCGCGACGAGCGCGAGGAGCAACACCCGTCGGGGGGTGCTGGCGCCCTGGGACTTCAGATGGCGAAGGCTGGCGGTGTCGCTCACGGCTCCTGCGTACTTCAGACGGGTCACTGACCGCGAGACGTGTACACCCGCGTGCCGCGGATTTCGTGCGCCCGGTTGACATCCCGGTGGAGGTGGAACGCGAAGTTGACGACATCCCAGTCGGGAAAACTCCACACCAGGGGCCCGTGAGGGCTGACGTAGCGCACCTCGTGGAAGGGCACGCCGGCATCAAGGAAGCGAATCCAGCTCTCTTCGCCATCCTCTCCGCAGGCGTATTCAACGGTGAGCTTCGAGGTGACTTCGAGGATGCGTCCGGGGAGGGCGAGGAAGTTCGTCCCGGCGCTGCTGAAGAACGCGTACAGCGCGCCGCCTAGCTCCGCGAACCGGCCGTCGAGCGGGTAGCGGCGAAGCTCCTCGGAGTGGAGCTGCTTCTCTTCGAGCTGGACCAGGTGATTCTCGCGGACGTCGAAGTGGACGTGCCTGCCACGGACATCGAAGTCGGAGAGCCAGACAGAGGGCATGGACATGGAGGATACCGCCGGACCGCCCAGGTCCGCAGGGAGAGCGAGGACGGGTTGCTGAAGGCGCCACGTCGAGGTGGTGGGCAATCACGGAACGCCATGCTGCTTCTGGTAGGTTCCTCAGTCCCATGACGCGAGCCGTGCGAAATCTCTCCTGGCTGCCCGCTCTCGCCATGGTGCTGCTGGCCGCATGCGGCTCCAGTTCTCCCGCGCAGCGTGCGTGGGACGACGCGAGTGGCCCGGCTTCATGCGAGCAGGAGGACGCGGACCAGTGCGTCGCGATTGCCTGCGAGGACGAGACCTGCGGCATCTTCGACTGTGAGGACGTGGCCTCAGGGGCGGTGGCACGCGCGCCGCTGACTCCGCGAGTCGAGCTGGCACAAGCGTACCGGACGCCCTGGCGCCCACCTGCCTTCCGCAACTGGCGGAGCATGGGCATCCGTCCGGGTGCACAGCCTCGGATGACGTTCCACTTCCGCTACCGCCAGGGCTTCCTGCCCGCGCTCCGGCAGGAGCCGGGCAAGCGGGTCAAGCACCACCTGTTCCCGCAGCAGGAGGAGCTCGCGCACTGGTTCAAGGACCGTGGTGTGGACATCCATCAATTCACGATGCTCATTCCGGAGCACATCCATCGCGAGATTCACGGTTCTACCGGGCGTGGTGGGAGGTGGAATCAGGCCTGGCGGGAGTACTGGCTTGCGAATCGTGGGCGCGACGTGACTCCCCTGGAGCTTCATCGCAAGGCGGTTGAGCTGATCTTCCGCTTCGAACTGACCGGCCCGGTCATGCCGTACAGCACCCGGGTGGATTCATTCGGCCCCAACATCCAAGCTCCCTGACAGTGGAACCGTGGCACATAGGAAGCGCTCGTGAACTTCTACATCGTCGAAGAGGACGCATCGCCACCCTATACGGGGGACATCAATGGTTCGCACATGCAGCGGCTGCCCGGTAAGGAGCTCTGCCCGAAGTGTGGCGCCGGCGGTGGCATTGGCGGGTTGAGTTATCCGTGCGTGGACCTGTCCTCTCTGCCCGCACCGGAACTCGAGAAGCTGTCCAACGCGCGGCCCGTTCCGCGGCCTGAGTTCGAGAGGCTGCGCGAGCTGGTGCGGCCCTTGGCTCCTTCAGGAGCCCGCCTGGAATCCGGAGTGGGGCTGGGGCCCTTGACCGGGAAGGGCTCAGGTCACTTCGGCCAGCTCTTCACGTACCTGCGCTCGGACCTCCTCGTTCAAGTCGAAGCCCTGGCACAGCTCCGGGACGCCGGGGTGCGCGGGCTGGAGCAGTCGTGCCCCATCCTCGTCCGCTTTCGCACGAAGAACCCTCCTGAGTTCCATGAGGTCCAACTGGAGCTTCGCGGACTCCCCCATCCGGACAGTGTGTCGCCCAAGAGCAAGCCTCCGTGCCCCACCTGCGGTCATGCGGACATCCGGTACTTGTCCCCACTCATCCTCGACGCTGCATCCATGCCGACGGACCTGGACGTGTTTCGGCTCCACAAGCACCTGGACATCATCGTATCCGAGCGCTTCAAGGACACCGTGACGCGGCTGGAGCTCGGAGGCGTGAAGTTCCGTGAAGTAGAGGCCCGCTGACGTCGCCCCGCTTGCTTGCGCCCGATATCACCCGGCTCCTACGCTCCGGCGCCTTTGGAACCCGGGAGTCCCCATGTCCTCCTCCACTCCGCCCGTCATCGGCATCCTCGGTGGCAGCGGCCTGTACCAGATTGAAGGTCTGAAGGACGTCACCTGGAAGAAGGTGTCTTCGCCCTTCGGTGAGCCCTCGGACGAGCTGTGCTTCGGCACGCTCGATGGGCACCGCGTCGTCTTCCTGCCCCGCCATGGCCGGGGCCACCGCGTGTCGCCGTCGGACATCAACTACCGGGCGAACATCGACGCGCTCAAGCGCAGCGGCGTGACGGACCTCCTGTCGCTGTCCGCCGTGGGCAGCCTGCGCGAGGACCTGCCTCCCGGCACCTTCGTGGTGACGGACCAGTTCATCGACCGGACCTTCGCCCGAGAGAAGAGCTTCTTCGGCACCGGCATGGTGGCCCACGTCTCCATGGCGAAGCCCGTGTGCTCGCGCCTGGGCGACGCGCTGGTGGCCGCCTGCGAGGGCCTGGGCGTCACGGTGAAGCGCGGTGGCACGTACCTCGTCATGGAGGGGCCGCAGTTCTCCACGCTCGCGGAGAGCCGCATGTACCGGAGCTGGGGCTGCGACGTCATCGGCATGACGAACATGCCCGAGGCCAAGCTCGCCCGGGAGGCGGAGCTTTGTTACGCGACGGTGGCCATGGTGACGGACTTCGACTGCTGGCACCCGGACCATGACGCCGTCACCGTGGACCAGATTGTCTCCGTGCTCCTGGGCAACGCCGGCAAGGCGCGCGGGCTGGTGAAGAACGTGGTGCCGCTGCTCGGCACGCACACCGGGCCGTGTGAGAAGGGCTGCCAGCGGGCGCTGGACCACGCGCTGATTACCTCGCCCGAGGTGCGCGACGCCGCGCTGCTACAGAAGCTGTCCGCCGTGGCCGGCCGGGTGCTGGGCACGTGAAGGTCCACGGCCAGCCGATGCGCTCCATCTGGCTCGAGCCCGACGGCCAGGCCGCCGGTGCCATCGACCAGACGCGCCTGCCGCACGCCTTCGTCACCGTGCGGCTGTCCACCCTGGACGAGGCCGCCCACGCCATCCGCGCCATGCTGGTGCGAGGGGCCCCGCTCATCGGCGCCACCGCGGCCTACGGCGTCTGGCTGGCGATGCGCGCCGACGCGTCCGACGCCGCCCTGGAGCACGCCCTCACCGTGCTGCGCGGCACGCGCCCCACCGCTGTCAACCTGCACTGGGCCCTGGACGAGCTGCGCCGCGTCCTCACGCCACTGCCGCCCTCCGAGCGGGTGGCCGCCGCGCTCCGCCGTGCCCAGGACATCAACGACGAGGACGTGGCCATCAACCGCGCCATCGGCGGCCACGCGCTGAAGCTCTTCCAGGACGCGTGGGAAAAGAAGGGGCGCCAGGGGCGGCTCAACGTCCTCACCCACTGCAACGCGGGCTGGCTGGCCACGGTGGACTGGGGCACGGCGCTGTCGCCCGTCTACCTCGCGCACGACGCGGGCATCCCCGTGCACGTCTGGGTGGACGAGACGCGCCCGCGCAACCAGGGCTCGCTGCTCACGGCGTGGGAATTGGGGCAGCACGGCGTCCCGCACACCGTCATCGCCGACAACGTGGGAGGCCACCTCATGCAGCACGGCGAGGTGGACCTGTGCATCGTCGGCACGGACCGCACCACCGCGCACGGCGACGTGGCGAACAAGATTGGCACCTACCTCAAGGCGCTGGCCGCGAAGGACACCGGCGTGCCCTTCTACGTCGCGCTGCCGTCGCCCACCATCGACTGGGCGCTGAAGGACGGCGTGCGGGACATCCCGATTGAGCAGCGCGACGGGACGGAGTTGAGCCACGTCACCGGGCGCCTGAGCTCGGGCGAGGTGACCACGGTGAGGATTACGCCCGAGGGCAGCCCCGCGGCCAACTACGCCTTCGACGTGACCCCGGCCCGGCTGGTGACGGCGCTCGTCACCGAGCGAGGCGTGTGCCCGGCCTCGGAGGAGGGGCTGCTGTCCCTCTTCCCGGAGCGCAAGGGGAGGACGCCGTGAGCCTCACCTTGCGTGAGGCGATGATTGCCACCGCCCGGAAGATGAACGCGGCGGGCCTCAACCAGGGCACCTCCGGAAACCTGAGCGTGCGCGTGGAGGGCGGCTTCCTGCTGACGCCCACCGGCATGGACTACGACGCGCTGGTGCCGGACGACCTCGTCCTCATGCGCTTCGACGGGAGCCACGAGGGGCGGCGGCGGCCGTCCTCGGAGTGGCAGCTGCACCGTGACATCCTGGCCGCGCGGCCGGAGGCGGGGGCCGTGCTGCACGCGCACTCCATGTTCTGCACCACGCTGGCGTGCCTGCGCCGGGGCATCCCCGCCTTCCACTACATGGTGGCCGCGGCGGGAGGCCCGGACGTGCGCTGCGCGCCCTACGCCACCTTCGGCACGGAAGAACTGGCCCAAGGCGCGCTGGCCGCGCTGGAGGGACGCAGGGCGTGTCTGCTGGCCAACCACGGGATGCTCTCGCTGGGCGTGGACCTGGCCGGCGCCTTCAAGCTGGCGGTGGAGGTGGAGACGCTCGCCGCCATGTACTGGCGGGCGCTCCAGGTGGGCGAGCCCGTCGTCCTGGACGGCGCGGAGATGGCGCGCGTCCTGGAGAAGTTCAAGACGTACGGGCAGCAGCCCGGCGCGAAGTAGCCGCTACGCCGCGCGCAGGGTGAGCACCGTCACCTCGGTGGGCACGCCCAGGCGGAAGGGCAGCCAGTGGCCCGTGCCGCCGGACACGTAGAGCTGGTGGTTGCCGTGGCGGTAGCGGCCCAGCATGTACTTGAAGGCGAACCAGAAGGCCGGCATGCCGAGGAAGGCCACCTGCCCGCCGTGGGTGTGCCCGGCCAGCGTCAGCCGGGCGCCGCGCTCGGCCGCGAGCGGGAAGAAGTCCGGGTGGTGCGTCAGGCACAGCAGCACCTCGTCCGGCGAGGCGTCCCGGAAGGACAGCTCCGCGGACTGGAGCATGCGCTCGGCCTTCACGCGGTGGTTCCGGCGGCCGGACATGGGGGTAGTCCACGCCCACCACGCGCACGCGCTGCCCGGCGTGCTCGAAGGCATGGGACGCGTCCACCAGCAGGCGCACCGGGCCGCCGCGCGCCTCCACGTCGGCGTAGGCGCGGCGGATGGCGCCCAGGCCGCGCCAGTGCTCGTGGTTGCCCAGCACGGCGAGCATTCCGTGGCGCGCCTTGCACTCGGACAGCGCGGCCATGGTGCCGTCGAGCTGGTCCAGGTCGTCGATGAGGTCCCCCGTCATCACCTGGAGGTCCACCTTCGCGTCGTTCATCGCCTTCACGGCGTCGTGCAGGTACTGGGTGTCGATGAACGTGCCCACGTGCACATCGGTAATCTGACCGATGCGAAAGCCGTCCAGCGCCGCGGGCAGGCCGGGCAGCCGCACCTCCACCGGGCGCACGACGAACTGGGACGCGCCGCTGGCGAAGCCCACCGAGCTCGTCCCCGCCGCCAGCACCGGCACCGCGCGGCCCACGTTCGTCAGCAGCTTGCGCCGGCCCAGGTCCACGCCTCCGGGCGCGGCCGGAGTGGCCATCGCAGTCTTCGCGGCGCGGCGCTCCACCCACGCGCGCACGAGCGCCACCGGGGTGCCGAAGAGCACCACCATGACGACGGTGAGGGACCAGGCCGCGGCGATGATTCGGACCGCCGCATTGCCCGTGGGCAACCCGGACTCGTGGACGACCACCAGCGGCAGGCCCCAGATGGCGAGCGACAGGAGCGCCGCTGCGATGAACACCTTCTGCCGCCACCCGCGAAGCAGGGCGGGCCAGAGCGAGCGCAGCAGGGCCCATGCGCCGACGTTCATCACGAGGAGAATCAGCAGCCTGCCCATCTACGGTGCTCCCTTGCGTTTGAAGGGAGCAGTCATAGCCGGACGGGCACGACCGTGCCGCACGAACGCACGGGGTGGGAGCAGTGAAGACATGCGACGTCCGGATGAAGCCAGGCGGAGGAACAGGCTCCCGCCCGGTGGGCCGCTCTCCTACGCCCGGCGCCAGCACGCCATTCCCGACGCCGTCACATCCGGCTGGGGCTGGCCATGCGCAGGTGTGCGTGCAGCGTCTCCGTGCGGAGGTAGAGGAACTGGGCGTCGCCGAAGGACAGGGCGTCACCGTCGTTGAGCATCCGCTCCTGTTCCGGGCCCAGCGCCTGGGCGTTGACCCAGGTGCCATTCATGGAGCCCGCGTCCTTCACGGAGCAGTCATGGGCCTCGGCGTGCCACCGCAGCGTCGCGTGGTGCTTGGACACGGACGGGTCCGGCACCACCAGCGCGCACCCCTCGATGCGCCCGACGGTGAGCTGCTGCCCGTCCACGTCGGGGCGGAGGAAGTGCACCTCCAGGGCATCGAAGCCGCGCAGCATGACCATGAGCCGGTCCACCAGCCGGCTGCGGTGGGCCATGCCCACGGTACGGGCCTCGCCCAGCCGCATCGCCACCTGCTGGAAGACGGGCTCGGGGGGCTGCTGGACGAGGACCACGGGACCGGAGGCGTCCAGAAAGGCCTCCAGGGTTGCCAGGGCGAACGGGCGAAGTTGCTTCACGGACGGCATGGTGAGGTGAGGTTAACCCGGGGCCTCGGGTTCTTGCCGTCCCGGGTTCCGGAGCCGTAAGGAAGTCGTCATGTCCCGCCCCGAGACGCCCCTTCCGACGTATGCCACCCATGAGCCGGGCTGGCGCCACATCCAGGCCCTGCTGCCGCCGGCCCTGCGGCTCGGCGGGGCGGAGGTGCCGGTGCCCGACGAGGAGTGGCTCGACGTGGGCCGCTTCCGCGTCCACCTCGACGCCTGGCGCCGGCCGGACGCGCCCGCCACCGTCCTCCTCGTCCACGGAGGCGGCGGCAATGGGCGGCTGCTCGCGCCCTTCGGGGCCCTGCTCGCCGCGCTCGGCTACGAGGTCCTCGCCCCGGACCTGCCCGGCTATGGGCTGACCCGGGTGGAGGACAAGCGCTCGCTCGTCTACGAGGACTGGCGGGACACCCTGGCCTCCCTGCTGGAAGTGGAGGCGGGCCGCTCCCCGCGTCCCCTGGTGGTGTTCGGCGCGAGCATGGGCGGCATGCTCGCCTATGACGTGGCGGCGCGGACGCGCATCCCCGCCGGGCTGGTGGCGACCTGCTTCCTGGCGCCGAGAGACGCGGCCGTGCGCCGCCGCATGGTGCGCTGGCCGTGGATGGCGGGCCTCGCGGGGCCGATGCTGACGGGGCTGCCCTTCCTCACGGACTCGCTGCCGGTGCCCATGCGGCTGGCGGGCAACATGCTCGCCATCTCCAACTCCGCGGCGCTCTCGCGCGCCATCGCCAAGGACCCGCTCGCGGGGGGCACGTGGATGCCGGGGCGCTTCCTGCGCACGTTCCTCGAGTCCGAGCCCCTCGTTCCGCCCGAGGCCTTCGACGTGTGCCCCGTGCTGCTGACCCACCCGGCCGAGGACCGGTGGACGGACGTCTCGTTGTCACGGCCCTTCTTCGAGCGCCTGAGGGTGCCGAAGCGGCTGGTGCTGCTGGAGAACGCCGGCCACTTCCCGGTGGAGGAGCCCGGCGTGGGGCAGCTCCGCCAGGCCCTGCTCGACTTCCTCTCCGAGCGCGGCCGTTAGCGGAGGGCCAGAGCGGCTCCAACCGCGAGCCGTCCGCCGGCCCCCCCCGCCCGAACTGTCATGGAGCCAACCGCGCGGGCGGCCGCCTCAGTGGGACAGCTTCTCACCCACGGTGGAGGCAATCGTCTGGAGCCCCTCACGGGAGCGGCCCATCGGCTTCGTCGGCAGGGTGCGCAGCCCGGCAAGTCCCACGGCAAGCGAGCCGCCCATCATCGCCAGTCCCGTGTAGAGCGCGCCCCGGACGGGCCGCTTCGGCAGGGCGAGGGCCGCGGCGATGACGAGGGCGCTCACGCCCGTCATCCCCATCCACGCGCTCGCGCCCAGCAGCAGGGAGCTCTTCGCCGTGTTCTTCGCATCCTCCTTGATGTCCTTGCGGGCGAGCTCCACCTCCGTCTTGAGGAGGCGCTTGCCCTGCGTCATCACCGCCGCCATCAGCGACGGGCGCTGCTTCTGCTTCTGTTCGTCCATGGGGTGCTCCGGTGGGTTTGGGGGCCCCGGGAACCGCGCTCACGCGCGAGGGGCTCGCGAAAAGCTAGGACCGGAGGGGAGGGGAAGAAGGGCAGGAGGGCGGACCAGCGGCTCCTCCTTCCGAGGCCACGCGCGCCGCCCGGGGAGCCTGCGCTGGAGGACAGATGCCGCCGGCCCGTGGGATGGCGGCCCGGTGACGCCGGGGCCCTGCTATACGACGCACCCGGACAGCCATGATTGATTACAACCCGAAGGACTGGTTCACCTTCCTCTTCCGGTTCCACAAGGCGGACACCGTCCGGAAGCTGTTCCCGATGATTGTCGCCATCTGCGTGTACTCGGGACTGGTGGCCTGGCTGGAGACCTCCGTCTGGAAGCTCTCCGACGACAGCCGCGTGAAGAACATCTCCGTGCTGCACAGCCTGCTGGGGTTCGTCATCTCGCTGCTGCTCGCGTTCCGCTCGAACAGCGCCTACGACCGCTGGTGGGAGGGACGGAAGCTCTGGGGCTCCCTGGTGAACAACAGCCGGAACCTCGCGCTGAAGCTCGATGCCCTCCTGCCCCAGGAGGACCGGGAGAGCCGGCGGCTGTACCGGGCGATGATTCCCAACTACGCCTTCGCCCTGAAGAACCACCTGCGGGGCCAACTCGTACTGGAAGAGTTCGTGGCGCCGGAGGGCCAGGCGCTCACGCCCGTGGACCCGGCCCGGCACGTGCCCAACCAGCTGGCCTCGGTCCTCATCCGCAGGGCCTACGCGCTGCAGAAGCAGGGCGTGCTCACGGGGGAGCAATTGCTGTCACTGAACGCGGAGCTCCAGTCGTTCACGGACATCTGCGGGGCCTGTGAGCGCATCCTCAACACGCCCATTCCCTTCTCGTACTCGGTGTTCCTGAAGAAGTTCATCTTCTTCTATGTGATGACGCTGCCCTTCGCCCTGGCCTTCAGCCTGGGCTACTTCGTCATCCCGGCCATGGCCTTCGTCTTCTACGTGCTCGCGTCGATGGAGCTCATCGCGGAGGAGATCGAGAACCCCTTCGGCACGGACGCCAACGACCTGCCCACCGACCGCATCAGCACGAACATCCGAAAGCACGTTGAAGAGATTCTCTGAGGGCACGGGGCAACGCCGCATAAGCGTTGTCAGGGAACGGGTGCCCGGGACGTGGAAGTCGGTTTGCTTGGAGAAAGCCCATGGCGATACCGCGGTTCGAGAGGGTGGAGACCCCGAGGCTCGTGTTGAGGCGGCTGCGCGCGGACGACCTGGACGCGCTGGTGGCCTACCGCAACGACCCGGAGGTGGCGCGGTATCAGAGCTGGAGCGACTACGACGCGCAGCGCGGACGCCAGCTCATCGAGATGATGCAGGGACGCCAGCCCGGCGAGGTCGGGTGGTTCCAGTTCGCCATCGCGCTGAAGGACACGGGCGCGCTGGTAGGTGACTGCGCCCTGCGAGTGGACGAGTACGACACGCGCCTGGGCGAGATTGGCTTCACGCTGTCCCGGAAGCACCAGGGCCAGGGGCTGGGCACCGAGGCCGTGCGAGCGCTGCTGGGCTACGTGTTCGGCACGCTGCACCTGCACCGCGTGATGGGCGTGACGGACGCGAAGAACACGGCCGCCGCCAGGGTGCTGGAGCACGTGGGCATGCGGCGCGAGGCGCACTTCATCGAGAACACCTTCTTCAAGGGCGCCTGGGGCGATGAGTTCCAGTACGCAATGCTCGGCCGGGAATGGGCGAGCTCCGCGCAGAGTGGAACCTGAGGGGGACGGGTTCAAATCCCGTAGGGGACACTGAAACCGGGGCCGGATGCCGCTGGAATCCCAGCGGTTTCCGGCCCTGGTGCTTTCTGGCTTCTTCGCGTCTCCAGAATGTCTCCACACCGCAGACCTCTCTGGTTGCCGCGCTGGCCGCTGCGCCGGGACCCGCTTGGCAGGCCGCACGGGTCGTTCCAGGTGCTGCGCAGCGCGTGCGACGGGGTTGGCACTGTCAATCACCGCTTAACAGCCCATGAAGTATCGCCCGTCTGGTTATTGCAATCCCTGACAGGGCCGGGGGCGACTACGGCCCGGGTCCTTGAGTTCGCGCGACGTGCGCTTCAAGGTGGAGGCTTCCTTTCGAAGGGAGCCTCTCATGAAGAAGCGTCTGGGAAGCCTGGCCGTCGCGCTGTTCCTCCTGGTGCCGGCGCTGGCCGCCGCGGAGACGACGTGGCTGAAGAACGTGAGCCTGCGGGTGGTGGGCGCGGGCGGCGGCTATGTCTTCCACCAGGTCCAGCTGGTCACGGGCGTCTGGCCGGTGGCCCCGGGGCACAAGGCGGGCGTCGTCTACACCTGGGACAACTGGCAGACGGCGCATTGGGCCGAGCTCCAGTGGACGCACAACGAGCCCAACGCCTACGGCAGCCAGGACGAGGTCTGGTACGGCAGCTTCGTGCCGCCGCCGCACATCTCGACCAGCGGCATCCAGTTCGCCATCTACGTGGACGACGCGCTGGGCAACCGCACCTGGAACAACAACAACGGGCAGAACTTCGTCGTGCCCCCCAACCCCTGAGGTGGGGAGGCCGGACGCGCGGGTGCGCAGCTCACCCGCGCAGCGGGTCTTTCAGCAGGTGCTTCTGCACCTTGCCCAGCGCATTGCGAGGCAGGGCCTGCACGAACACCACCCGGCGGGGCTTCTTGAAGCTGTCGAGCCGGTCCTTGCACCAGTCCACCAGGGCCTGGGCCTCGGGCGCGGGCGTGTTGGCGTGGGGCACCACCACGGCCACCACCTGCTCGCCGAAGTCCGCGTCGGGCAGGCCGAGCACCGGCACTCCGCCATCCGCTTCGTCACGCCCGACGACCGGCACTTCGGCCGCGAGGCTGCGCTGCTGGCTCGACGCCACCAGGTGTACCAGCGCGCTCAAGCCCGTCACCCCGAGCGCTGGAACCGCGACACGCGCAACTGGACGCCAGCGGGCTCCGTCCGCCTCGGCCCCTCTCCGAACCTCACCCCGGCAGTGCAGGAGATGAGGCGTATCGGCTGAACCCTCTCACGCGACAACTACCTTGACGCTCACCGTGACAGGTGCCTGGGGAGGTGTCAAAGGACTCGTTCCGACACCTCGTCTCCACCCCTTCCTGGACACCCTTCCTCAGCCTACGAATCGTCTGACACCCTTCCTGGTCACGACCACATGGAGGGCGTGCTCGCCAACGAAAGGGGCGGCCACGCCGGCGGAAGACGCCAGCGCGGGCCTGTGGTGCCTCCTCGCCGTCAACGGAACAACCCCCTCCGCACGCCTCTCCCGCGTGCCGTGATGTGGGCGCGCAATGCGCGATACTGGACATACGGAGCAAGGGCCGTTTTGGGGTTATCCCCTCGCTCCATGCCGATGTCAGGAATGGGCTCCGCCGGATGCGTGGTCAGGAGTCCTTGGTCCCGTACACGCAGGCGAACACGTCGAAGTCGAACGTCCTCCTCAGCAACTCGGCGACAGTCCACTCGCGGCGTTCTCTGCTTCATCCGCTCCGTTCTGGCCGCTGCCTCCTTCTCCGCTCTCGCCTCCTCCTCACCTGCTTGGGGGAGCTGCTGGCGCGCAACCGGATGCTGGCGGAGGAAGTGCAGCCGTTCGCCCTGAACTGAGGCGACGTGCCCTTTCGCCGGACGCAGGCCCGGCGAGAGGACGGTGCGGACGTCAGTCGTTGACCCAGCAGAACCACTTGTTGAAGGGGACGTCCTGGCAATAGCACTCGCCCTGAGCGCCATTGGCCCACGTACAGCCCCTCGCCGAGTCATAGATACAGTTCCGGGTCTGGAGCACGTCGCAGGTTTCGTCGACGAGCGCGGCGGAGTCCTGCCCGAGCTGCCCGGTGTCCTCCATCACTTCCGTTCCACCACAGCCCATTCCGAAGACAGACACGACAGAGGCAATCGCGAGCGCGCGAAGAAGCATGATGACACTCCTTTTCCTGGTGAAATGCGGATGCGACAGCACTGAATCTGACGACACGCCGCCTCTGCCGGGGAGCTCCCGACAAGAGGCGGGCGCGGTGGGAAACTCAGTCGCGCAGGCAGACCCACTTGTTGTGGGGGATGGCCTGACAGAAGCAATCACCCGGGGTGCCATCGGCGAAGTTGCAGCCCATCACCGCGTCCGGAGTACAGCGGCGCGTCTGGAGGACCTCGCAGCTGTAGGCGAGCTCGGCGGAGTCCTCACCCAGCTGCTCGGTGCCCTCGGTCACCTCCGCGCCACCACAGCCCATCCCGAAGACAGAAACGACGGCGAACATCGCGAGTCCACGAAGCAACATGATGAAACTCCCTTTCGCTGGTGAGGTGCTGATGCAACAGCGTATGGAAGTGCCGGTCAAGGCTTCCCTGCAACTCGCGATGTCACTGCAAAGCTCCGCGCGCAGCGGTCTCAACGTTTGAGATTGCGAAACGGATTATTGAACGGTTCGGGGCCCTAAGTATAGGACGGATAGGAGCCCTGTTGAGGGCGGCGGGTGGGTGAAGAGGGGCCAAGAACGGCCGCTGGAGGGAGACACGCGGGCTGTGCGCCGGGCCGGAGCAGAGGCTGTGCCGCCCCTCGGGGCACATGCCGGCCCAAGCGGTCCAGCCAGGCGGCAGGCCGCAGGGGCGTGGGCTTCCAGGTCACTGTAAGTGCTTGGGCTCAACACCCCGCGCTCTGGGGTGGACCCTGTGCTGGGGCCAGCTGTGCAGGCCGAGAGGGCAGTCCCAGGTGTTCCACACATGGCGCGCATCCCGGCGGATGCCGTCGAGTATGTCAGCCCTCCCTGCGGCCTCCACACCCAGCGCACGCAAAGACTGACTGTGCCGCATGTCGTGCCAGCCGATGCGCCCTCGCTCGCGGACTTCTCCCACGCTGGGCAGGACGATGAAGCTGGCGCGGCTGAGCGCCCCCGCGCGGTGGTGACAGGAGAACGCGCACGGGCCCTGGAGCAAGGCTGCTGCGCGACGCTTCGCGCAGCAGGGGGTGGACCTCATCCGGAACGAAGTGGCTCTGGATGAGGCCCGACTGCTCGACCAGGGTCAGGGGTCGAGGACCGTCACCGGCTGGAAGCGGCGGAGGCGGGTGCCATCACCCAGTTGGCCTTCTGTGTTGCGGCCCCATGAGTGGAGGGTGCCGCCCGCACGCTGCGCGAGCGAGTGACGACTCCCCGCTGACACCGCGACGATATCACTGGGGCCCACCACCTCGACTGGCGAGAGGCGGTCGACATTGGTGCCGTCACCCAGCTGGCCCCAGACGTTCCAGCCCCAGGCCCAGACAGAGCCGTCTGAGCGCAACACCAGCGCATGGGCGATGCCACCGGCCAGCGCCACGACGTTGTTGAGTCCGGGCACCACCGTGGGCGAATGGCGGTCCGTGGGAGGGGCCTCCCCGAGGCCGAGTTGTCCCTGGCTGTTCTGTCCCCAGGCTCGGACCGTCCCATCGGCCATCCGAGCGAGCGAGTACTGATAGCCCGCGAACACCAGGACGCTCCCTGGGAAGTTGGGAATCTCGGTCGGGATGGGGCTGCTCCCGAGCGTGGCCCGGCCCAGTTGGCCATGACTGTTGTAACCCCAGCTCCAGACTGTTCCATTGGAGCGCCGCGCGAGCGAGTGAAGGCCACCCGCGGAGACCTCGACGAAACCACCGAGGCCGGAGATCGGGCCAGGCGTGGCGCGGTTGACGAAGGAACCATCGCCGAGCTGGCCTACGTTGTTCTCGCCCCAGGCCCAGATCGTCCCGTCGGAGCGCAGGGCCAGCGAGTGACTCGCTCCAGCGGACACCGCAGTGACTCCAGTCAGGCCGACAACGGGCACTGGCGAGTGACGATTTGTGAAGGTGCCATCGCCCAATTGCCCCATCTCGTTGTTGCCCCAGGCCCACACGGTGCCATCCGTGCGAAGGGCCAGCGAGTGGGCTCCACCGCCGGCCAGCATGACGACTCCGCTGAGCAGCGGCACCGACACGGGCCGGGCACGATCGCTGGTGGCGCCATCTCCCAACTGGCCTGTCGCGTTGTAGCCCCAGGTCCAGACAGTGCCGTCAGGGCGGAGAGCCAGCGAATGGAAGCCGCCTGCGGAGAGAATCCGTCCAGCCGGCGAGCTGGACGCCTGCGACTCAGCCCCCAGCTCCAGGGCGTCTCCGCTCACCCCTCCGGCACCACATCCCGCCAGCACGAGCGCAATCGCTATC
This sequence comes from Pyxidicoccus sp. 3LFB2, assembly GCA_046520375.1. Taxonomy (GTDB): domain Bacteria; phylum Myxococcota; class Myxococcia; order Myxococcales; family Myxococcaceae; genus Myxococcus. The sequence goes on from JBKGHK010000029.1 coordinate 28,612, forward strand.
ACCACGCACACCTGCGGACGTCTTGCATCCTGGTTCATGGAATCCCTTCGTGATTGAGGGTTCCATACATAGCATGCAGGCACTGGGAGTAAGCGTTCACGGGGGCAGAGGGGAGTAGCAGGGGCGTGAGCGTCTGGAGCAGCGCGACCGCTGGAGTTGAACGGAAGCAGGAGTTCTCGAGTGCCGTCGTCTCAGGGCTGCATCGATTTGAGAATGCACGCAGCGGCGTCGGGAGGTGTTGGCAGCCGTCAGTGGGTTAGGGTGCAGGGCCATGTACCCGACACGCCGTCTTCTGGCCCGTGGACAGTGGTTGTTCGATCTCAGCCCCCGTCGGCTCATCGTCTTCCACGGAGCCGAAGGCGTGCGCCGGGAGGTACGAGGAGACGTGCCGAATCATCCGTCCGCGCCCGTGATACTCGCCGCGCTCGACGAGGCAAAGGACGTCTGGGTGGGAGGCGGGAATCGGCGTGTCTTCTCCGTGGGGCCCGGTGCGAGCGCTCCCGTCCAGGCCTTTCCGAGGGAGTGCTTCGACCTCACCACCGATGAGGACCGGCTCATCGGAACGATGGTGGACGGCGCCCTCAAGCTGACCACCCTCTTCACGACCGATGGGGCCGGGCAGCGGTGGGAGCCCATGACCTTGCCCAAGCCCGTGCCCGCCACGCACGGGTATGGGTATTCCGAGGGGCGCCCTCTCCGTCAGTCCCCCGATGGGGCGTTCCTCGACACGAGCCCCTTTGGCATCACCGTCGTGGAGAAGGGCCGGGGCCGCGTCTACGTGCTCCGCGCGGGGGCGGCTCAGCCGGAGGGAGCGCTCCAGGTGGAGCCGGGCCATGAGCAGGACACCTGGCGGGCCCTGGCCACGCCCCACGGCGTGCTCCTCCTGCTCATCATCAACTACCGGCAGACGGCGCTCCTCCACTTCGCGCTCGACGGCACCCTGCTCGGCTCCATCCCGGGGAGCGATGATGATGATGACGATGAGGATGATGAACTGACCTGGGGCGGTACCGGGGTGTGCGTCCTCGACGCGGCCCGGGCGCTCCTCTTCGTCCAGGACAAGGCCCTCCTGGTGTCCCTGCCCGGGCTCCAGGTGCTCGAGACGCTCGTGGGGGAGTGGCCTGGCTTCGTGTCCGTGACGCCCGCGGGGGCTGACCGGTGGTGGGTGGGCGCCGAGGACCGTGACGCGCTCTTCCTGCTCACCGCCGAGCCCGGACACCCCTTGCGTCTCCACGCCGCGAACCGTCCGGTGAGCCCGGGCGCGCCACTCATGCACATGGGTTACAAGACGCCCGCAATCCAATGGACGGAGCACACCTCGGCGCCGCTGAGCGTGTCCGCGCCGGTGGCCGAGACGTGGCGGGCGGTGGTGCGCAATGAGGGGCCTGCCTGTGAGGCGGTGCGGGTCCGGGTGTCCGGGGCGCTCGTCGGCGCTCGTGTGGTGGACGTGAGCGTGCGGTATCGCGGCCAGCCGCTCCCGCTGGTGGGGCAGAACCGCGTGGACCTCGTGGGGGAGACCGCCGGACTGGAGGGAGGGGCCACCGCGGAGCTGGAGGTGAACTTCACCCCTCGCGGCGAGGGCTCGGGACCGCTGACCATCACCGTCGAGCCGTGCGCCTGGCAGTTCCAGGGCAAGGACGAGCCTCGCGTCCTCGCTGTGACGGGCCATCCGGCCTCCGCCCGGTTCCCGCTCACGGTGGAGTAGCCCGGACCGCGCCCTCCGTCCTCGAGCAGCTCATGACGGGCGAGCGCCCATCATCCAGAGCATGACGCCGCCTCCGAGCAGGAGCCCCAGGCCCACGGCTGCCGCGAGGAGCCAACCTCGTCCCCAGCGGGGCCGTGCCTGGGGCTCCGGGCCGTCGGGAGCCGGGGCGGGCCGCGGGGCCTCGGGC
>JBKGHK010000002.1:0-56162 GCA_046520375.1 Pyxidicoccus sp. 3LFB2
AGGGCAGCGGCCCGTGCCGCGTCCGCCTGTGCGCGGGCCATGGCCAGCCGTGCCTCTGTCTCCGCGAGGCCCGCCTCCTGCTCCAGGCAGTCCAGGGTGACGAGCAGCGCGCCCTTGTCCACCCGGGCGCCTTCCTCCACATGCCGCGTCACCACCCGGGCGTTGATGCGGGCGCGCACATCCACGCCGGTGCCCTCCACCACCCCCGAGCCCCCGGGCGGCCCCTCCGCGGCCCGCCGCTCTCGGAAGATGCGGTAGCCCAGCAGGGCGCCGAGCGCCACCACCAGGACCCCGAACAACAGGACGGCACGTCGCATGATTCTCCCCTCGAAGCCGCGGCACGTCGCGCGGTGACGGAAGGGGGCCATCGCAAGGGCCGTGCCGTAAGCTGCCTCTCTCTGAGCAGGCGCCCGGGTGTCGGAGGCCCGCGCGGTGCCCCCGCCGGAAACCCGGCACCCCTGTCGGAAGGCCGGCGGGGCCGTCCGGCGCGCGCCGCTTCCACAGGAAACCTGCGCATGGACCGGACGCGGGGCTGCTTCGAGAGGGAGGAGCGACGCTTTCGCTACCGCTTCTTCATGCTTCTTCACGGCCCCTGGGGAGGGCGGCGTGGCACCTTGCGCCCGTCCTCTTCAGGTGAAGAAGGGGGCGCTCCGGGGTTGTCCGGAGCCGGTGGCACCGTCATTGCTCAGCGAGTCGTGCGCTCCATCTCATGCGCACCCGAGGAAGGGGAAGACACCCCATGCTGCTCGACATGTACCTGTTCTTCTGTCTGCCGTTCCCGTCGCCGGTGCGCGCCGCGCCGAAGGTAGCGCGAGCCCCCCGGGGTGGCTCCGGGCGCAGGGCGGCCGCCAGTGGCCGGACGCCTTCCCGCCAGGGGGAGGGCAGGAGCGGGCAGGCCGGCAAGGGGACGGGCGGGAAGCGCCGCACGGCACGGCCCGTGCTGAAGGTCATCGAAGGAGGCCGCGCGGGCGTACCATGAGCCCCGTGGTGTGAGGAGAAGGGGCAGCACATGGACCCGCGGACGCGGCGCAGCTTCGACGACATCCAGCTCAAGCACATCAGCCGCATCTTCGGCCGCATCGTGGTGCTGCGCGCGTACGTGGGCGGCGTGCTCATGGTGGTGGTGGCGGGGATGGCGGCGATGGACGCGGCGCCGTGGCGGCTGACCTGGCTGGGAGCGCAGGTGGTGGCTGCCCTCTCGTTCTTCGTCTACGAGCTGCGCCGCTACCGCCGCGAAGGCGTCACCGCGCGCAGCGTGCCCATCAACATGCTGGCGGGCACCGTGCTCCAGCAGACCCTGGTGACGGGGACGGGGGGCCTGGCCAGCCCGCTGTTTCCGCTGATCCTTCCCCTGGCCTTCGTGGGCGCGACCGTCCTCCCTCGCGCCTGGCACCTGCGGTTGTTCGCGGTGGAGCTCACGGGGCTGACGCTGATGGCGGCCCCCCAGCTCGCGGGCTGGCTGCCCATGCTCCCTATCTCCAACCTGGGAGCGCCCTCCCGACCGATGATGTTCGCCATCGCGGGGGCGATGCTCCTGTTCATCCTGACGATCAACGCGGTGGGCGTCGCCGTCCGCAAGACTTTCGACGACATGCTGGGCGAAGCGCTGTCGCAGCGGGACGAACTGCTGGCCACGCACCGCACGTACTCGCGCGCGCTGGAGGCCATGTCGGGCGAGATTGCCCATGAACTGAAGAACCCGCTGGCCACCGTGAAGGGGCTCACCCAGCTCATGGTGCGCGAGGCCGGCCGGGCCCAGCCCACCGAACGCCTGGAAGTCCTGTCCAGTGAGGTGGTGCGCATGCAGGGCATCCTGGAGGAGTTCCTCAACTTCTCGCGCCCCCTCGTCCCGCTGTCGGTGAGCACGGTGGACCTGGCGGCGCTGTGCGACGAGGCGCTGGTGCTGCACGAGGGGCTCGCCGCCCAGAGCGAGGTCCGGCTGGAGCGCGCGGGGCAGGGGCCCGTCAACGCCGTCTGTGACCCGCGCAAGGTGAAGCAGGTGGTGATGAACCTGCTCCACAACGCCATCGAGGCCAGCCTTCCTGGCGGACGGGTGGTGCTGGAGGTGGGCGCCACGCCCTCGGGCGAGGCGCGGGTGTCCGTGGTCGACCAGGGGCCGGGCCTGCCGCCGGACGTTGCCGGGCGCGCCTTCGAGGCCGGCGTCACCACCAAGGCGAAGGGCTCCGGCCTGGGACTGACGGTGGCCCGCGCACTGGCCCGCCAGCACGGTGGCGAGGTCACCCTGGAGAATGGAGCAAAGGGCGGGTGCGTGGCGCAGCTGGTGCTGCCCCGCGAGCTGGCCGCGGAGACGCTGGCGCCCGTGCGCTCGCGCGAGGTGGCCCATGTCGGGTGAGCCCGGGAGCACGGTGGAGCAGGGCCCCCGCGTGCTGGTGGTGGATGACGACGCCGGGGTGCGCTTCACGCTGCGCGAGACGCTCAAGAGCCTGCCCGGCGTCACGGTGGACGTGGCCGAGGACGGCGAGGTGGCGCTGACGAAGCTGGCGGCGCGGCCGTACGAGCTGGTCATCACCGACCTGCGCATGCCGCGCGTCGACGGCATGGAGCTGGTGAAGCGGCTGCACGGGCAGCCTCACGCGCCTCGCATCATCGTCGTCACGGCGCATGGCTCCGAGCGCTTCGCGGTGGAGGCCATGAAGGCGGGGGCCTACGACTACTTCCGCAAGCCCTTCGACGTGGACGAGCTGCTGGCCGTCGTCACCCGCGCGCTGGAGGCGGTGCGGCTGCGGGATGAGAACGAGCGGCTGGCGGGCGAGCTGAACCTGTCGCGCTCGCTGGTGTTCGCCTCGGAGGCCATGGGGCGGCTGCGCAGCTCGTCCAGCGCGCGGGCTCGCGGGACGTGACGGTGCTGATTACCGGCGAGAGCGGCACCGGCAAGGAGCGGGTGGCGGAGGCCCTGGTGCGCGCCTCGCCCCGCGCGGACCGGCCCTACCTGCGCTTCAACTGCGCGGCGCTCACGGAGGAGCTGGCGGAGGCGGAGCTGTTCGGCCACTCGAAGGGCGCCTTCACCGGCGCGCACCGCGTGCGCCAGGGCCTGTTCCGCGAGGCGGACGGCGGCACGCTGCTGCTGGACGAGGTGGGCGAGCTGGCCCCACCGCTTCAAGCGAAGCTGCTGCGCGTGCTGCAGGAAGGCGAGGTGCGGCCGGTGGGCGAGGACCGGCCCGTCAAGGTGGACGTGCGCATCCTCGCGGCCACGCATCGCGACTTGCGCCGCCGGGCCGCGGAGGGGACGTTCCGCGAGGACCTCTACTACCGCCTCAACGTGGTGCAGCTCCGGGTGCCGGCCCTGCGCGAGCGCCCCGAGGACATCCCCGTCCTGGCGCGCATGTTCCTGGACCGCTTCGCCGGCCGCTTCCACACCGGGCCCCTCAAGGTGCCCGACGGCTTCTTCGAGAAGCTCCGCGCCCTCCCGTGGCCGGGCAACGTGCGCGAGCTGGAGAACACCCTGGAGAGCCTCGTGGCCCTCTCCAGCGAAGGCGAGCTGGACCTGGGCCTCTTGCCCGTTGCCGACGCTCCGGCCCCCGGCACCCCGGCGGCAGGGGCCGCTCCGAATGAGGCGTCCGGTGGCGAGCCCCGGAGGGCGCCCCCGGCGCCGGCCTCAAGGAGCGCGTGGAGGCGTATGAGCGGGGCCTCATCCTGGACGCGCTGCGCCTCGCCGGGGGCAACCGGAGCGAGGCCTCGCGGCGGCTGGGTATCGGCCGGGCCACGCTGCACGACAAGCTGCGCAAGTACGGGCTGGACGGGGCGCCGGACGAAGGCGGGTAGGGCGCTCGGGTGTGTCCCTGGCCCATGCCCCGGGTGAAATGTCGTCTTCCCGGCAACGCGTCGGGTTTGTGGGAGGGTGGGGCTGCTGGAAGCGGCGGGGATCCGGTCATCCTTCCGGGAAAGTGCCAGCGCCCACCGTTTCGAGACCCGTGCCCCAGACCCCGCCCCCACGCCCCGCCACCGCGCAGGTGAGCCTCCTGCTCGTCGACGACCTTCCGGCGAACCTGTTCGCGCTGGAGTGCATCCTCGCGCCCATGGGGTATCGCCTCGTGCGCGCCGCCTCCGGGCAGGAGCGCTCCGCCGGGTGCTGGATGAGGACTTCGCGGCCATCCTCCTGGACTTGCGCCTGGGGGACATGAGCGGCGTGGACGTGCTGTCGCTGCTGCGCGAGCGGGAGCGCAGCCGGCGCATCCCCGTCGTGCTCCTGTCCGGCGTGGACAGTGATGCCCCGGAGCTGCAGGTGGCCTTCGCCAAGGGCGGGGTGGACTTCCTGCGCAAGCCCCTGGAGTCCGAGGCACTGCGCGCGAAGGTGGCCCTGCTCGTGGAGCTGTCCCAGACCCGGGACGCCCTGCGGCGGCAGGAGCAGCAGGTGCGCGAGCTGACCACGCAGCTCCAGGAGGCCCGGCGCGAGCTGCAGGCCTTGAAGGGGCCGTCGCAGGAGTAGCCCGGCGGCAGGCCGCGCCGCGCCGCTTCACGGCGTCGGGAACAAAAGTCCGGGGTGGCGGTTCGGGGCGCCGCGTGGCCGGAGCTTCCGGCGCCGCACGTGTTCCCCCAGAATGTCGCCCTCTCCTCCTGGAGCGTGCATGCACTCCGTGTCCCGCAGCCTCGCGGCACTCTTGCTGTTCTCCTTCGCCAGCCCGGCGTTGGCGCAGACGGCGCCCCCGGCTCCGAAGCCGCCCTACGGCTGGTCCCCCGAGCGCGCCGAGCGCATCCGCTCGCGCTTCACCAAGTACGAGTACCGCATCCCCATGCGGGACGGCACCCGGCTGTTCACCTCCGTCTACGTCCCGGTCGACGCGGCTCCGGGCAAGCGCTACCCCATCCTCATGGTGCGCACGCCCTACACCGTGGCGCCCTACGGGCAGGACAGGTACGCGAGCGCGCTCGGCCCCACCGAGGCCTTCGAGAAGGAGGGCTTCATCTTCGCCTTCCAGGACGTGCGCGGCCGCCACATGTCCGAGGGCGAGTTCGTCAACGTGCGCCCGCACCTGGCCAAGAAGTCCGGGCCCAAGGACATCGACGAGAGCACCGACACGTACGACACCATCGACTGGTTGCTCAAGCGCGTGCCGAACAACAACGGCCGCGTGGGGCAGTGGGGCATCTCCTATCCGGGCTTCTACACGTCCGCGGGCGCCATCGACTCGCACCCGGCGCTCAAGGCGGTGTCGCCGCAGGCCCCCATCGCCGACTGGTTCTGGGACGACATGCACCGGCACGGCGCCTTCAACGTGGCGCTCGCGTTCAACTTCTTCTCGGTGTTCGGCAAGCCCCGGCCGCAGCCCACGGACGCGGAGGAGTGGACGCCGTATGACCTGGGCACGCCGGACGCGTACGACTTCTTCCTGGACATGGGGTCGCTGCGCAACGCGGACGCCAGGCACCTCAAGGGCGAGGTCGGCTTCTGGAAGGACATCGTCGCGCACCCCAACTACGACGGCTTCTGGCAGGCGCGAAATCTCCTACCGCACCTGAAGAACATCAAGGCCGCGGTGCTGACGGTGGGCGGCTGGTACGACACGGAGGACCTGTACGGGCCCCTGCGCACCTATGCGGCGATTGAGAAGCAGAACCCCGGCACGTCCAACATGCTCATCATGGGCCCGTGGCGGCACGGGGGCTGGCAGGGCACGGACGGCTCGGAGCTGGGCGCCGCGGAGTTCGGCTTCAAGACGAGCGAGACGTACCAGGAGCTGGCGCTGAACTTCTTCAAGCACCACCTCAAGAGCGGCGAGAAGCCGGACCTGGCGGAGGCGCTGATGTTCGAGACGGGCGCCAACCGCTGGCGGCGCTTCGACACCTGGCCTCCGAAGGGGCTGCGCGAGACGCGGCTCTACTTCCAGCCCAGGGGCGGCCTGACGTTCAAGGCCCCCACCGGCACGGCCGCGTCCTTCGCCGAGTACGTGAGCGACCCGGACAAGCCGGTGCCGTACACGCAGGAGGTGACGGCGGGTTGGAGCAAGGACTACATGACGGAGGACCAGCGCTTCGCGTCGCGCCGGCCGGACGTGCTGGTGTTCGAGACGGAGCCGCTGGAGCGTGACTTGACGCTGGCCGGCCCGCTGGAGGCGGAGCTGTGGGTGTCCACCACCGGCACGGACGCGGACTGGGTGGTGAAGCTGGTGGACGTGAATCCGGGCAAGCCGCGCGGCTGGAAGAAGGGCGACGACGAGAAGGGGCTGAAGAACCGCGGCGCGCAGCAGACGCTGGTGCGCGGCGAGCCGTTCCGCGGCCGCTTCCGGGACAGCTACAGCGAGCCCAAGCCCTTCAAGCCGGGCGAGGTGACGAAGGTGCGCTTCGCCATCAACGACGTGTTCCACACCTTCCAGCGCGGCCACAAGGTGATGATCCACGTCCAGTCGAGCTGGTTCCCGTTCATCGACCGCAACCCGCAGACCTTCGTCCCCAACATCTTCGAGGCGAAGGACGAGGACTTCACCCGCGCGTTCCACCGCGTGTACCACTCGGCGGCGCACCCCAGCGCCATCAAGGTCGGCGTGCTGCCCTCGGCGGACGAGTAGGGCGCGGCTGCGTCTCGCGGGCCGGAGGCAGCAGTGCTTCCGGCCCGACATCTCTCCCGCGAGGGCGTGGCGCCCCTGCGTCCTTTCGGGAGATCACCCTTCGTTCCTGTTACGCTTCACCTGCCACGCGGTAGCACCTGGGACGTGAGGGACATGACCGGCACGGAGGGGCCCGCGAGCGGCCCGGTGGAGCTCGATGGAAGTGATGGCGAGGGAGGAGGGCAGATCCTCCGCTCCGCGCTGTCGCTGTCGCTCATCACCGGACGCCCCTTCCACATCACCCGGCTGCGCGAGAAGCGAGACCCACCCGGCCTGCGTCCCCAGCACCTGGCCTGCGTGCGCGGCGCCGAGGACCTGAGCGGCGGCTCCAGCGAGGGTGCGGCCGTGGGCGCCTCGGAGCTCACCTTCACCCCTGGCACCGTGCGCGCGGGCGACTACCTCATGGAAGTGGGCACCGCCGGCAGCATCCCGCTGCTGTTCCAGTGCCTCGTCTACCCGCTGGCCCTGGCCGGCGGTGGACAGCTCACCCTGCGCGGCGGCACGCACCTGCCGCACAGCCCCAGCTACCACTACGTCGCCAACGTCTGGCAGCCGGTGGCCCGCGCCTACGGCCTGCCCGTGCAGCTCACCATGCCGCATGCCGGCTTCTACCCGGAGGGCTCGGGCGAAATCGTCGCCGACGTGGGCCCGCCGCAGGAGCCACCCCTCCTGGTGGAGCTGCCCGCGCGTGGCATGCTGCGCGAGGTGCGCGTGTCCTCGTTCACCGGCGGGCTGCCCTTCACCATCGCCGAGCGCCAGTCCCGCGCCGCCGTGGCCGCCCTGCGCGAGCGCGGCATCCTCGCCGAGGCGGAGAACCGGCCGCTGCCCGTCACGCGCTCGGTGGGCACCGTCACCTTCGTGCTGGCCCAGTTCGAGCACACCATCGCCGGCTTCACCGCGCTGGGAGAGCGAGGCCGCCCCGCGGAAGAAGTAGGGCGCGAGGCCGCCGTGGCCCTGGCGGACTTCATGGAGACCGGGGGCGCGCTGGACGAGCACCTCGCCGATCAGATTCTGCTGCCCGCCGCGCTGCTGGCCGCCGGACGCCTGGGCCCGGCCACACCGGGCACCACGCGCTTCACGGCGGCGCGCATCACCGACCACCTCACCACCCACGCACGCGTCGTCGAGCGGTTCCTCCCCGTGCGCGTCAGCGTGGACGCGAGTGGCGCGGTGGAGGTTCGCCCGGCCTGACGGGTGACGCCAGGCTCAGGCCGCTCAGGCCTCTTCTTCGTCGCCCCGGTTGGCGCCGATGGCGTTGGAGCCGGAGATCTCCTTCGTCGTGTTCCGGTAGGCCCGGAGCGCGAAGGGCACGGCGCCCGCGAAGACGATGCCCACCAGGCCAATGGCCATCCAGGGGATGGGCTTCTGCTTCACCTGGATGTCCTTGCCATAGTTGTTGAGGTTGTTGCCCATGGCCCGCTGCTTGGCGGCCTCACGCTCCTCGGGAGTCTGCTCGCGAGGGGCCTGGAACTCCTGGACCTGGCGCCGGGGCTGGGCCAGCGCGGCACCGCCCGAGTAGAGGGCGAAGACGAGAACGAGCCGGGGGAGGGCGTATCGCATGGGCGCGGAGGCTAACACGAGGCAACGTGCCTGCTGAACAGGGCTTGCACTGTCAGTGTCCCTCCGTTACGGCGCAGAACGCCCACATTTCCCCCCTGGACTCCATGCTGAGACTGCCCTTCGTGGCCCTCATCAACCTCTTCATTCTCCTGCGGAGCCTGCTGGGGCTGCCCTTCCGGCTGCTCGGCGCGCGCCACCGGCAGGCCTATGTGCGCTTCCGGCTGACGGGGGACCCGCCCTACCGGGAGCGGCGCGCGCCCCGGTTCCAGCTGGGGGGAAGCCGCCCGGAGCCGGCCACCGTCACCTCAGTGGAGCGCTTCCAGGAGGGGCTGCGGCTGCTGGCGGGGGACGCGCGGGTGAAGGGCATCCTCCTGGAAGTCGAGGGGCTCGGAGTGCCTCCGGCCAAGCGCGACGCGCTGATGGCGGTGCTCCAGGAGTTCCGGGCGGCGGGCAAGCGGGTGGTCGCCTGGGCGGTGAGCGTGGACACGGACGCGTACCCCGTCCTGTGCGCGGCGGACGAGGTGCTCCTGGCGCCCATGGGCCGGCTGGAGCTGACGGGCTACGCGGCGGAGTCCACCGCGCTGGGGGAGGCCTTCTCGCGCGCGGGCATCCAGGCCCACTTCGTGCGGCGGGGCGACTACAAGACGGCGCCGGAGCTGTTCACCCACCCGGCCGTGTCGGACATCCAGCGGCGCACGGTGGAGTCCTTCCTGGACGAGCGCTACGTGGACCTGGTGGAGACGGTGGCCCGGGGGCGCCGGAAGAGCCAGGACGAGGTGCGCGCCCTGATTGATAGGGGGCCCTTCAGCGCCCAACGCGCCGTGGCGGCCGGACTGGCGGATGCGCTGGTGAGCGAGGCGGACCTGCCGGCGCACCTGGGGCTGGCGAAGACGGGGGACGAGGACGAGTCCGAGCTGGAGTCCCTGTCGTCGTATCTGGCGACGGTGCCCTTTCCGCCGCTGCGCTGGCGGCCGGTGCGGCGGAAGACGCGGCTGGCGATGGTGCCGATTTCAGGAATCATCGCTCCCGGACAGGCCGGAGGCGGGGGACGGTTCGCCACGTCCGGCACGGTGGTGAAGGCGCTGCGCGCGGCGGGGCGGGACAGGCGCGCGAAGGCGGTGGTGCTCTACATCAGCAGCCCCGGCGGAGCGGCGCTGGCCTCGGAGCAGATGCTGGAGGCGGTGCACCGGTTGGCGCGCAAGAAGCCGGTCATCGCCTTCATGGACCGGGTGTGCGCCAGCGCGGGGTACATGGTGGCGGTGGGGGCGAAGGAGATCTGGTCCGCGCCGCACGCGGTGGTGGGCTCCATTGGCGTGTTCGCCGGGAAGTTCGAGGCCTCCGCGCTGCTGGAGCGGCTGGGCGTCCACCGCACCATCATCGCCCGGGGCGAGAATGCGGCGTACTTCTCCAACTCGCGAGGCTTCACGCCGCACGAGCGCGCCGCCATCGAGGCGGACGTTGAGGAGACGTATCAAGCCTTCCTGGCGCACGTGGCGAAGGGGCGGGGCAGGACGCCGGAGGAAATCCACACGCTGGCGGAGGGCCGGGTGTACTCGGGCATGCGGGCCAAGGCGCTGGGGCTGGTGGACCATGTCGGCGGCTTCGAGGCGGCGTGCCGTCAGGCGCTGGAGCTGGCGAAGGCGCCGACGGACCGGTTCGAAATCACGACCTATGGCGCGCCGAAGCCGAAGTTCTCCCTGGTGAAGCTGCTGATGGGCGCGGCGCAGGCGCGGACCTATGCCCTGTGCCCCACGGCGTGGAGCCTGGGGGCGCGCTGGGGGACGGAGCAGTTCGACGCGCCGGAGCCCGCGTGGGAAGTGCTCGCCGCGCTGATGGCGGAGCTTCGGGCCGCGCGAGGGGAGGAGTGAGGCGGGATGTTCGACGGAGTCGAGCAGCTCCTCGTCGAGCTCCAGCGGGAAGAGCCCGACAGGGACCTCATCCTGAGGACGGTGCTTGGCGCTGGCGGCCGTGATGGGCTGTGCGCGGGAAGGACGATCTCTCCCGAGGCGGTGATGTTCGAGAGTCCCCGGGGGCGGCGCGAGTATGACCTGCCGGAGGCGCTCCGGAAGACCCGGTGGATCCTCGCCCTGCTGGGGCATTCGCTCGGGGTGGAGCCGAACGGTGGACCCGAGGAATTCACCACCTGGTCGGAGGGCCGCCGCTTGAAGCTCACGGTGGAGATTGTGAACTCGGCGCAGGAGGCGTCGTTCGCCATCCGGAGGCTCGAGTGGCTGCCGGAGGGGGCTGACTGCATGGGACGGATGGCCCTGACCGCCCGGCGGCTCCTGGGCGACGCGGAGGGCCTGTGTGTCGTGGACTGGCACATCGCGACTGCGCCCGACTCCCGCTACTTCATCGCCCGGAGGCGGGGCAGGGGCGGGGAGTTGGTCCAGCGTGTCTATGGACGCGAGCGACGTCTTGCGATGTCGTCGAAGTCGCTGGAGTCGCTGCTGACGAAGTTGAAGGCCGCGGGCCTCTTCGAGCTCCAGGACGGACCGGAGGAGGAGCGCGAAGGGATGCTGGATGGCCAGGTCCTGGCCGTCGCCCTGCGTTGGGGCGCGGAGCGACGGTCGCATGAGGTGGACGACCCGTCGTCTCCCCATCCTGGCCTCGCGGCCGTCGGTGAGCTCATGAACGCCTCGCCGTTCCGCTTGCGCATCAAGTGCCTGCTGGGGCGATGGTAGAGGGCGTGCACATGACCGTGGATGAACGGAAGGTCGGGACGAGAGCGCCATGCTGGGACTCCTGCTGGTTCTGATGATGTCGGATGTTCCGGAGCAGCCTCTCGAGCGAATGGAGTTCGAGGAGCTCCTGTCCTGCGCGGGGGATACCGGGAAGTGCCTGGCCTCGGACTGGGACCTGGCACGGGAGCTGGCGCGTCGCTTCGACGTGAAGGTGCTCGTCGCTCGCGTCCCTCGCGCATCCGGTGCTCAACGCAGGGTGCTGGTGTTCGCCCTCTACGTGGGGCCCGGGGGGCCGGAAGTGCCAGGGCTCATGAAGAAACTGTCGAGCGACCGGGACGAGGAGCTTGCGTATTACGCGCTGAACCATGGGGCCAGGCTTTGTGACCGGGAGGCCCTCGCGAAGCTGGTAGCGCCTCCGTATCGCGTCCGGGCGGCGTGCGAACAATGGGCGTCCACCGTGTCGCTGGTCGGCCGATGTCACTATGTGCCCGGTCGCGCCTTCCTCCTGGCATCCCTCGAGCATTCTTGTCTCAACGTCGTCCAGGCCGCGCAGACGGGGCTGCGGACGCTCGACTCGAAGGCCCCCGCCTCATCCGAGTCACCGAAAGCGAAACAGTAGAGCGAGGGTCCACCAAGATGGCAGTCGCGAAGAAAGGCTGGCGGAAGATTCGCGTCGCGGATGCGGACTATTTCTGGCGCGCCAATGGGACCGATTGGGGCATCCACGTGGTGGTCGTCGGACCCGCTGCGTTCGTCTCTGGCCAGCGTGCGCAACAGCTTGGCTTCACGCTGGACTACGACGCCCTGCGGACTCCCATCGCGGGGGGAGTGGGGCTGTGGCAGCGCGCGGCCGTCGCTCCCGGCGTGGTGCGCTTCGCCCTGGAGCGCGCGCTCGCGGCCACGCCTCCGTTCACCGGGGAGGCCGGGCGTGCGGACGTGTCCCTGTCGAAGGAGGACCAGCAAGAGGCTCAGCGGCTGGCGAGACTCCCCATCCCGCAGAGGGACGCGTAGGGCCAGGGCAGCGGCGTACGTGAAGGGGGGCCCCCGGGGTGCGGGCGATTGTGAAGCACCTAGTCTGCCCCCCCTCCACCTCAACAGGGCCCCCATCCCTCTTATGCGCCGTACCCCGTCGGTCCGACACACGTCGACGATGCAGTGGGCGAGAATCTCAACTGTGGGGGAGATTCTCACAGGACGCGAGGTAGGCCGTGGAGCGCTCATCCGGACGCTCCCGGCAGACCTTGAACCCGTCACTGCGTGCCGCGAAGCCAAGTCGTGAACCTCCTCCTGTTTCCGAGCGCGCTGCGCCTCAGCTTCACGAGCGCGCTGCGCCTCGGCCTCACGAGCGCGCTGCGCCTCGGCCTCACGAGCGCGCTGCTCGTTCCATTCGCGGGCACGCTGCGTCCGACGCTGTTCTTCTGCTTCGCGCGCACGCTGCCTCTGCTCCTCAGCCTGCCTCTCGCAGGCAGCTTCATTGTGTTGACGCGCACCCTGGTTGAGGGAGCGAAGCCCGAGTTCGAACCGGCTGTGTGATGGGGTGGCGACGCCGCCCCGCCGCTCGTGGACGAAGACCTCCACCGTCAGCTCCCGTCGGCCGTCGGCCTCCTGCTCCACATCCTGCGTCAGCCGCATCCGCACGGAGGGCCTCCTCCGACAGCAGTAGGCGTCGGGCGCGCGGGCGGGGCAATCCCCCAAGAGAGGTAGGCGTCAGCGGTGAACGCGGCTGAACGGGAGTGCCGACGAACCTCTAACCGGCGAGGGACCAGCGAACGAATCACCCGTCGGCTCTCGCGGAACAAATCTAGGAAGACACCGGAGGAGCGCTCGACGGCGAGAAACTCAGGAGGATGCGCGTGTAGGTCTCGGGAGGAACCTCTTCCTTCAACCTCTCAGCAAGCACGACGTTGATCCGGCGAAGGACGACATTCCGCCCTCGCGAAACGTCCTGTGTCGAGGACGCGCCGTTACCCATGTCGGCGTCCGTCGCGGCGGATTCCTTCCACACGTCGCGGAGCATCGCCTCGTGGTCGGACTCCTTCCTCAGTCGCTTACGGAGAGCGTCGACCTCATCCAGCGTTGCAGCGTGCGCGACGAGAAGCCCCTTGTTGATTTCGCGGTGAGGGTCGTTTGGGTTCGCCATGACCTGCCTAACGACCTCACGGCCAGCGGTAGTCTCGACCTCGACCTCATTCAGGTGCTCTTCGAGAAGCCTGCGCGTTTCATTCGAAAGCGGGTGCATGGCTCCTCACTTCGCGAAGCGAGCGCGGAGGGCGCCCTTGGGAGGCTTAGCGTCAGGGATGCTGGACCATCCACTATTGACCCAGACCGCTACTTCACGGCCGTCTGGCATCGTGACGGTCAGCTTGTCGAGATTGCTCGGCACTCTCATCCCCTCCACGACGAGCGTGTACTCCTTGCCTTCGACTGGAATGTTCATCGCTTCCAGCATTGCGCCTCCCCTCCCTTCGAGCCAGCATGGCTCTGAACGCTCAGCATAATGGGTGGCATCCTGGCTGGGCTCGGCTACGAGCGTCCGTCCAGGAGCCCCTCGGGAGCAGTGTCTCCCTCCCAGGGGACTTTTTCGGAGTACGTGGTGCCCGACGACATGCCCTCCTTGCCCAGCGGAGAGGTTCGGGCCACGCAACATGCCGTCGCGAGTTGGAGCAGCGGCAATTGGCGCAGCCGACTCGACAACAACCGCGGAGGCGTCAGACGCGGGCACCGATGCCACCTACATCGCTAAGTCACTGGAGGGGCTATGCCGCAGTAGGTGCTCCGCAGACATGTGTAGTGGACGCTCGCACAGTGATCGGACGTTAGGAGGTAGAAGCTGGCGGCCTCCTGGTGCATTGCTCTCCACCTATTCAGAACTCGGTCGCCGCGTCATTAGTGGCGCATTAGATCCACGTTCAGCAGCGCCTCAAGGCCAGCGACGCAGACTTGCCGCAAGTACAAAGGGGACCTCACCTCATTAAGCACCCCGGCACCTACTCCTTGGCAAAAGCCGCCACACAAAAATGCGGAGCGCAAGGGTGGCGGAGCGGTATGGCGGCCAGTGGTGAAAAAACCTGTCCCAACAGGTTCGGGTCATGCCGTTGGCGATTGAGGGCGGAGCTTGGCACCTCGTCCGCCCTCATTCACCCACATCAGGAGATGTTGTATGAGTGACTCTACGAGTGCTTCCCCCTCTGCGCCGCATCCGCTCGAAGTCTTCGCGGAGGTCCTATGGGGCGTTGCGAAGTTGGTGAACGCGACCGTCGCAGTGGCCCAGGAGGTCTACACCCGTCGGCTTGTGGAGGCCGGAGAGCAGGTGGAAAGCCATCCCCCTCCGCCTACCAGCACCATCATTCCGCCGGAAGCCAAGACCTTCGGAACGGCGCTCGGCAACTTCTTCTTCGGCTGTCATGTGGCCGTCGTCGAGTTCGCCAAGAGCCCGGCAGCGCACTTGATTGCGCAAGTGAAGATGAACGCTGATGCCCGCGGCGAGTCCGTTCACGACTACGTCAAGCGCCACTGCCTCCACTACGGGTGCCATCTTGCCATTCGGGGCATGCACGAGGAAAAGGACTTCGGCGCCGTCGAGGTGCTCGCCCGAAGCGCGCTGTCCTTGGAGCTCCGGCAGGGAGAGAGCTTCTGCCTCGGATCTGCTCTCGTGGAGGAGCCATGGGAAACCGCGCAGGATCCGGCCAGGACGCTCCGCAACTTCGTCCTGCGGGCAAGGCGTCACCCGACTGAGGACCCCCGCTCGCACGAATACGGAATGCGTCCGCCGCGGCTTCCCAGCCTCGGAATGACGGCCCAGTTCATTCCGCTTGAGGCAGGCATGTCGGAATTGAAGAACGAGGAGGCATCGAACGAACTCCAGCCGAGCGATATCACGGGGCTGCCTGCGGACCACCGCGTCGCTCAGAACGAACAGCTCGAGCAAGTGCGCGCAGCCATGAAGAAGAAGCTCACGCCCCAGGCATTCTCGCTCTGGGAGGAGCACCAGCAGGGCTGCAGCTATGCCGAGGCGGCACGTCGCCTCGGCATGTCGAACAGGGAATGCGAGCGGTACCGGCGCGAAATCACCCGGAAGACGAAGCAGGTCCACAAGCGGGTCCGGAGCGCGAAGCACTGAGGGCCTCGGGCAACTGCCGTCGGGTAGAACGACTGGCGGCAGGTCTGCGTATTCCGGCTATGCCGATCAGCGATTCCGGCCGAAGCCGATCACCCATTCCGGAGCCGGCCCCGCTGCACCCTCCCTCCCCCTCAACAGGGCCCCCATCCCTCTGATGCGCTAGAAGCTCGTGAAATCAATCTGCACGACGGGTGTGTCCGCTTCGATGTCGCGCTTGAACCGCCCCCACCGGTCGAGCGTGCTCTCGTCGAGCACGGCCGGGTCGCGATACTGGTGGAACAGCGCGTAATTCATCGAGCGCTGGAGCGCGAGCAGGTCCGGCACGGCCGCGAGCCACTCACGCTCCATCGGTCGGAGCTCCCGATACCCTTCGAGGAACGGCCCCAGGAACGCAGCGACCGCTGCGTCGCGCGCCTCTCGCTCCTCGCCTCGCGCGATGTAGAAGAGGAGTACCGCGATGTCCTTGACGAACCACGCGTACTCGCAGTTGTCGAAGTCGAACGCGGTGATCTTCCCTTCGGCGAAGCAGAAGTTGTGCATGTGGAGATCGGCGTGAATCAGCCCGTAGCTCTCCGGTGTCCGCGGTAGCCGGTTCAATCGCGCGATGATCGCCGCGGTGCGCTCGCGAACGAGCTTCTCCTCGGGAGGCGCGAACCGGTTGATGTCGACCACGTCGTACTCATGCCATTCCTGGCGCTTGAGCCTGGGGCTCGAAGGCGCGTAGGTCTGGGCGCGGTTGTGGAGCCGCGCGAACAGCCGGCCCATGTCGCGGAACAGGGGAGGCTTCCAGTAGCGCTCCTTGAGCGGAGGCGCGTCGTCGAAGACGATGCCCGGCGCGCGCTCGAACGCGGTGGCGACGAAGTAGCTGCCGGGCTCGCGGTCTTCGATCCGCTCCACGAACTGCCCCGAATCGGAGAGGACCGGCGAGGCGATGGGAATGCGCGCGGCGGCCAGATAGCGAACGAACTCGACCTCACCCAGCGTGTAGTCGATCGTTCGCCGCGTACTGTGCGAGATGCGCAAGATGATGCCTTCGCCGTCGTCGGTCTCCGCCTCGTAGACGAAGTTCTCGAAGGCCGCGAGCTCGGTGAGCTGCTCGGGCGACAGGCCATACCGGCGCGCAGCTTCATCGCGAATCGGTTCGTGGAATCGGCGGACGAGCTCTGGATGCATCGAACCCTCTAATCCTTCAACGTGAGGCTGCTCTCACCGTACCGCAGCACGGTCGAGGCAGAGTCGCTGGTGACCGAGACGCCCAGGCCGCGCGCGAGGGTCTCCGCCAACGGGGGGCCATTGCGCGGCCGGGTGAATACAGCCAGGTCCATGCCGGTCAGGGGGTGATCCGGGCGCCGGAGCCGCTGGTTCAGCATCGCTTGCTCGCGCTCGACGACGCGCAGGCACCGGCGCTCGAGGGCGAACGCGCTGGCAGCGACGCCAGCGAGCTCACCGCAGAGGGGCTCCGCCACGACCTTGTCTCCCGGCAGCCCATGCGCGAAGAGCTCGGCCAGTCGCCGCTGGCTCATGGCCTGCTCGGCGGGATCCAGCTTCGCAATCTCGTCCAGCGAGGTGCCCTGTGGCGTGCCGGGGAACGCCTCGCCGATGCGCGCGAACAACCAGCGGCTGAGCTTGATCTCGCGCTGGTAGGTCTCGGCGAGGGGGAAGTCGTCCCGGAGCAACGGGTAGTGCGCGACATCGATGGGCGCCTCCACGAACTCTTGCAGCGCGGTGCGCGGGAGGTGTCCGGCGAACGCCGCCCGGAGCCGCTCGTGGAGCAGCCCCTGGGTCGCGCCGAGGAAGCGGACCACCGATTCGACGCGCTGCCCGAGCAGGCCGTAATCGAGCGCGGCGTCGAGATCGCCGAGGCGCGCTGCGATGTCGGGCTGGACCTCGATGGGGGCCGGGGCCGAGCCGGTCAACACCTGCATGTATTCGTTGATCAGCGCCGGCGGCCCGGCGCACACGCCGTGCGGACCATGGAAGACCGCGTGACGCTCGGCATAGTCCATGATCGTTTGCGCGGTGACGGGCTGCTCGGGGGCCTCGCGCACCAGGTCGTTGGTGACCAGGCGAACTCCGTCGATCAGCCGGAACATGGCCGCGAGCCCGTTGTCGAGCTCTCCGTTCGGCACCGGCTGGGTGCCCCGCACCATCACGTACCCGACCGACGCGAGCGTGCAGACGACCATCATGTGGAGCTCGCCCGCGGTGAGCACGCCCGGGGTCCGGGGCGGCATGCGCGCGAAGAAGGCCTTGCGGAACTGCTCGGTCAGCGAGAGCAGTTCCGGCCACTGACGCGCCATGGCCTTCATCGCGGTCACGTTCATCGGGAGCTCGCTCTGGTACCGGCTCCCCGCGTAGTGGCACTGCTTGCGCACGGTCGGGAGATCGAGGAACAACGTACGCGGTGCGACGTTGTTCTCGCCCACCTGCCGGCCGTCACCGTCGAGCGCCGGATGCGCCACGCGGTAGACCGGCACGACCACCTCGAGGTTCGACAGCTCGAACGCCCGTCCGAAGGCCTGTTCGGTCAGAAAGGGGCAACGATTGTCGTGGGCGCTGAACGTGAGCGGCTCACGCCCGGCTGGCACCTCACCCAACCGCTCAGGGAAGGATACCGCGGTGCGGCCCGTGGGCGCATCCGCGACCCGCCTCAACACCCCCTGTTCGATCAACGCTTCGAGCAGCTCCCGGATCTTGTCCCAGGAGTGGGGCGCGCCGTCCGACCACGCCATGGCGTCGGCGGCGCGAAATTGCTCGACCTGGAGCAGCTTCTCGCCAATGGGCGCGATGTCCGGCTCGTCGAAGATGAGCTCCACCTCGCCATAGAAGAGGTGCAGGACCGGCTGGCCATTCCCTGCGTCGAGCCGGTCGTGCGTGAGCCGCCTTCGATTGGGAATGTAGAGCATCTCATCCGCTTGCAGCTGTGCCATGGCTTCTCACTCCCGCTTCAGTGTGACGTCGCGCGACCAGGTGCCGCCGAGCGAACGATAGACCGCGACGCGATGGTTGAGCAGCAGCCGTTGCGCTTGCAGACTTGCGCGCTCGAGCCCGACCAGATTCGTCAGGGCGGAGAGCACCGTCAGATAGTCCGAGTGCCCCTGCTCGAAGAGCCGCCTCGCCTCGTCCAGGAGCTGCTGCCCGAGCTGGACCTGCGCACGCAGGCTGCGCAGGCTCGTCGCCGCGTTCTCCTCCTGGACCACGGCATCCTGCACCCGTCCGATCGCGGTGTGCAGCGCGAGCTGGTATTGGACGTGGCGACGGTGGAGCTGGATCGGCAGTCGCATGTGCTCGGTGAATCGCCTTCCATCGAACAGGGCCCAGGTCAGGCTCACCCCGACGACGGACTTGCCGAGGACCGGCTCCGAGAGGCCGACCTTCGCGCCGCCCACGCTGCCCACCAATTGGATTGTCGGAAGCCAGCTCGCCCGGTTCGCGTTGATGCGGTGCTCGACCTCGGCGACGCGCAGCTCCGCGAGCCGCATCTCGGGCGTGTTCACGTTCAGGTCTCCTGGCGTTCCGAGTTCTGGCGGAGGCGGGAGATCGGGAAGCTGTCGCTCGAGTGGAACGATGTCGTCCGCGGGGCTGGGTACCCGGCCCAGCAGCGCCTTCAGCTCCGAGTTCAAGAGCGCGTTCCGGGCGGAGATCAGCGGCACCTGCGATTGGAGGTTCACCAGCAGCTGCTCCTGCTGCAGCACCACGAGCCGGGGCGTGAGGTGCTGCTCGAACCGCGCTTGAATCAGCCGGAGCAGCTCCTTGTTGTAGTCAATCTGCCGCAGCGTGAGGTCCCGGAGCGCGCGGGCCTCGAGGATATCGAACCAGATCTGGGTGATCCGCAGCGCCATGTCCTGGACGCGGGCCTCGGTGAGCTGTCGCTGCTGCTCGGCGAAGTTCAATCCCGCGCGCCGCTGCGCGGCGAGGTTTCCGAACAGGTCGACCTGGTAGGCCACACCGACATCGGCGGTGGCGATGGTGTACTTGGCCTGGGTAGCCGGCGCAGGCGGAACGATGGTGACGACATGACTCAGCCCCGCCGGGTTGAGGATGCCGACCTGGAGCGGGTACCACCAACCTTGCGGCACGTTGGGGTCGAGCTGGTTCTCGTAGATCAGATCCCGCACGTCGTGCAGGACCAGGCTGTTGCCGAAGCACTCCTGGATGGCCGTGTCGAGAGCCGGATCGGCGAACGCCGACCACCAGACTTCGTCCTGGGTGACGCGCTCGGCTGGCTGCGCGGGCACGCCCTCCTTCGACGGCTGCGGGCTTGGAACCCCGCCCTCGGGTGCGCTGGACGGTGGGGGCGGCTCAGTGCGCAGATCGACAGCGGTCGAGTAGCTGCTCGGCGCCGGAGGCGGTGTGACGACGACGGGACGGATCAGCTCGCAACCGGAGCAGGTCGCCGCGAGGAGGGCGAGCGTAAATCGAAGTCTCATGGATGGCTGACGACCACGAGGGCTTTCGCGTGGTTGAGGACGCAGCGCTGCGCGACCCGCATGGTCTCGGGATCGAGGGAGGCGAAGCTCTCGTCGAGGATGACCAGCTCGACCCCCTGCAGCAGCGTGCGCGCGATGTAGAGCCGGCTCTTCTCGCCGTGCGAGAGTTGCCAGCCGGTCTCGCCGATCATCTCCTCGAGGCCGGCGGGCATCTTGGCGACCAGCTCGTTCAGCCCGAGCTCCTTGCACAGCGCGGCGGCCTTGGCCCGCAGCTCGGGCGAGGTCGGCCACTCGCGCCCGAGCAGGAGATTGTACGCGAAGCTGCCGGACAGGACGTGGTTCTCGTGGAACTGCGGCGCGGCGGTGATGCGCTTGCGCCAGCCCGAGGAGCCGAACGTCGCGCGGTCCAACCCGTGCAGCAGCATCACACCGCCCTGCGGCGTCCTCAGGCCCGTCAACAGCGACACCAGCGTCGACTTGCCACCGCCCGATGGGCCCTCCAGCAGGATGCGGTCGCCCTGCGCGATCTGGAACGAGCAGTTCTCGAGCACCGGCCGGGTGCGCGCGTCGTGCCGGAAGGTCACGCCCCGCGCCTCGATGAGGGTTCCGCCGGCGTCGTCGGTGGGCTTGCCTCCCTCCATTTCGAGAGGCACTTTCGATTCGAGCTCGGGGCGGCCCACCGCGAGCAGCAGGTCGCGGATCTGCTCGAAGGACACGGCCGCCTGGGAGACCTGCTGGAAGTAGACGGCGACCTCGTCGAAGGCTCGCAGCGCGAGCAGGATGCCGCCCACGGACACCGCCAGCGCGCTGGCATCGGCCGTGCCGGTGCTGAACGCCGGCAGCAAGGTCAGCAGGGCGAGCACCAACCAGCCGTCGCGCAGGAGCGCGGTCAGCTGCATGGTCCGGCGATCCATGACCTTCGAAATCTCGGAGTAGGAGCTCAAGCGGACGTCTTCGCCATCATGCCAGCGCTCGAGTGGAAGCTGCGCCAGCCGCGTTCGATGGCCGAGCATGCGCTCGAGCAGGTCGTGGGTGATTTCGACGCGCGCGTTCGACCACGCCCGCTGGACGCCGTAGTGGCGGCGCGCGAGGACGAACGCGACCACGACCCACAGGACGAGCACCATCGCCTGGGGCCACCCTCCCGCCCCGAGCACGAGGATGACGCCCGCCAGGACCAGGTCGACGAGCGACAACACCGCGAGCAGGGCGCCGCCGACCGCAAGCTGCTCGACGACCTCGGCCTCGGCGACGCGGCCGAAATGGCGGCCGATGCCGTCGAGCCGCACCTCGTCGGGGGTCAGCTTGAGGGTTCCCGTGAGGAGCTGCTGCTTCAGCAGCGTTCCGAGCCGGATCGAGAACACGCCCTGCCACCACACCTCGAGCATGCGGAGCGGAATCGCGCACGCGATCACGGCGATCCACCCCAGGAACCAGCCGGTCTCGAGGTGGGCCTGGAGCGCGGCGCGACCGAGCAGCCAGAACGAGCCAGCCAGCACCACCGAGAGGAGCGTGTGACTCACGAGGATGCCGGCGGCGAGCGCCGGGATGTCGCCGACCAGCGTCCGCCGGCTCGCGGTGCGCCTGGGGCGCATGATCCAGCCGGTGCGCAGCTGCGCCTGGCCGAGCCGCTGCAGCAGCATCTGTGAGCGGGCGTGCTCGCGCGCACGGGGCGACATCTCCACGCCGCCGAGCAGCTGGTCCACCTCGGCGACGGTGGCTTCCTGCTCTTCGCGCAGGAGTGCGAGCGCGAACTTCGTCTGGACTGAAACCGCCGTGGCGTCGCGCGCGAGCAGGCGCAGCTTCCCGCGCCGCGTCCCCAGCAGCACCAGATAGGACGGGACGCCGTCTCGCCGGACCTGGAGGATGCAGGGCGCGGCGCGTTCGAGGACGTCGGGCAGCTCGTGGTAGAGCGGGGTGATCGGCTCGAGCTCCACGCCGAGTCGATCTCCGAGCGCGAACATCCAGACCCGGCTCGGCTCGACGGCCGCCGCGGGCGGAGCGATCTCGCCCGCGGCCCTGCCATAGCCTTGCCTCTGCGCCAGCTGCTCCAGCGCGTCGGGCAGTCGCTCGACCGGCCACAACAAGTCAGTGTGCGAGCGCGTCATCCCACCAGCTCCAACTTGTCTGCGACGGGCTCCGCGACCGGCGTCTCCACCGGCTTCGGCGCCGGCCTCTCCACCAGCTGGCCGTCCGAAAGCCACCAATTGCGCCAGCGCCCACCACCCCAGAGCAGCGTGCGATTCTCCTGGTCGGCGCGAAGGAGCACGGCGTACCGCGACTCTTTGTTCGCGAGCAGCTCCTTCGGCGGCCCGTTCTCGAGGATCCGACCGTTCTCGATCACGAGCACGCGATCGAACTCCTGGGTGTGCTCGACGTCGTGGGTGACACAGAGGAGGGTGATGTCTGCCCACAGCCGCCGGGACTCGGCGAGGAGCCGCGCGCGCCGGTCGCGATCGAGACCGCGAAAGGGCTCGTCGAGGATGGCCAGGCGCACGCCGGAGCGAAGCATCGCGCGCGCCAGGCGCACGCGCTGACCCTGGCCGCCCGAGACCAGCCCTCCGCCTTCGCCCAACGACGTCTGCAGCCCGGCTGGAAGCGCCTCGAGGATGTCGAGCATCTCGGCGCCCTTGAGCGCCGCGGACAGGGACCAGCCGTGCGCGCCGTCGTTGCCATACCGGAGGTTGTCGATGAGGCTCTGGTTCCAGAGACTGATCGCCGGATCCACCCAGGCCGTGGTGCGCCGCAGCCGCTCGACAGCGGCCTGATCGAGCACCTGCCCGTCGACCTTGATCTCGCCGCGCGCCGGCCGGAGCCAGCCGAGCAGAAGGCCGACCAGCGTCGACTTGCCTGCTCCGGAGACACCGACCACGGCCACGTGCTCGCCGGGGGCGATGTTCAAGGAAACCTTGTCGAGGATGGTGTGACCGCCGCCTTTCACGCGGACCTTCTCCATCACGATGGAAACGCCGCTCGCGGCGGCCGCGGGCGCGACAGGCTCCTGCGCTGGCGCCTCGTTCCGGGCCGGCGGCTCCTTGATGTCGCCGATGACGTCGAGGAGCCGGCGAACCCGGTTCATCGCATTCGGGAACGCGCGGCTCAGCACCATCAGCCGCTGGCCGAGGATGGGGAACCGCAGCGCCCAATAGACGACCAACAACACCAGCGAAGCCCGATCAGTGCCCTCGAGGAACGAATAGACGAGCAGCATGACGAGGCCGTAGCCCACCAGCATCAGCCCGCCTTCGAACCCGACCGACAGCGTCTGGAGCCAATAGCGCGCCTTGGTCCAGCTGACGAGCATGGTCTCCTGCGCGCGGCGCAGCGACCGCTCGGCGCCGTGGATCCGGATCGGCGTGAGCCCGACGAGCGCGTTCAGGGTGAATCCGCTGAGCGCGCCTGAGTGCATCTGCACGCGCAGGTCGGGCTCGAAGAGCAGCTTCTGCGCGACCAGGGGCACGAGCAGCGTGACCGCCGCGAGCGCGAGCACGATGTGCCATGCGTGCGGTGCGGCCCAGATGAGCGCGGCAGTGAGGCTCGCGACTTCGAGCGACAGGATCAAGGCCTGCGAGAGCAGGAGCGGCAGCGACCGCATCGCCTGGATGTTGTGCGTGCGAGACGCCATGTCGGAGGCGAGCCGGCTCTGGAAATAGCGGTCCTCCATCTCGGGGAGCTTCTCGAAATACGCCTTCCGCAGCCGCACCTCGAGCCGGCGGCCGATGCCGAGCAATCCCAATGAGACGGGGATCTGGATGAGCATGAAGCAGAGCGCGACGCCCGCGAGAACGGCCATGCCCGTCGCGCGCTGCGCGAACGTGCCGAGGTCGCGCCCCAGGTCGAGCACGCCACGGAGCATCAGCGCTTGCAGGATGCGCCCGAAGGTGGCGAACACCAGTCCCACCGCAATCAGGCCCGGAACGACCCACGAATCTTCGCCTCGCAGGCGGAGCAGCGTTCGCGCCGGGCTCACCTGCCTGGCGACGAGCTCCGTCGCCAGGTCGCTCGCGAGCACGGCTCTCGGCGCGTCTTCGCCTGCGCGCGAAGCCTCGCGCCAACCGCGAACCCGCATCAGCACCGCGCCGGTCATCGACAGCTCGCCCTCCACCTCGGGGTTGGGGCGAGCGGACCAATAGGCCGCGGGAATGGGCACTGCGCCGGACTCGTCCTTCGCAATCATGGATTCCAGCAGCCCCGCCGCCGTCCGGCCTCGCCGGACGGCGCCCGCGCGAATCATCGCTTCGGACGCCCGGCACGCGGCGTCGAGCCTGGCGATCGACAGATACCCGGGGTCCTCGAGCGCCCGGGCAACCAGCGCCCGCGCCTGCGTCGCACCCAGGTTCAGCAGGCGGCGCTCGAACGTCGCGACCGCCTCCTCGGACCCGGCCCATTCGCGCCAGCCGGCCTCCGGAACGGATGTGGTGTGCTGGTACAGGTGGCTCAGCAGCGTCGAAATCCGGGTCCAGTGACGGCCCGCCGCCGGGTCCATGACCTGGATGAACGGGCCGACGCGATTCCACAGCACCACGAAGTGCGGCCGTCCTCCCGCGCTGAGCGTGACGATGATGGCGGGAAGCGCCTTGGCTTCGGGGACCACCACGTGATCGAGCGGAAGCATCACCTGCTCGGAGTCGAGCCCGAGCTGGTTCGCGACTTCATCCAATGTGACGATCGAGGTGCCGTCGACGTCCGTCTGACACACTTCGCGAAGGACGCGATAGTTGAGCTCGGCGCCCATCCCCGCGAACAGGCTCTTGAGCGAAGCGGGGCCGCAGTCCGTCGCCGAGATCTGGATCACCTCGGGAATGATCGAGCGCTGACGCCTGGGGGGAGTCATGATCAGCGGGCCTCGGCTTCGGGCCGAAACACGGTCGTGGGCGGTGCTTCAGGCTGCGGATTCCATTCGCCGACCGCCCGCATCAGCAGCGCGACAGGCGACGCCCGCGCGACCTCGACCTCTACCGCCAGGGTCATGCCGTGGCGCAGCTGGATGCGCGGATCGTCCGGCGGTGCGAACTTGAGCTCGACGCGCACCGTACCGGGGATGGCCTCGGGCGTGGCGGTCTGGCCGGGCTCGGTCCCGACGGCCGTCACCGTGGCGGGGACCGTCCCGTAGATGGTCATCGGGTAGCCGTCGAGCTTGAGGCGCGCCGTTTGACCGGGCTGGATCAAGCCAACGACCTCCTTCGGGAAACGGGCGCGCACCCGCACCTCGGCATCGCTCGCGACGATGGTGCCGACCCGCTGCCCGTCGGCGATGAACGCCCCCGAGCCGAGCTCCGCCACGTCGACCAGGTGGCCCGTGGCCGGCGCCCGATACAGCTTCCGCTCGATCTGGTACTCGAGGCGGGCGATGGCGCCCTGGAGCTCCCGGATCCGCCCCTCGGCGCCCAGCGCCTCGCGCTCGAGTGCCAGCAGCTGCGCGGCGAGGGCTTGACGGCGCACGTCCTGCTCGCGCCGCAGTCGGGTGAGCGCCAGGCCCTGCGCCGTCTGCGCGGAGCGGAGCGCGTCGACATCGGTCGTGCGCTCGAGCTTCTCCATCTCCGAGACCGCGCCCGTCGGGCTCGTAAGGGCCAGCTGCGCGCGTTCCACCGCGAGCCGGTGCCTGGGCGCGAGCTCCTGCTCCCTCTGCAGCGCCTCCTTGACTGCGACCTCGTCCACCTTTGCCGCCAAGGCCGCCTCTTCGCGCTTGTTGGTGATCTGCTGGCGGATGATGGCGAGCTCCTTCTCGGTCGCGGCGAGCGTCGCCTTGCTCCGCTCGAGCTCGAGGCGCTCGGCCCGTGCATCGAACTCGATGAGGAGGTCGCCTTCCTTGACCTGCTGGTCGAGTTTGAGCCGCGAGAGCACGACCTTGCCCGCGCTGGGCGGCTCGATGCGATGGACGGCGTTGTGTGGCTCGATCCGGGCCTGTGAGCTGGCCTTGACGAGAGGGACCTCGGCGAACAGCGACCAGGCGAGGAGCCCGCCGACGCACAACACCATCAGAGCGACGAACACGAGGCGCGTGTCCGACTCGTAGTTCAGGGAACGAAGGGTCCGCTCGAAGGGATAAGCCATGGTGCGCGAACCAAGGTCGCCTTAATGGTCGCGCCGTGTCAACACCTCGGCCACTGCTTTGTGATTCACGCTCCCATTGAATGAATACGGCACCTCGATGCGACGCGGACTTCGTTCGCATCGCCGCAATGCGTCGCATAATTATTCTTGGTTCGATTTGACATCCGGCTTCAAGCGCAAGTACCGTTTAACCCAGAAAGGAGGCACACCATGAAGATCAAGATCCACGTTCGCGGCGGCCCGAAGGCTCGCTAGTAGTCAGTTGTTTTGACGCCAGCTGATGAAGCTGGTCGTCCATAAGTTTTCGATGACCAGAGGGGGGTTGATGGGGATTTTCCATCAGCCCCTCCTCTCATTTCTGGCAACGCCTTGATGTTGCAGGTGCTCGTTCCTGCCAGGTTGTTCCAGAACGTCTCATGCGCTTGAGCCGAATATGCCAGGGCTCTCCTGGGTGGCTGTTGTGCGAGTCTCGCGGCTTCCCGGAGCTGGGCGGTACCTCAAACTCAACCTTGCAAGTCGGGCAGGTCGCCCGCCATTTTGTCCCTGCTCCGCCGTGTGTCGCGCCAGCATTCATGAGCGAATCGGCCTGCTTGAAATGACTCAGCACCATCCGCCAACCTGCTGAGTCAGCCGCCCGCAGCGAGTCATCACGGTTTCAATGTTTCAATGACAGCAGCTCGCCTCCATCCAGGGGCTGCACGTCACCTCCACCGACGCCAACAAGGACGGCCTCGCCGACGCGCTGCTCTACAGCCCGGGCAGCGGCAGCTCGAAGCTGTACGCCACCACCGGCGACGGGTTCGTCCCCCAGCCGGTGGGCGCCTTCGCGTCCCTGGGGATGGCGTCTCGGCGCCGCTGGCCGCGGACGTCGTCGGCAGCGGCAACGCCGACCTGTACTGCCTGGTAGCGGGCAAGGCGCGTACGGTGGCGCTCGACGCCGCGCCCACCGGACTGCTGCTGAGGGAGCTGGCGCGGCAGAAGTTCCGCCCGCCCGCAGCCGAGCGCACGCGGCACTTCAGCGTGCCGACGCTGGAGCGCTGGTACTACCGCTTCCGCAAGCACGGCCTCGCGACCCTCAGGCGCGCGGAAAGCTGGAGCGATTCTGGCGCACGCTTCGCCCCGGCGCGCGCGCTCGCGGCCACGCCTCCGTTCACCGGAGAAGCCGGGCGTGAGGACGTGTCACTGTCGAAGGCGGACCCGCAAGAGGCTCAGCGGCTGGCGAGGCTCCCATCGCGCAGAAGGACGCGTAGGGACAGGGTCGCTCCGGGAGTCGGGTGCGCCCGTACTCCCAGCTTGACAGGAGCGCCCGGTTCAGCGGGGCGGCGAGGCCCTCCGTGGTGCCCCTGCCGGGCCGAGAATGACCCTCTTGCTGGAGAGGGAAGGGTGCAGCCAGGCTGCCGCCCATGCAGCCTGAAACTTCCTCGCCCCAGACCTTCGATCCCGCGATTGCCGCCGAGCTCCAGTCGCGCAGACGCATCGTCTACGTGTGTTTCCTCGTGGCGCTGACGGCGCTGGTCCTGTCGTACGTCGCCCCCTGGCCGGAGGAGTACGCGGGGATGGCCTTCAAGCTCATCACGGTCGTGCTGGTCGCGTGGATCATCCCCGTGTTCTGGAAGTGGCGCTGTCCCCGGTGCAGCAAGTACCTGGGTGGAGCACTCGCCGCGAAGTTCTGCCCGGGCTGTGGGGTCCCCTTCACCGCGCAGTGAGAGTGCCCCTGCTGGGACGAGAATGACCCGCTTGCCCGAGGGGGAAGTGGGCCGGGTACGATCCCGGCCATGAAGTCCGAAACCGCATCGCCCCAGACGTTCGACCCCTCCATCGCCGCGCAGGTGCAGTCACGCAGGCGCTTCGTCAGCGTGATTGTGTACGCGTGGATGGCGCTGGTGGTCCTCTCCTACGTATCCCCCTGGCCGGAGAAGTACGGGGACCTGGCCTACAAGGTCACCACCGGGGTGATGCTCGCGTCGATGATTCCCCTCTTCTGGAAGTGGCGCTGCCCCCGGTGCAACAAGTTCCTGGGCGGAGCGGCGAACCCGAAGTTCTGCGCGGGATGTGGCGTCCCCTTCGTCGCACCGTAATGCATGAGACGCGGCCGGACCTGCACGAAGGTCTGCTCGCTGCCGGGCTGACGCGTCCGCGGCAGCAGGAGGAGAAAGCGCAGGTCTTGAACAGTGGCCTGGAGGCGCTCCGAGCGCAGTACCCAGACGATGAAATCAAGGTTCGCTGGAGGCAGCCATGGGCGTCGTCTTCATGTGCCAAGATGAGGTGGTATGGAATCCATCGCCGAGATTGGCCCAGGTTTTTCTCGCCCAGGTGAGAGCTCTGGAAGTGGCGGTGGAGGCGCAAAGTGGAATAGGCGAGATGATCGCCGACGAGGTGGAGTTGGACCCTGCACTGCTCAGGATGTTCATCTCGGTGCTTGTTGAAGAGCTGGAGTCAGAAACGAGCAGTACATTCAAAACCTTGATCGCCGGGCCGTTTGCAATTGCATACGGAATTTTCCTGGCTTGCGAGCCCAGGTCGATACCTTCAGTGAAGGGAGACACGGGACATCTTGCACGCCGGGGTGGAGTGTTGGTGTCGGGGCGATCACGGGTAGGGCCTATCTACGAAGGGCTTCTTGATTAGTCCTCAAGTCGTAGGTGGAGGAACTCCTCGAAGGGGGCCATCACCTGAGGCTCGCGGGACACGACGGCGATCCCGTTTTCATATTGAGTGGCGCGTCAAAAATGCACATACGCGATAGAGGTGATGATGGGCGCGCACACTGGGTTGCCCTGGGTGATGACACTCAAGCAGGAGATTGAGAAAACGTTGTCGCGGCAGGGAGTGCCGGAAGGAGACCTCAGGTGGTTGCTGACTCGATGTGATGACACGCTGAGCTGGCCTGAGGACTGGAGCGATTGGCAGGAAGCGTCGACACGGCAGCTCGCCAAAGACGTTCTCGACTTCAATGAGGAGTTCCCAGGCATCCTTTCAGACGACGTGCTTCCGCCCACACCAGGCTAGAAGCGACATTCCTGGAGTCAGCGCATTGGCGCGTGAAGGCGTGGTGCTGTCGGTTCACAGCCAGGCAGGCAGATTGCCGCCCGTCGGCGGAAGGCCCGAGACACAGCCCGGGCCTTCCGCTCCCCTCCGAGGCCGGGGCTAGTTCTGCACGGTGAAGCGGAGCGTCAGCGGCACGCCCGAGAGGCCATCCGCATCGTTCTGTGAGAACGGCAGGCAGCGCAGCACGTGGGTGCCGACGGTGAGCGCGAACACGCTCTCGTTGTTGACGCTCACCGTGTCCCCAATCTCGTACGGGGCCGTGTCATCCGGCTCCCAGGGCTCGTTGTCGTAATAGAAGCGCACGCTCTCCACCACGTTGGCCGGAGCCACGGTGGCGCGGATCTCCAGCTGCGTGTAGCCCAGCGAAGCCAGGGTGCTCAGGTCCACCACCGAGCCATTGACGAGCGTCTGGGCGTGCGTGCCCGTGACGGCGTCCACCACGGCGAAGCCCACCACCTTGCTGACCGCGTTGGGCAGCTGCGTCGACGCGTTGAGGAACAGCGGCACCTCGGCATTGATGGGCTGCGCGTTGAAGCCGGGGAAGGTCTCCGGATACTGCCGCGTCCAGTCGACCAGCGTGCGCAGCGCGGCCAGCTCGCCCAGCCGCACGGCGTTGTCATGGTCGCTGCGGTAGTGCACGCCCGCGAAGAGGCGGGCCACGCCGATGTTGGCGGCCAGCTTGTCCAGCTCGTCATGGAGCATCAACGTGCCGCTGTAGGGCACCAGCGCGGTGCCATCCGTGTTGGGCACCTGCGGCAGGCGGATGGGGGCGTTGTCGAAGAAGGCCTTGAGGACCGCGACGCCCGCGCCCATGTACGTGGAGTGGCCGGAGCCGTACGCCGGATGCAGCGGGCTGCCCTCCGGGAAGGCCTGGGGCAGCAGATAGGTGCCCGCCGAGCCCAGCCCGCGCTCCGCGTTGCGCGCGGCGGTGCGCGCCAGCACCAGCGGGAGCACCGGCGAGTTCATCAGTTCCTCGGGGACGGGGTAGCTGGCCGCGTTGGTGAGGGTGTTGTGCACGCGTCCGGCGTACTCCTCGGGGCGCAGGCGGCGGTGCACCTGCCACTTCTGGAACCACTGCGCGCGCAGCACGGTGTTGGACACCAGCCCCACCAGTGACTGCACGTCGCTGTTGCCGAACGTCACGAACGGCTCCTGCGTCGTATAGCTCCGGTACGGATTGAGGATGGTGTACCCGGGCGTGGAGGCCTTCGGGTCCGGGTCATACTTCCCGTTGCTCTGGAAGTCCGTCTCCCGGGACAGCAGCAGCGCGGCGTTGAGCGGCGCCTGGATGGGGTAGTCGGAGTGCACGAGCTCCGCGAGGTCACGGCCATTGCGGATGTGGCGGCGCGTGGCGTCGAAGTCCTGCAGCGTGTCCGTGGGGTCCGCGGGCAGGGCGCCGTTCTGGATGCTCAGCCACTCGGTGTACGCGGTGACGCGGTCATCTCCCGGTGGGCGGGTGAGGTTGCGCTGGATGACGACCTGAACGCCGGTGGGGTCCACCAGGGCGGGGTTGGCGTCCGTGGGGGTGGCCAGCGGTCCGCCGCCGTAGGGGACGTCCTTGATGAGGAACTGCGACAGCCAGGGCCCCTGCCTCGCGCCACGGGTGTCCGCGCGGAAGACGAGGTCGGTCGTCACCTGACCGGTGGCCAGGTTCCGCGCGCCCCGGTACTCGCGCACCGCGCCGAGGCGGGCCGCCGCCTGGGCGACGGTGGCATTCGAGGTGTACTGGTCGAAGCGCACGTCGCGGACCAGCGACATCCAGTACAGCTCTTCCATCTCACCGGACACCTCGTCGCTCTCGAACTTCGGCGCGGGCACCATGGTGATGGCCTGCGAGTCCGGCCCCGCCAGGACGAACGAGAAGCCCGCCTGCGGGTTGACGAAGCGGCGCTCGCCGCCCAGCACCACGCCCTCGGTGTTGCCCCCGGCCAGCAGCGCCTGCAGCAGCGCGTCGTACTGGACGGTGTTCGGCTCGCCGAGGGTGTTGTGCGGCAGGCCCTTGGAGTAGTTGGCGAAGCGCTCCGGGGCGTAGATGGCCTCGTCGAGGTTGTTCTGGTGGACGGGGAGGGGATGATTGCGTTGGGTCTGCGCGGCATCCACGCGGACCTGCTTGGCCTGGTCCGCGCGTGCGGTGTTTTGCGCCTGGGCCGCTGGTGCCAGCAATGCCAGCAGCACGGGAAGGCCTGGCAGTGCGTATCGCTTCGTCATGGGGAGGCTCCTCGCGATGGGGGTGCCCGGACCGCCGACGACGAACGCGAAAGCGCGACCCGGGCAGAAGGGAAAAGCAGCCCCCCGCCGCACATCGCAGACACGGTCTGATTTCACCCGGGTGGGAGTCAGGCAGTCGACAGTTGGCCACTGCGTGGCGCCTGCTACAGGCCCGCGATTACAACCGCATTGCCAGAGATGCCAGGTCATGCAGCATGTAGGCGGCAGTGGGACGTCGTCATGCGCAGGAGACACCGAGAGGCCCCGGAAGGGGTGCTACCCTGCGCGCGTCCATGAAGTGCACCGTCCTGCTCTGCCTGCCCTGTTGACCGCCTGCGCCACCACCCCGCGCGAGCCCGTCACCGTCGCCGAGGCCCATGCCCGGGTCCTGGTCCTGGACGAGGGGCGCCTCCAGGAGGCCGATGCCCTCACCAGATGAGCGTTTCCGAGGCGGCCGTCCTCGCGGCGATGTGGAGCTCGGCTTGCGCCTCGGGTGCCTGCTGGGGAGCTGGTAGAAGGTGTGTGTATGAACGTGGATGAATGTCTCGACCGCTTCGGGCTGGCGCCCACCTCCGAGCACCTGGGTGAGCTTCGTGCGCTGCTGGACGCGCAGTCCGCACGGGAGCGCCAGTCGCAGGGACACGGGGACACGGAGCTGATGAAGCTCTGTGCCCTGCAGCTGTTCAACGCGGGGCGGGTCGAGGACATCCTGCGCATCTGGAGAGCAAAGACCTCCAGCATGGATGCCGATGCGTCGCTCGACATCCAGCTGCTCGCTGGAGCGGGGCTGGAGCAGGCGAAGGCGTACCTCTCCCGCGAGGGCTCGGAGCACGCGAGGTCCGCCCTGGCGCGGCTGACCGCGTGTGAGTCCTCCGGGGACTTTGACGGGTTCTCCGTCGCGGGGTACGGGCAGGCCCAGGCGGGGTACTACGGTGATGACTAGGGTCGTGTGATGCTGGTTGATGCTTTAAGCCGAATGCGGCGCGACCTTCAGAGAGGTCGGATCGAGATGCACCTTGGCGCTGTGAATGTGAACGTGCTCGTCGGGTTCATAGCCGGCTATCGTGCGTGCCTTGTCGACAACGGAGTGGAAGACACCAGGTATGAGGAGTTCTCCGAGTGGCTTCGCCTCAACGGCGAATTCCCGCCCGAGGGCTGGGCTGAGAAGTATCTACGAGACTCCAGTGGTGATCATCTAGCCGCGATCACGAGGTTTCTTGATCTTGTCGGCGAGTTCACGGCGCAGAGGGACAGTGAAGAAGCTGGACCCAGCCCCCAAGACCGCCTTTGGGGCGCGGTGGAGTCGGGCTCTCTTGAGGAGGCAATAGCGGCAGTGGGTGCCGGAGCAGACGTGAATGCCGCGGATGAATACGGCGAAACACCCATGACGGGCTCCGTTTTGGCAGGAGCAGGAGCCCAAACATCAACGGAGTTGGTCGAATATCTGCTGTCTCAACATGATTCGTGAGCCCAAAGATGTTCTTGATGATGTCCGAACAGCTGTGCGTTCCCGTCCAGGGGACTCCATCTCTGGCCTTGTTGCTGATTTGATTTCCGGCCTTTGCATGTACGCGCAGTTTCCGGAGGATGCCTTTGAGCGGTTGGCGTCCTTGCTTGGCGAGCCGGCGTTCCGGGCCCATGAAGGGGCTTGGGAACTGGTGGGTGAGCTCGATAGTAGCTGGGCTCTTCTGTCGGATGAACAAAGAGGGCTGATTCGGCCCATTCTGATTGATGGCTTCGACAAATGGGCCAACCCCATGGGCGCCTTCATCAGCGGCGAGATACTGGGAGGCAGGTACTGCGACGAAGCTGCGCTGGCCGCGCTGACCGCGCTCGCAGTGGGGGCATCGATGAGCGATGAGAGCGCCTGGTAACCGCATGTGCGAGATTGCATTTGAAGAGTGGCAGCTTCTTGCCGACAGCCCTGCTCCTGGCTGGGAGGTCATCGAGCAACTGACGCGCACTGCCTCTTCAGAGGTGCTGCGTCTGCTGGTGCTCGAGCCGGACAGGAACAGGGCATACCGGACTCGCTACCGTGCGGATGCTCCCATCGAGCTGTCAGGAGGATTGGAGGTCACCCTGCGCCAGGCACTTCGGCGCGATGGCTTCGTATGCCTCGTCGTTCGAAGGCCCGAGCTCCTGCGCGGAGGGCTCCGTCTCTACCAACGTGTGCAGCGGAGAGTGCTCACGGGTGACGCGCTTGCTTGGGAGTTGGGCGGACAGCTGGTGGGAGTGGAGGAACTCCTTGAAGGTGGCCATCACCTGATGCTGGTGGGGCACGACGGCGATCCCGTTTTCATGCTGTCCAGACCGGCGGCGACCTGAAGTCTGTACGAGGATGATTGTGTGTGATCTGCGAATTTTTGCGGTGCAGGGGATATTCAAGATTGAAACAAGATCCGGGGGTGGCCGAACTGGGAAGCAAACCGTGTTCGAGGCTCGTGTCGTCCACATCAAGGTGAAGACCGAGCGGGCTGCACGGAGCGCTGCGCCAAGGTCCTTTGCTTGGGGGAGAGGTCGAAGAGGGCGAGGTGTGGTATAAATTCAGAGACGAGTGCCCTCCAGTACAAACGCCTCGGCCAAGACGAATTGAAGCAGGCGCGAGCCCAGGGCTCGCCCACCGACGCTGGTGCTCTCGGAACGGGTCACGAACCATGCATACCGTCGCCAGGGGCTGGATTGCGTTGCTCCTCCTTTCCTGGAACGTCGCCTGCAAGCAGCCTGCAGGGGTTGCCGCAGCCGCAGGCACGTTGGGGGTAGCCTGTTCGCCGGGCGAGGATTGCCCGAAGGGTCTCGAGTGCATGCACGCCAGCAACCTTGCCCATGCGGATGCGGGGCACACCTGCGAGCTGCCATGCGACCCGGAAAAAGCCCGGGAGGATGTCTGTCCGCTTGGGCTGGCCTGCGTTCTCACTTCGGATGGCCGTGGTCATGGGCGCTACCGCTGTCACCCATTTGATTTCCAGCGCTGAGAGGCCCCGGAAGGGGTGCTACCCTCCCGCGCGTCCATGAAGCGCACCGTCCTGCTCTGCCTGCCCTGTTGACCGCCTGCGCCACCACCCCGCGCGAGCCCGTCACCGTCGCCGAGGCCCATGCCCGGGCCCTGGACGAGGGGCGCCTCCAGGAGGCCTACGCCCTCACCAACGGAGGCCCCGAGGGCGAGGTCGCCTTCCTGGACCGCTACTCCGACGAGGCCACCCGCCGCGAGCGCGCCGCCGCTGTCCGGGCAGGCACCGCCGTCCTGGAGGCCCGTGCCCCCTCGGTCACCCTGGCTCACACGGAGCAGGGCTGGCGCGTGGTGGAGTCCCGGCCGGCCGACGTCCCCCGGGCCAGCCTCTCGCGCTTCCTGGACACCGTGGAGGCCCGCGACTGGCAGAAGGCCTGGAGCCAGCTCGCCGCGCCGCTGCGCGCCCGCTACACCCCCGAGCGTCTGCGCGAGGACTTCGAGCGTGAGCCCCTCGCCAAGGAGCGCCTGCGCCGGGCCCGGCTCGCCCTCAACGCCAATGTCCGTGTCGGCGCGGGCGAGGCCCTGTTCCCCCTGGGCGAGGACCGCTCGGTCGTCCTCGTCCTGGAGGACGGCGAGTACCGGGTGGCGGCCCTCGAGTGACAGGGCGGGCGCCCGTCCGCCCGTCCCTCCAGTCAAGCTGATGGCCTCCTTCAGCCGGCCAGCCTTCCTCTTCCCGGGAATGCCCCGCCAGGGTGCACCCGGGGGGCCGTCGCGTTAAACGACGTTGACAGCCCCCGGGGGGCTGGCAGATTCCGCGCCCGTTGGCGGCCCCCAACCGCCCGTTTTCCAAAAGGTTTCAGGTGTTCAGATGAGCGTTTCCGAGGCGGCCGTCCTCGCGGCGATGTCGAAGGTCATGGACCCCGAGCTCCACGTGGACCTCGTGAAGGCGGGGATGGTGAAGGACATCCGCGTCGCCGGGGACTCGGTGAAGCTGAAGATCGAGCTCACCACGCCCGCCTGCCCCATGAAGGCGAAGATCCAGTCGGACGCCGAGGCCGCCCTCAAGACGGTGCCGGGCCTGAAGACCTTCGACATCGAGTGGGGCGCCCAGGTGCGCGCGGCCGGCGGCGGCATGCCCGGCGGCGGACTGCTGCCCAAGGTGAAGAACGTCATCCTCGTGGGCGCCGGAAAGGGCGGGGTGGGCAAGAGCACCGTGGCCCTGAACCTCGCCGCCGCCCTGGCCATGCACGGCGCCAAGGTGGGCCTGCTGGACGCGGACTTCTACGGTCCCTCCGTGCCGCTGATGACCGGCCTGTCCGACAAGAAGCCCGTGAGCCCGGATGGCAAGTCGTTGGATCCGCTCCTCGCCCACGGCCTCAAGGTCATGTCCATCGGCTTCCTCGTGGAGGCGGATCAGGCGCTCATCTGGCGCGGCCCCATGCTCCACGGCGCGCTGATGCAGCTGGTGCGCGATGTGAACTGGGGCGAGCTGGACTACCTCGTCCTGGACCTGCCTCCGGGCACCGGCGACGTGGCCCTGTCCCTGTCCCAGTCCATCCGCGCGGCGGGCGCCGTGCTGGTGACGACGCCGCAGGACGTGGCGCTGGCCGACGTGGTGCGCGCCAAGCAGATGTTCGACAAGGTCCACATCCCCGTGCTGGGAATCGTGGAGAACATGAGCCAGTTCGTGTGCCCGAACTGCTCGCACGTCACCCCCATCTTCAACCACGGTGGCGGCCGCAAGGCGGCGGAGATGTTCGGCATCCCATTCCTGGGTGAAATCCCCCTGGACCTGAAGGTGCGCGTCTCCGGAGACTCGGGCGTGCCGGTGGTGTTGGGCGAGAAGGACAGCCTGGAGGCCAAGGCCTTCATGGAAGTCGCTCGCAACGTAGCGGGACGGGTGTCCACGCAGAGCCAGAAGAGCGTCCCGCTGCCGGTGGTGCAGGCCCGCTAACTTCCCAGGAGACGCTCCATGGCCCCGGACGGCAACGACGACTTCCCGCCGGACCCGTTGTTCGACGATGACGACAGGCCGGGCCGTGCCAGCGGCCCGGCGGGCTTCGTGCCGGAGTTCGTGCGTCGCATGGCCGTGGCCGGGCTGGGTGCCCTCTTCATGACGGAGGAGGGCATCCGCAACCTCGCCGGCCAGCTCAAACTGCCCAAGGAGGCCATGGGCTTCATCCTCGGTCAGGCGGAGAAGACCAAGGACGAAATCACCGGCGCCATCACCGACGAGCTCCGCCGCTTCCTCCAGTCGGAGAAGCTGCGCGACGAGTTCCTCAAGCTGATGTCCGGCATGACGGTGGAGGTCAAGGCGCAGATCCGCCTGGTGCCCTCGGACAAGGCAGAGAAGACGGCCGAGTCCGCGCCCCACACCGAGCCGAAGGAGCCGAAGGAGAAGAAGGCCGGCACGCCCCGCGTGGTCATCTCCGAGCTCAACGCCCGCCGTCCCGGCTCCAAGCGGACGAAGAAGGAGTAACCGTGGCGGACATGCCTCCTCCCAGCGCGCCTGCCGCGCCCGAGCGTCACGGGTGGCGCAAGCACCCGCTGGCGAAGCGGCTGCCCATCCTGGTGCTGGTGGCGCTCGGCTTCTGGCTGTGGCGCACCACGGAGACGCCCGAGCGCGAGCTGCGGCTCCAGTTCGACGGGCCCGGGTGGAGCGACGCGCGCGCGCTCGACTTCCAGGTCCTGGAGCCGGACAGCGAGAGCATCATCAAGCGCGAGGAGCGCTTCTACCGCATGGGCCCTCCGGCGGAGGAGTCCTTCGGCCTGGACCTGCCCCCGGGCACCTGGCGCGTGCGGCTCTTCGTGAAGATGGAAGGAATCGAGCGCCGGCTGAAGCTCGAGCAGTCGCTGGAGGTGGGAGAGGAACGCTACATCGTTCGCCAGCTCCGGATGCCGCCCACCGGTCGTTGACCGTCCCGGGGGCGTGGGCTAAGGGCGCCCGCACGTCGTTCACACACCGACCGAGGGGTTCGCGAAGACCATGGCAACGGAGCATATCGTCGTCGTCGGGGCGGGGCAGATGGGCGCGGGCATCGCGCAGGTGGCGCTTCAGGCGGGTCTGCGCGTCACCCTGGCGGACGTCTCCAAGGAGGGCCTCGCCAAGGGCGCGGACCGCATCCGCGGCGGCCTGAAGAAGCTGGTGGAGAAGGGCAAGCTGGACGAGGCGAAGCGCGCCGACGCCGAGGCCCGGCTCGCCACCCTCACCAACGTCACCGAGGCCAAGGACGTCGACTTCGCCGTCGAGGCCGTGACGGAGAACGAGGACCTCAAGCGCCGCATCTTTCAGGACCTGGACAGCGTCGTGCGGCCGGGCGGCATCCTCGCCACCAACACCTCGTCCATTCCGATTACCCGCATCGCGGCGTCCACGAAGCGCCCCGAGTCCGTCATCGGCATGCACTTCATGAACCCGGTGCCGGTGATGCAGCTGGTCGAGCTCATCCGCGGCGCCGCCACGTCCGACGAGACGTACGCCACCACGCGCGCGCTCGCCGAGAAGATGGGCAAGACGACCGTGGTGTCCAAGGACTACCCGGGCTTCATCGTCAACCGCATCCTCATCCCCATGCTCAACGAGGCCTGCTTCGCGCTGATGGAGGGCCTGGGCACGGTGGAGGACATCGACACCGCGATGAAGCTGGGCACCAACCAGCCCATGGGCCCGCTGCAGCTCGCGGACTTCATCGGCCTGGACACCGTGCTCTACATCGCCGAGGTGCTCCACAAGGGCCTGGGGGATTCCAAGTACCGCCCGAGCCCGCTGCTGCGCCAGTACGTGGACGCCGGCTGGTACGGCAAGAAGAGCGGCCGCGGCTTCTACAAGTACTAGAGCGCTTCCCGAGCCTGTCACCCGAAAGGAGCCCCGCACATGGCCTACGAGAACATCCGGCTGGAGAAGGACGGCGCCATCGCCACCCTCTTCATCGACCGTCCCAAGGCGCTCAACGCCCTCAACAGCAAGACGCTGCAGGAGATGGAGGCCGCGCTCCACACCATCGGCACGGACGTGCGCGTGCTCATCGTGACGGGCGGGGGCGAGAAGGCCTTCGTCGCCGGCGCGGACATCGCGGAGATGGCGGCGCTGAGCGAGCCCCAGGCGCAGGAGTTCGGCGCCCTGGGCCACCGCGTCTTCGCCATGCTGGAGGCGCTGCCCATCCCCACCATCGCCGCCGTCAACGGCTTCGCGCTGGGCGGCGGGTGCGAGCTGGCCCTGGCCTGTGACTTCATCTACGCGTCGGAGAAGGCGAAGCTCGGCCTGCCCGAGGTGGGCCTGGGCGTCATCCCCGGCTTTGGCGGCACCCAGCGCCTCACGCGCGCGGTGGGCCGGGCCCGCGCCAAGGAGCTCATCTTCACCGGCGAGCGCATCGACGCCGCCAAGGCGAAGGAGCTCGGCCTGGTGCTGGAGGTGCTCCCCGCGGACGGCCTCATGGCGCACTGCCGCGGCGTGGCCGAGAAGATGCTCAAGAACGGGCCGCTCGCCATCGCCAAGGCCAAGCGGGTCATCGAGGCCGGCGCGGACCAGGACCTGCGCGCCGCCAACGAGCTGGAGCGCCAGGCCTTCGGCGAGCTGTTCGGCTCGGCGGACCAGCGCGAGGGCATGAAGGCCTTCCTGGAGAAGCGCACCGCCGCCTTCACCGGCAAGTAACGTGCGGCGCACGCTCGCGGCCGGGGGCCTGCTGAGCTGCCTCCTGGCCGCGGCGCCCGTCCGCGCCGCGCCAGGAGACGAGGAGGGGCGCGCCCCTGCGCTCGTTTCCTGGAAACGAACGCTCTGCCTGTACACCGGCTGCTTCCTGGAGCCGCTCGTTCCTGACGTCCGGTACGAGTGGGGACCGGGGGCCTCCGGCTCCGAGTCACCCTGGGTGTTGTCGTGGCCCCTCCACCCGTGGGCCCTGCCACCCCTGGACGTGCCCGGGCCCACGCTGATCCTCTCGCCCTTCGTGGAGCCCCAGCTTCGTCGGAAGCCGTCGCTCTTCCGCCTGCTCGCAGGGGCGCGCGTCTACGCCTTCCCCGATACCTTTCGGCTGGGTGTGCTCGTCGAAGGGGCGGGCCTGTGGGCCAAGGATGGCTCGGGAGGCATGGCCGGCATGGGACTTTCGTACGACCTCATCGAGCGTCACCGGCACACCGTGCCGTGGACGTTGTCGCTCGTCCTGCGGCGGACCTGGACGGAGGCAGGGCAGCGGACGGACGTCTCCTTCGACGTGACGGTGCCCCTCAACATGTTCTTCGGTTCCCCCCTGGATTCCGGGGAATCAAACAGTGGGTCGTCGACTAATCGGAGCGCCAACCCGCGCTTGCAACCGGGCTACACCTCTTCGCTGTTTGCGAGGGGCGACCCCCATACTATGTAGCCCCACCTCTTTTCCTCCCGCTGAGGAGCCTCATGAACTTCGAGCTGACCGACGTCCAGCGCGAGATCCAGCGGACCATCCGCGAATTCGCCGCCCGGGAGCTGACGCCCAACGCCCGCAAGTGGGACGAGTCCCACGCCTGGCCGGCGGATGCGGTGAAGATGCTCGCGGAGCTCTCCCTCCTGGGTGTCGCCGTCCCCGAGCAGTACGGCGGCGCCGGGCTGGACAACGTGTGCTACGCCATCGCCATCGAGGAGCTCAGCCGCGGCTGCGCTTCCACGGGCGTCATCGCGAGCGTGAACAACTCGCTCTACTGCGACCCGGTGATGAAGTTCGGCACCGAGGAGCAGAAGGAGCAGTTCCTCACCCCCTTCGCCCGGGGCGAGAAGCTGGGCTGCTTCGGCCTCACCGAGCCCGAGGCCGGCAGCGACGCCGGCGCCCAGAAGACCGTCGCGGTGCGCCGCGGTGACGAGTACGTCATCAACGGCTCCAAGAACTGGATCACCAACGGGCCGAAGGCGGACGCCATCGTCCTGTTCACGATGACGGACAAGGAAGCGGGCCATAAGGGCATCACCGCCTTCCTCGTGCCCACCAACACCCCCGGCTTCGTGCGCGCCGAGCCCGACAAGAAGATGGGCATCAGCGCCGCCTGGTCCTGCTCCATGTACTTCGAGGACATGCGCGTCCCGGCGAAGTACATGCTCGGCAAGGAGGGCGAGGGCTTCAAGATCGCCATGAACACGCTGGACGGTGGCCGCCTCGGCATCGCCGCGCAGGCCATCGGCATCGCCCGCGCCGCGTACGAAGAGGCGGTGCGCTACTCCGGTGAGCGCAAGTCCTTCGGCAAGCCCATCCGCGAGCACCAGGCCATCCAGTTCATGATTGCCGACATGGCCACGGAGATCGACGCGGCCCGGCTGCTGGTGTGGCGCGCGGCGCTGCTCAAGGACAAGGGCGTGCGCCACAGCGCGGAGAGCGCCATGGCCAAGCTGTACGCCAGCGAGATGGCCAGCCGCGTGGCGAACAAGGCCCTCCAGGTGCACGGCGGCATGGGCTACAGCAAGGAGATGGACGCGGAGCGCCACGTGCGTGACGCGCGCATCACCGAAATCTACGAGGGGACGAGCGAGATTCAGCGCATCGTCATCTCGGCCCACCTCTTGAAGGAGTAGGCGACATGAAGCGGGTACTTCTCCCAGCGGTCCTTCTTGTCTCGGCGGTCGCGCTCGCACAGGGCACGCCCGCGAAGAAGCCCTCCGGCGGGAAGCCCGCCCCGGCGACGGCCCCCGCGAAGCGCGACGGGCCGGACGTCGAGCGCATGCCCTTCACCCCGGACTCCATCCGCCTCGTCGTCACGCACCACCAGGGTCGCATCCAGGAGTGCTACGAGGACCACATGGCGGAGAAGGACAAGAAGGTGGAGGGCCGCCTGAAGACGACCTTCACCATCGACGCCAACGGGCTGGTGAAGGGCGCCAAGGTGGTGAAGAAGTCGAGCACGCTGAAGGACCCGAACCTTCACGACTGCGTGGTGGCGGTGCTGTCGTCCATGACGTTCCCCAAGCCGCCGGACGGCGCGGACCACCCCATCGAGTACCCGTTCAACCTCAAGGCCGTCGAGTAGGAATCCCGCCGTGAACCTCGAGCTGACCGAGACCCAGACGCTGATCCGCGACACCGCCCGCAAGTTCGCGCGCGAGCGCGTGGCCCCTCAGGCCCGCAAGCTGGACCGCGAGGAGCGCTTTCCCACCGAGCTCTACAAGGAAATGGGCGAGCTGGGGCTGTTGGGGGTGAACATCCCCGCGAAGTACGGCGGCTCGGAGGCGGGCACCGTCTCCTACGCGCTGGCGATGATGGAGATGGCCGCGGCGGACGCGTCCACCTCCGTCACCATGGCCGTGACGAACATGTGCGCGGAGCTCATCCACGCCTTCGGCACCGAGGCGCAGCGCGAGAAGTTCGTCACGCGGCTCGTCTCCGGCGAGGCGATTGCCGGCTCCTTCGCGCTGTCCGAGCCGCACGCGGGCTCTGACCCGGGCGCGATGCGCACCTCGGCGGTGAAGCGCGGCGACACGTACGTCCTCAACGGCAGCAAGCAGTGGATCACCTCCGGCGCGTACGCGGGGGTGATGGTGGT
The DNA here is from genome assembly GCA_046520375.1 of Pyxidicoccus sp. 3LFB2. Classification (GTDB taxonomy): domain Bacteria; phylum Myxococcota; class Myxococcia; order Myxococcales; family Myxococcaceae; genus Myxococcus. Next base: position 41,112 of record JBKGHK010000002.1, read on the forward strand.
GTGGGCGCGCACGTCCCCGGCCGGCAACAAGGGCCTGTCCTGCTTCATCGTGGAGGGCGGGACGAAGGGCCTCATCATCGGCAAGCACGAGGACAAGATGGGGCTGCGCGCCTCGAACACGGTGTCGCTCACGTTCGAGGACTGCGTGATTCCGGCGGACAACCTCCTGGGCCAGGAAGGGCAGGGGTTCCGGCTGGCGATGACGGCGCTGGACGGCGGGCGCATCGGCATCGCCTCGCAGGCGTGCGGCGTGGGCCGGGCGGCGCTGGAGGCCACGGTGGCCTACACGAAGGACCGCAAGGCGTTCGGCCAGGCCATTGCCGACCTGCAGGCGCCGCGCTTCATGATGGCGGACATGCAGACGCAGCTGGAGGCGGCGGAGCTGCTGACGCTGCGCGCGGCCTACATGAAGGAGCAGGGCCAGCCGTTCTCCCGCGAGGCGTCCATGGCGAAGCTGTTCGCCAGCGAGATGAGCAACAAGCTGGCCGACAAGGCCGTGCAGCTCCACGGCGGCTACGGCTACATCGACGAGTTCCCCGTCGAGCGGTACTTCCGCGACGCCCGCGTGCAGACCATCTACGAGGGCACCAGCGAGGTGCAGCGGATGGTGATTGCCCGCGAGAGCTTCAAGCTGCTGGGCTGAAGCGCGAGCCGCGGGGCGGGCTGACCCGCCCCGCGCTCAAGGCCGCGACGTCAGTTGTAGCAGGCGCAGACCCTGCCGCCCTGGCAGAACCAATACGAGAAGCCGGCGTCCGCGCACTGCTGCGCGCAGGTGTCGTTGCAGCTGAGTTCGAGCGGCGCCTGCTGCGAGCCCGAAACGGCCTGCGTGGCACCGAACGACACGACGAAGCCCGCGGCGACCGCGAGCAGGACCTGGGCTGCCTTCTTCGTGGAGCGAATCATGGTGACCTCTTGGTGTGGGTGGGTACGTCAGGGAGACGGCGGCAGCTTGTTGATGAGGATGACCGCGTCGTCGTAGCTGCGGTTGCCTCCGGAGGTGATGTCCTCCCAGCCTACGACCCAGGCGTTCGGGTTGCTCGTCGGCGCCGCGACAATGGCATGCGGCGTCCGCTGGCCCACGGCCTGGACGGTGTGTGACTGGGTCGAGCTGAAGGCGAGCTGTCCGTACGGCGCCGTGGCCAGGCGCGAATAGGCCACTCCGGGCAGCCAGTTGCTGGCCAGACTCTTCGTGGTGACCACGCTGTTCAGCTGTTGGTAGACGTCCATGTTGAGCGCCGTCTTGGAGAAGAAGACGTTGAGGTCGCCGTGTGCCCAGAGGGTGCACTGCATGCGGCCGGACGAGTGGGTCGCCGTCATGAAGCACGAGTCGGTGGACTCGTCGCCGCCGAGGCGACCGTAGATCTGCTCCACGTAGGTGACGAGGAAGAAGACAATCTCCCGGCCTCCCTGCACCCGGCCAATCTTCACCCGGCGGTCCTCCTCGGTGATGGCCGCGGCCGGGTTCCTGCCGGGGATGAGACGCCCCTGGTTGTCGAAGGCGCTCGCCTTGTAGTCGGGAATCCCGTCGAAGCCGGCCGTCGAGCGGTCCCAGACGGGGCCGACCTGCACCTGCGTCCCGCCATTCGAGCTCCAGGCCAGGCGCGGCTGGAGACACTCGGAGGTGCCGGAGTTGGGGCACGTGTTGTCGTCGTCATCCAGGGTGAGCATGACCATGTGGCCCACGCCCCGGTTGCCGTTCAGCGGGTGCCTGGGCTCCAGCAGGTTGGGGATGTGCGGGAAGAGGCCGCGGTCGCTGAACCAGGCGTCCGTCCGGGTGAAGCCCGTGTCGCTGGAGATGGTCAGCGTCCGGTTCGCATACGGCGTACCGCGGTCGTACCAGCGGACCGCCCGTCCCACGACTCCACCTTCGGGCCAGGGTTGGGGATAGGTCGTGTCGCTGTTCGGCCACCGCCGGGGGCCTCCCGTCGCGGAGTAGGTGCTCGGCTCGCTGCAGTCTCCGGTGAGCAGGTCCGGCTCACGGAGCGCCACCGCCTGCCCCGAGGGGGTGATATGGGCGAACACCTTGTTGGGGCACCGGGGCCCGACGCCGATATACGGGCGGTTCGGGTTGAGGTTGAACAGGTCCTCGTGGAAGTCCGGCACCGCGTTGCCATTCGCGTCCACCAGCGCATCGTCGGTGGGATTGGCCGGGTCCTTGATGTCGACGTACCCCTGGGTGATGAGCTCGTCGTAGTAGAACCACCCCATCGTGTGGCTCGCACCTTCGCCCGCGTAGTCCAGGACGATGAGCGCTTCCAGGTCCGCGTCCGCGGCGAGGACGAGGGCATTGGGGTTGACCTGGGCGTGGGCCGTGCCCGCGCCGAGCGCGGCGAAGGCCGCGACGGTGGTGAGAAGTCTCCGGGTGCGCATGACGTGTCCTTGTGCGTGCGCCCGAAGGAGCATCGAGCGCACGCGCCACCGTAGCGCAAGGCGGGGACATCTCGCTTTTCTGGAAACTCACACCAGGCCTGCAACCTGCTCCGTCGCGAGACGGCCTACCCGTACGGCGTCCCGTCCTCGTGCTTCTGGAAGGGGTAGGCCAGCTGGCCCAGGTACGTCTCCGGCGGCTGGAACTTCGTGGTGCCGTAGTTCGTGGGCCAGTGGTCGGGCAGGTGGGCGGTGCCGAACATCCAGTCGATGAAGGAGAGGAAGACGGCGAAGTTCTTGTCGATGCCCTCCTCGTCGGACGTGTGGTGCCAGTGGTGGAACTCGGGCGTCGCGAACACCCAGCGCAGCCCCGGCCAGCGGTGGTTGACGTTGGCGTGGATGTAGACGGCGTGGAAGGACACGAAGACGAGGTACGCGTAGATGGCCGACGGGGCGAAGCCGAGGATGAAGACGGGCACGAAGGCCAGCGTGCGGTTGAGCAGCACGTCCACCAGGTGCGAGCGCGAGCTGGCCAGCCAGTCCATGTGCAGGCTGGAGTGGTGGATGGCGTGGAACTTCCACATCCACCCGAAGGTGTGGAAGGCGCGGTGCAGCCAGTAGCTCACCAGGTCCACCACGAAGAGGACCTCGAAGAACTGGAGCCACAAGGGCTGCGCGGCCACCGTCGCCTGGAAGTCCAGCTTCACCGCCCAGGCGAAGAACACCTGCGCCGGAATCAGCGTGGCGAAGGAGATGAGCTGCACGCCCATGTGGCTCACGAACAGGTGCTTGAGGTCCGTCTGCCAGCCCACCCGGAAGATGGGCTGCTCGCGCCGCGCCCACAGCCGCTCCATGGGGATGAAGAGCAGCCCCAGCACCAGGAGCTCGAGGATGAAGTAGTCCAGCCCCGCGCTGAAGGCCCGCGTCCGGTGGGTGAGCGGCTCCGCCTCGGCCCCGCCCAGCAGGAGCGCCACCAGCGCCAGCGCCATGGCGATGCCCCCGTGTGCCTTGGAGCGCAGCGTCAGCACGCTCACCATGCCCAGCGCGAAGGTGAGGACGATGGTGCCCTGCAGGAGCGCCCGGAACACGCCCATGTGGTCGGCGTAGAAGCCCCGGGCGTCGTTCGTCACCAGCAGGTGCGGGAAGAGGAAGCAGAACTCGGCGAGGATGCACAGCACGCCAAGCAGGCCGGCCGTGACACCGGCGCGCTTGCCGAGGTCCGTGCGGACGGCAGGGGAGAGAAGGGCGGACACAGGGGTTCCTGGCTCAACGGGAGGGTGTGAGCTTATGCAGGACGGCTGCACACCCACCAGAGGGCCCCAGGACGGGAAAAAGGGGGAGGGGCCCGCGGCCGCCGACGTTCGGGAACAGTCCACCCCCCCGGGCGCACCTCCCCCGTGACATACGTCGGTCTGAGGACTCGCGGGCCTCCACCCGAATAGCGAACGAAACCCGGCGGAAAATGTCGCATTCGGCGGAAAACTTCGCTTGGGAAGCAGGGGGCGGAGGCGCCGGGGCCGCATGCTTCCCGGCCGTCCCACCAGGACGCTCGCGTCGTCGCCCGGGCCGGGAGGGCTGCACGGGGGGTGGACCGTTCTTAACTAGGTGCAGACTCCAATTGGCCGGGATTCGCGTCCGTCCGCCTGGAGACCCACCGGCCGGACACCGGCCCCGGGCTTGACAGGACCGGGGTGGGCCATCCACCGATCAGCACATGGGGCTCGTGCTCGCTTGACTCCCGGAATTGTCGGTGTCTAGGGTGCGCGGCTTCCATCATTTCAAGGTCCTCAATAAGGAGGACGCACGTAGCGGCCCGTTGCTCCCCGCAGGCCGCTCCGGATTACCCAACCCATCAGGGGGCAGCTGTACCGTTTCAAAGGACTTCCTCTACATGCAGCAGAACGTGAACCAGCAGGTCGGGATGGACGGCGGCGACGAAGACTTTGCCGCAATGTTCGAGGCCTCGCTCAAGGAGCGCGGTGGTGACGGCATCCTGAAGGAAGGGGAGATCGTCAAGGGCACCGTGGTCCAGGTGACGAAGGACTTCGCGATTGTCGACATCGGATACAAGTCCGAGGGACAGGTCCCGATCTCCGAGTTCACCAATCCTCGCGGTGAGGTCTCGGTCAAGTCCGGTGACCCCGTCGAGGTCCTCCTGGAGAGCCGCGAGAACGACACGGGCATGGTCGTCCTCTCCAAGGAGAAGGCCGACAAGATGCGCATCTGGGACGAGATCAGCGCCGCCTGCGAGCGCGATGAGATCGTCAAGGGCACCATCGTCGGCCGCGTGAAGGGCGGCCTCTCCGTCGACATCGGCGTGAAGGCGTTCCTTCCTGGCTCCCAGGTCGACATCCGCCCGGTGCGGAACCTGGACCAGTACATCTCGAAGGAATTCGAGTTCAAGGTCATCAAGTTCAACAAGAAGCGCGGCAACATCGTGCTTTCTCGTCGCGTGCTCCTCGAGAAGCAGCGCGAGGAGATGAAGAAGGAGACCCTCAAGAACCTCAAGGAGGGTGCGGTCCTCAAGGGCGTGGTCAAGAACCTCACCGACTACGGCGCCTTCATCGACCTCGGCGGCATCGACGGCCTCCTCCACATCACGGACATGTCCTGGGGCCGCATCGGTCACCCCAGCGAGATGTTCAACGTGGGTGACGAGGTTCGCGTCGTCGTCCTCAAGTTCGACCCGACGCAGGAGCGCGTCAGCCTGGGCCTCAAGCAGATCCAGGAGGACCCGTGGCACCGCGCCGACGAGAAGTACCCGGTCGGCACGCGCGTCAAGGGCAAGGTCGTCAGCATCACGGACTACGGCGCGTTCATCGAGATCGAGCAGGGCGTCGAGGGTCTCGTGCACGTCTCCGAGATGTCCTGGACCAAGCGCCTCAAGCACCCGTCCAAGATCCTGGAGGTCGGCCAGGAGGTGGAGGCCGTCGTCCTCGACATCGATCCGAAGGCCAAGCGCATCGCGCTGGGCATGAAGCAGATCGAGCAGAACCCCTGGACGCTGCTCGAGGACAAGTACCCGATCGGCTCCGTCATCAAGGGCCAGATCCGCAACGTCACCGACTTCGGCGTGTTCGTCGGCGTCGAGGAGGGCGTGGACGGCCTGGTGCACGTGTCCGACATCTCGTGGACCCAGCGCATCAAGCACCCGGGCGAGATGTTCAAGAAGGGCGACGAGGTCGAGGCGGTGGTCCTCAACATCGACGTCGAGAACGAGCGCTTCAGCCTCGGCATCAAGCAGCTCCAGCCGGACCCCTGGGAGACGCTCTCCGAGCGCCTGCCCGTGGGCAGCCGCGTGAAGGGCAAGGTCACCAAGGTCACCGACTTCGGCGCGTTCGTGGAGATCGAGCCGGGCATCGAGGGCCTCGTCCACGTCTCCGAGCTGAAGGAGGAGCGTGTCGAGAACCCGCGTGACGTGGTGCAGGAGGCCCAGGATGTCGAGGTGAAGATCATCGACATCAACACCCCGGACCGGAAGGTCGCGCTGTCGATGAAGGCGCTGATCGGCGAGGGCGAGGACTACCGCGAGTACCTCCGCAAGCAGGCGGAAGGCTCGAAGGCGCGCCTCGGCGACGTGATGGCGAGCAAGCTGAAGAAGTAGTCCTTCAGCGGCACGCGCCAGTACGGCGAGACGGCCGGGTTCCCGAAAGGGGGCCCGGCCGTTGCCGTTTCCGGAGGCAATGCTTGCGCCGTGAAGGGTGTCCTTTGACTTCGCGGGCGGGGGCGATTAGTCAGCGGCCAGCGCGCAACCGGGGCCGGGGCGCGCGGGAACGAATCCATGAATCCTCGTCCTGTGTCCCTGGCCTCCGCCCGCTCCGGGCGTTTCCGTCTCCTTCTCTCCCTGGCGCTCACGCTGGGCGCGCTGTCCGCCTGCTCCGGCGACGACGGCGTTGACGTTGACGTTGACGACGACGACTCACTCTTCGGGCGGAGTCCCGGCAAGGCCCGCATCGAAGCCGTGTCCGAGCGGGGCCGCGTCGGCGAGTCGCTGCGTTTCCGCTGTGTCGCCGAGGATCCCCGGGGCAAGCGGCTGACCTATCTCTTCGACTGGGGAGACGGGAGCGAGGTGGGCACCCACTCGGAGCCGGTCGCCAGCGGGACACAGGCCGAGGTGACGCGGACCTTCCTCCGCGAGGGCACCTTCCAGGCCCGGTGCGTGGCGATGAACCCCGACGGCTTCCAGGGCTCCATGTCCGACGGGGTGGCCTACACCATCGAGCCGGCTCCGACGGAACAGGACGCGCAGTACGTCCGCATCGAGGTGTACGGCCGGGGGCAGGTGACGAGCACCCCCGAGGGCATCCACTGTCCGGGGGAGTCCTCGTCCCTGTCGTGCTTCCGTCTCTTCCCGAAGGGCACCCGGCTCGGACTGCGTCCCACGCCCGCGGCGGGCTGGCGCTTCGTCGGGTGGTGGGGCTGTGAGAATGGGGCGGTGCCCGAGGAGCTCACGCTCGACCGGGATCTGCACTGCGTCGCGCGCTTCGCTCCGGTGCAGGAGGCCACCACGGAGTGGCGACGGACGGGCGCACGCCTGCCGCAGTCTCCCGTGTGGAGCCCGGATGGGACGCGGCTGGCCGCGCTCGACGGCAGCCTCGGCACCGTGGGAAACCTGCTGCGCATCTGGGACGCGGCGAGCGGGCGCGTGGTGCGCGAGCTCGATGCGCGGACCGGGCGCTTCGCCGCGGTGGCCTGGCACCCCACCAGCGCCGTGCTGGCCGTGGGCCGCGCGGATGGGAGCATCGCGCTCATCGATTCCTCGACGGGCGGACTTGTCCGCGAGTGGGCGGCCCATACCGGCCAGGTCCGGGCGCTGGCCTGGAGCCCGGATGGCCAGCGGCTCGCCAGCGCGGATGACGTCAGCAAGGCGGTGCGGACCTGGAGCGCGGACACCGGCACTTCGGACGGAGCCCCCGTGGTGGCCCTGGACAAGGTGCGGCGGCTGGCGTGGAGCCCGGATGGAAGCCGGCTGGCGCTCGAGGCAGGGGTGCTCCTCGCGTCGTCGCGGTGGGTGGAAATCCACGTGCCTGGCGCGACGGGGCCCGAGGCGCTGTGGACGGACGCGCACAGCTTCACGTGGAGCCCGGACGGCCTGCGCTACGCCGTGGGCGGTTCCGGTGAGGCGCGGGTGTATGTGACGGCGACCCATCAGCTCGCGGAGACCTGGCGCGGCGCCTGGGGCCTGGCGACGCTCCTGGACTGGAGCCGGGACGGGCGGTGGCTTGCCGTGGGCGACGCGGCCCGGGCGCTGCTCGTGCTGGAGGCCGCCACCGGCGCCGTGGTGGTGGATGCCACCGAGCCGCTTCCGCTGGGCAGCTTCGCGCAGGGCTACGACGCGCTGCGCTTCCACCCCTCGAAGCCCGAGTTCTTCGTCATGGAGGACTTTCCCGCCGCGCTCGACGTCCTCACGGTGGACGAAGCGGCCCACACCGTGAGCCGGCGCGAGCTGCTGCCCCACGGCCACGAGGTGGAGGCCGTGGCGTGGAACCCCGCGGGAGACCGGCTGGCGTCCGGCGGTTCCGAGGGCCGCATCCGCCTGTGGGACCGCGAGGGCGCGCCGCTGCGCACCCTGGTGGGCCATGGCGACAAGGCTGTCCTGTCGCTGGCGTGGGACGCCACCGGCACCCGGCTCGCCAGCGGTGGCGCGGATGGCCGCATCTGCATCTGGCGTGCGGAGGACGGCGCACCGGTGCGCGAGCCCCTCGTGCACGGGGCGGGGAGAGAGCCGCTCCTGATGCAGGTCAACCGCGTCGCGCTGAGCCCCGACGGCAACCGGGTGGCGAGCGTCGCGGAGTCCGCGCCGACGGCGTCGCAGCGCGGGACGGTGAGGGTCTGGGACGTGGAGACGGGCGACGAGCTCTTCCGCTTCACCGAGGCCGCCAACTGGGTGCGGACGCTGACGTGGACCCCGGATGGCCGCTACCTCGTGGCGGCGTACCTCGGCGCGGGCTGGAGCATCTGGGACAGCCAGACGAACGCGCTGCGACACGTGGACCTCTTGGGCGATGGCCTGTCGATGGCCTCCGCGCTGAGCCCGGATGGGACGCGCATCGCCGTCGCACACCGGCCCGGCCTGGCCATCCACGATGTCGTCACCGGAGAGGTGCTCGCGCACACGCCTGGCGGGTTCGACGCATACGCGCTCGCCTGGAGCCGGGATGGCCGGTTCATCGCCGGCGGCGGGCAGGGGGGCCTGGTCTTCGTCTGGGACGTGGCGGCCAGGCTCGCGCCCACCATCGTCGGATTCCATGACGGCTCGGTGTCCGCCGTGTCGTGGCGCGGGGATGGCCGGCTCTTCACCACCGGCGGCACCGACACCGCGCTGACGACGTGGCGCGCCACGCCCTGAAGTTCCACTCCGGCTCACTCCAGGACATCCTTCCCATGAGAGTTCCTCGCTCCCTCTGCATGCCCCGAGGCCCTGTCGCCGTCGGACGGCCTCCTTCCGTTCCGCTGGTGGCGCTGTCGCTCGCGCTGCTGCTGGCGTCCGCCTGTGGTGACCGCGACGGCGACAACCGCCAGCCGAGCCAGGCGCACCTGTCGGCCCTCGTCGCGACGGGCGCCGTGGGCATGAACCTGCGCTTCCAGTGCTCGGCCCTGGACGCGGAGACGGCCCTGCCAGGCTACGCCTTCGACTGGGGAGATGGCGCTCCGCCAACGGGCACCATCGCCACCGCCGTCGCGGCGGACGAGCCGGTGGAGGTGGAGCATGCCTTCGCCCAGGCGGGGACCTACCGGGTGCGCTGCCGCGCGGTGGACGGCGAGGGCCAGGCCGGGCCGTGGTCCAACCCCGCCGAGGTCCATGTCCGGGCCTTGCAGTCGGGCCCGGTCCTCACCGTGGCGCTGATCGGTGAGGGCTCGGTGCGCAGCGTGCCGGACGGCATCACCTGCGGCACGGCGTGTGAGGCCGGCTTCGCGGAGGACACGTGGGTGCGGCTGGAGGCCACTCCCGCGGTGGGCTGGCGCCTCTCTGCCTGGGAAGGAGACTGTGCGGGCACGGGCACGCAGGCCCAGGTGCTGCTGCGCGGTGACGCCCGCTGCGTGGCGCGCTTCGCGCCCAGGCCCACCCGCTTCATGCTGAAGGTCGAAGTGGTCGGCGAGGGCGACGTGAGCAGCACCCCGGCCGCGATGGAGTGCCCGGGCTCCACCTGCGAGGTGCGCTTCGCGGACGGTGACCAGGTCACCCTGCGCGCGACGCCGCGCCCGGGCTGGCGGTTCTCCGGCTGGGGCGGGGACTGCTCCGGCACGGAGCGGGAAGTGCGACTCGACCACCTGAGGGACCAGCGGTGCGGCGCATTCTTCATTCCGGACCTGAGCCTCACGGTGGACTGGTGGCGCACGGGCGCTTCAGGCCCCCAGGGACTGGCCTGGAGTCCGGATGGAGCGCTGCTCGCCGTAGGCGAAGCCAGGGATGGCGTGCTGCGCGTCTGGGACGGGCAGACCGCCGACGTGAAGCATCAGCGTGAGCGCATCGCCGTGAAGCACCTGTCGGTGGCCTGGGGCGGCCCGGGCGGGCTCGTGGCCGTGGGGTTGTCGGATGGCACGGTCGTCGTCCTGGACCCCGCCACGTGGGACACCGTGGCCACCCTGGGGGGACACACGTCGCGTGACGTGAGCGCCGTGGCCTGGAGCGCGGATGGAGGACGGCTGGCCAGCGCGGACTGGGACGGCGGGATACGTCTGTGGGACACCGCGACGTGGAGCCTGGTGGGGCAGCGCACCACGAAGGTCGGCGTGGATCGGATGGCGTGGAGCCCGGATGGGAGGCGGCTCGGCGTCGAGAACTCCCGCCCTCCCACGACGGTGGAGATTCACGACCTTGACTCGGACCGGATGGAGGCGCTGGAGGGGAGGGGCTTTGCATGGAGCCCCGGGGGAGACCGGTTCGCGGTGGGAGGCGATGGCGAGGTCCGCATCTTCGCCCCGGGCGAGGCCACACCGCGCGCCATCCTGACGGAGCCCAGGGCCCAGGTCGTCGCGCTCGACTGGAGTCGGGATGGCCGGTGGCTCGCGGTGAGTGACTGGGGGAAGAGCCTGCTGGTGCTGGAGGCCGACACGGGCGCCCTCGTGGCGGAGGTCCCCGGAGCGCTGCCCCCCACGGGTTACAACGACCTGCGCTTCCATCCCACGGGTCCGCGGTTCGCCGTGGCCGCCGGGTTGACGATGGAGGTCAGCGTCATCACGGTGGACGCGGCCAGCGGCACCGCGCGCCGGAAGGAGCTGACGACCCATGACACGGCGGCCCGGCAAGCGGCCTGGAGTCCGGCCGGGGACATCCTGGCCACGGGAGGCTTCGATGGCCAGGTGCGGCTGTGGAGCGCCCGGGGTGAGTCGCTGCGGAAGCTGAGTGCGCTCCGCCCGATTGACACGGCCTCCGTGGAATCGCTGTCCTGGGATGCGACGGGCCAGTGGCTCGCGACGGGCACCTCCACCGGGACGGTGCACGTGTGGAACGTGGCGGACGGCACGCCGGTGCGCGAGCCCTGGTTCCATGGCACCAGGGCGGAAAGGGTGGCGCTGAGCCCGGACGGCAGCCGGGTCGCGGCCGCCGGCCCCAGGTATCTCAGCGAGACCGGCGGCTACGATCAGAGCTGGGTGAGTGTCTGGGACACCGCCACCGGCGAGCGGACGGCCTTCTTCCGGGAGACCGTGTCACGCACGAGCGGGGGAACGGCGGAGGCGATGACCTGGAGCGCGGACGGGCGTCAGCTCCTCATCGCCTGGGGAGACGTCTCGTGGACGCGATGGGATGCCACCACGGGAGGGCTCTCGCACGTGAAGGCACAGGGCTTGTCGTCCTCGACGGGGCAGGCGGCCTTCAGCCCGGATGCTCGCAGGCTCGTCACCTGGGGGTTCGGATCGGGCGCGTCGGTCTGGGACGTGGAGTCCGGGGCGCTCTCCGCGCGCCTGGCCGGCGGCGACCTCCCCTCGGGACTTGCCTGGAGCCCCGATGGACGGTTCATCTCGGGCGCAGTCTCGGCGGCAGGCTCTACGTCTGGGACACCCGCGCCCACGCGCTCGTCATCGACGAGCCCCGGGCCCATTCCGACTGGCTGGAGGGCACCGCGTGGCACCCGGACGGGCAGCACCTCACCACCGTGGGGTGGGATCTGCGCGTGATGAACTGGAGCCTCACCCACTGAGCGGTGCCAGCGCTCGGGAACGGGCGCCACCGTCCGACCGGTCGGGCGGGGCGCGGGCCTCCTGGCCGGCCTTGGGGCCCAATCTATTCAGGGGTTTACAGTGGCTGCCGCGATGTGTCGCGGACAGTGGACGCTCCCGTCTGGGGGCCGAGCGAGGACGCTTGAACTCGGGGAAGTACGCGGTGATAAGGGCCCATCGCTGTTAACGAAGTCCCGTCGCAAATCCTCGAATGGAGGCAGTTTTCATGGCTCGTGAAGTCGTCATCGTGGGCGCGGCCCGTACTCCCATCGGCTCCTTCCAGGGCTCGCTGTCCAAGCTGACGGCCCCGCAGCTGGGCGCGGCGGCCATCAAGGCGGCGCTCGAGCGCCGCGGGCGTGAAGCCGGACCAGGTGCAGGAGACGCTGATGGGCTGTGTGCTCCAGGCCGGTGTCGGCCAGGCGCCCGCCCGCCAGGCGTCCATCCTCGCGGGGCTCCCGGAGTCCGTGCCCGCCACCACGCTGAACAAGGTCTGTGGCTCCGGCCTGAAGGCGGTCATCGCCGCGGCGCAGTCCATCGCCCTGGGTGACGCGGACATCATCGTCGCCGGCGGCATGGAGTCCATGAGCAACGCGCCCTACCTCAGCCACACCATGCGCGGCGGCGCCCGCATGGGCAACGTGGAGTTCAAGGACGCGATGATTACCGACGGCCTCTGGGACGTGTACGGCAACGTCCACATGGGCAACTGCGCGGAGGAGTGCTCGACCTCGCACGGCATCAGCCGCGCCAACCAGGACGAGTACGCGCTGGAGTCCACCCGCCGCGCCATCCAGGCCCAGAAGGAAGGCCTGTTCACCGCGGAGATCACCCCGGTGCACATCCCCGGCAAGAAGCCGGAGGACATCGTCACCGTGACGGAGGACGAGGGTCCCCGCAACGCGAAGCCGGACAAGATTCCCGGCCTCAAGCCCGTCTTCAAGAAGGACGGCACCGTGACGGCCGCCAACGCGTCCTCCATCAACGACGGCGCCGCGGCGCTGGTGCTGATGAGCGCGGAGCGGGCGAAGGCGGAGGGCCGCACCATCCTCGGCCGCATCAACGGCTACGCCCAGGCGGCGCGCAAGCCGGTGGAGTTCACCATTGCCCCGGCGGACGCCATCAACGCGCTGCTGAAGAAGAACGGGCAGACGGTGAACGACGTGGACCTCTGGGAGATCAACGAGGCCTTCGCGGTGGTGGCGCTCGCCAACAACCGCATCCTCAACCTGGACGCGTCGAAGGTGAACGTGCGCGGCGGCGCGGTGTGCCTCGGCCACCCGATTGGCGCCTCGGGCGCGCGCGTGCTGGTGACGCTGCTGCACACGATGAAGGACCTGAACAAGAAGCGCGGCGTCGCGTCGCTCTGCATCGGCGGCGGCGAGGGCATCGCGCTGATGGTGGAGCGCTGAACTCTTCTCCTTAGGGGAGAGGTACGGGGTGGGGGCCTTCCTTTGGATGGGCCTTCACCCCGTTCCACATGTGGGAGGGCGGATGAACAAGGTCTACGCGAACGCGGACGAGGCGGTCGCCGACATCCCCGATGGCATCACGCTGATGAGCGGCGGCTTCGGGCTGTGCGGCAACCCTGAGAACCTCATCGAGGCGCTTCACCGGAAGGGCGTGAAGAACCTCACCATCATCTCCAACAACTGCGGCACCACCGAGCTCGGGCTCGGCATCCTTCTTCAGAACAAGCAGGTGAAGAAGATGGTGTCCAGCTACGTGGGCGAGAACAAGGAGTTCGAGCGGCAGTACCTCTCCGGCGAGCTGGAGGTGGAGCTGAACCCGCAGGGCACCCTGGCCGAGCGCATCCGCGCCGGGGGCTGTGGCATTGGCGGCTTCTTCACCCCCACGGGCGCCGGGACGCAGGTGGCCGAGGGCAAGGAGACGCGGATGATCGACGGCCGGCTCCACGTCCTGGAGACGCCGCTGAAGGCGGACTTCGCCATCATCCACGCGTGGAAGGCGGACACCTGGGGCAACCTGGTGTTCAACAAGACCGCGCGGAACTTCTCGCCGATGATGTGCATGGCCGCGAAGACGACCATCGTCGAGGCCGAGCACATCGTTCAGCCGGGCGAGCTGGATCCGGACCAGGTGCACATCCCGAGCATCTTCGTGCACCGCATCGTCCAGGCGAAGAACCTCAAGAAGTGGATCGAGCGGCGCACCGTCCGCAAGCAGGCGTGAGGAGCCCATGCCACTGACCCGTGAACAGATTGCGATGCGCATCGCCCAGGAGCTGAAGGACGGCTTCTACGTCAACCTGGGCATCGGCATCCCCACGCTCGTCCCCAACTACATCCCGGCTGGCGTGGAGGTGGTGCTCCAGTCGGAGAACGGCCTGCTCGGCATCGGCCCGTATCCCGTGGAGGGCCAGGAGGACCCGGACCTCATCAACGCCGGCAAGGAGACGGTGACGACGATGAAGGGCGCGTCGTTCTTCGACTCGGCGCTGTCCTTCGGGATGATCCGCGGCGGCCACATCGACATGGCCGTGCTCGGCGCCATGGAGGTCTCCGAGGAAGGCGACCTGGCCAACTGGATGATCCCCGGGAAGATGGTGAAGGGGATGGGCGGCGCCATGGACCTCGCCGTGGGTGCCAAGCGCATCTACGTGGCCATGGAGCATGCCAACAAGGAAGGCCAGCCGAAGATCCTCAAGAAGTGCTCGCTGCCGCTGACGGGCCTCAAGTGCGTGCACCACATCGTCTCCGACCACGCCTTCATCGACGTGACGCCGGAGGGGCTGGTGCTGCGCGAGGTGGCCCCGGGCGTGACGGTGGAGCTGGTTCAGAAGCTCACGGAACCGAAGCTGAAGGTGGCTCCGGACGTGCGCGAGATGAAATTCTGAGCGTCCGAGGCTAGGGTGCGCCCCGCGGGTGCCGTTTCGCGGCCCGCGGGGGAGCTCATCCATGGCCGACACTCCGCAGAAGCCCAACCCCAGCGACCGCGCGCCGCGCGTCGAGTACGAGCTGCCGGTGGCCTACAGCAGCGTGTCCGGCTTCGTGACGGACTGGGCGACCAACCTGTCGAAGGGCGGGCTCTACATCAACACCGACAAGCCGCTGCCGGTGGACACCGTGGTGCGGCTCTTGGTGACGCTGCCCGGCGCGCACTTCCCGGTGGAGCTGAAGGGCCGGGTGACGCGCATCAACGCCATGGGCGCGGTGGCCGCCCACCAGTCCCCGGGGATGGCGGTGGAGTTCGTGGACGTTGATGACGACAAGCGCTCACGTATCGGAGAGTTCGTGGAGCGCCTGCGCTCGGAGCTCCCCTCGAACGAGACGCTCTCGACGCGCAAGTGACGGGCGACGCTCAGGGCGCCGCTCATCCGAGCTTTCGAGCTTTTGGGAGCCCCTGAATGATGACGTTGCCCGAGACTCCCATCCAACTGACGATTGAGCGCCTGGGCCAGCTTGGCGAGGGCGTGGCCTCCTGGCAGGGGCGCACCGTCTTCGTGCCGGGCGCCTTTCCCGGCGACACCGTGCGCGTGCACCTGGAGTCCCAGGGCCGCGTCGC
>JBKGHK010000300.1:0-11445 GCA_046520375.1 Pyxidicoccus sp. 3LFB2
CCCCCTGCCCCACCTGCCGCACCACCTGCCAGCGCCCCACCCGCGTCCCCTCCGGCAGCGCCAGCGGCGACAGCACCCCGTGTCCCGGGCGCCGCCGCCCCTCTTCGCTCCCCCATCATGGCGCCACCTTCCGGCCGCGCGAGCGTGGGGTGACGGAAGGCTCCACCGATGGAGGCAAAATCGCCAGCCGCTCCCACCGCAGGCCTCGCCCACTGGCATCCAGCACCTCCAGCCGCACCGCGGCGGCGGGAGACTCCAGAGGCTCCTCCCATTGCACCGCTACCCACGCGCGCTCCCCGGGCCCCACCCGCTCCGGCTCCAGGATGACGGGCAGCTGCCGCGCCTCCTCCAGGGGCCGGCCCTCCGCGTCCAGCCGCACCAGCCGCGCCGGGCCTGCCACCCACGGTCGCTGCCCGGGCGGATTTTCCAGCCGCGCCCCCACCATGACCGTGTCACCGGTGCGGAACACGGTGGCTTGCTGCACCGCTGTGACACCCTGCTCGTCGGCGAGTACGTAAGGGCGGTGGGCCGTTACGCCGACTTCCCGGTCCATCTCCCCGGAGACGAAGAGGCCGGCCAGCCCCGCCCGGGCGCACCGGGCACGCAGGGGCGCCAGCGCGGCCTCCGTCACGGCACACCGCCCGCGCAGCTCCGCCAGGGCCGCGACCAGCTGCGCTTCCGACTTCTCCCCTCGCCGCACCTCCACCTGCGTGTCCACCGAGCCCGGGTCCGAGGTGAGCTCGAACTCCACCTGCCGAGGCGCCCTGCCGTCCGCGAACCGCACCGTGAGGCGCAGGGACGTGCCCGGGCGCAGCGCTTCCGCTGGCCGGAGCACGAGCGAGCGTTCCGTCACCTCGGCGCGCTCGAAGGACTGGAGCGCGCGGGAATCCACCGATTCGCGCACCACTGGCGCATCGAAGAGGACCAGGGTCGCCGCGTCCGGCGCCACCCGAAGCACATGTGCGGCCGGCACCTCGTCCGCGCGCAGGTCGATGACCTGCTCCGTCTTCCGCCGTCCACCCACGTGCGACTGCGCGAGGGCTCCGGTGGCCATGAGCACCACGAGCACGGCCACCGACGAGTCAGGTAGGGACATCCAGGGGCAACCTCCAGCGTCAGACGCTACCAGAGGCTGGTGACACGGAGAGAGTCCCTGCGCGCGGCGTGAACGCCCCAGCGCAGGGACGCCTCACGGCCGCTCGTCACCCATCGGTTCGTCTTCACTGCACCGGGGGACCGCCAGCTCCGCCCTGGCTTCGGCGTCCCGGCCAGGGCGCCGCGCCACCTGCCGCGGGCCCCAGCGCGTACTCCAGCAACCGCTGGCGCAACTCCGCCGCCATGTCGAGCACCGGGCCGCTGACCGCATCGTCCCACAGCGCGGCCCAGGTCCCCTCTCGCGAGCGAAGGCCCGCGGGGGTGAGCACGGTGATGAGGCATCGCTCGCCGACAGGCGGGGCCGGCCTCGGACCTGGCGAGGGACGCGTCGCCTCCACCAGCGGGCCGCACACGGCCAGGAACTCCCGCACGTTGTCCACCATGAGGGCGTCCGGGTTCGTGAAGCCCTGAAACTCTCCGTTCGCCTCCAGCAGCCGCGCGGTGCCATCCCAGTAGGCGGCCAGGAACGCCGGGCGACCCTCGCGCGAGTACTCGACGACGAGCCCCAGGATGCGCGTGGCGACCGCCGGCCCGGGCACCTCCCCCAGTTGGCGCAAATAGTTCCAGAACTGGAAGAAGGAGCGCGCGTCCTCCCCTTCGTCTTCCAGCAGGCGGCGCAGCTCCTCGACAGCGAGCGGACGCTGCCCCTTGGAAACCCAGGCGGCCACCTGGGCCAGTCGCTTCCAGAGGGGGCGCACGTCTTCCCCCGCCCGCACCTGCTGGGCGACGAAGCCCGCCACCTGCTCCAGCGACTCATCCGCGAATATCAACTCACGCAGCGGAGCGTACGCCTCCGCTGGCAGTCCCGACTCCGGCTTCCGGTCCTCTCCCACGCGCCGCTTCGGCGGCTTGCGCTTCAACCATTTCCGCCAGCTCATCACGCCCCCCGATTGCGAGTCGCCCAACTTGAAGGGTGGTCCGTACCGCATCCAACTGCCACGCCTACTGCGTCCGGCCCGCCTCGTCACGAAGTCTCGCCCAAGGCGGGTGGCCCTCCCTGCTCCGTTTTCCGCCCCGGCCGCCGGGGACGCGGAGCTCGAGGCCCTCGTCCACGCCCGGCGCGAGCGGTACGGCGCACGGTCCGGCGCGCCTTCCGTGCAGCCGCGCATCCGGGAAGACCGGGCGGGGCGGGTCCAGCGCCTCCGGCTGGAAGCCCCCTCCATGCAGGCGGCAGCTCTTCACCGTCCCAACGCGGAGTGTGTCCCCGGGCGTGCGCCAGGCCTGCCCCGCGCGCCAGCGCCTTGCGACGCAGCGCACCGCGAATCCCATGACGCACCGCACAACTCCTCTCAGACTGCGCCTCCCGCGTCACCTGACGCACAGCGCAATCCGATAACACGGCGCAGCGTATTGACTGGCGAATCAACTCCGGGCACTAGCACTCAGGGTGTTCGGGACTCGCCGGCTTTTTGTGGAAGGCTGAGACACATCTGTATTCGCCCTCCACCGCGCGCGCTCCCGGGGACCTGACGGTGATGAACCGTCGTGGTGCGCAGTCCCTCATCCCCCGCATGAAGGAGCCATCATGAAGCCGCAGCGCTCGCAACTCCTGGCCGCCCTGGCCCTGGGTCTCTTCGGTCTGTCCCTCCCCGCCTCCGCCGCCGCGGAGCGCACGACGTACCCCGTGGTGTTCGCCCATGGCCTGGGCGGCTTCGACAACATCCTCGGCTATGACTACTGGGGCGACGACTACGGCACCTTCGTCGGAGACCCGTGCAACGAGTTCCTCGAGGTGAGCTGCAACGAGGACATCAATAGCGGGCAGAAGTCCTTCGTCGCCGCGGTGGTGCCGCTGCAGAGCTCGGATGTCCGCGGCCTGGAGCTGGCCAATGACATCGAGGGATACATGGCCACCGCGGGCGTGCAGCATGTGAATCTCGTGGGCCACTCGCAGGGCGGCATCGACGCGCGCAAGGCCGCGCGCGTGCTGCGCGAGCGCCGGGGCTACCCGGTGGTGAAGGTGCTGCTGAGCGTCTCCTCGCCTCACCGTGGCTCGCCCGTGGCCAAGTTCATCCTCGACCTGGGCCCCGGCGTCACCAGCGTCATCGACGCCCTGTTCCGCATCTACGGCAGCGTTGTCTACGGGCCCGGCAATGACGGCTTCGCGGCCACCAAGGCGCTCGTCTACAACGACTACGACCCCAATGACGGCATCGCCACGGGCGCGAAGCTGTTCAACACGAACTACCCCGTCAGCGCCTCCTACGCGTCCCACTACGCGTCGCTGATGACCGCCCAGTCCGGCATCAATGTGAACCCCGCGCTGTACCTGCTGCGCGGCTTCTTCTTCGACATCGACGGCGACGGCTACTGCGTGGACGACTGCGAGAATGACGGCGCCGCCGGCAAGGGCGACGGCTGGAAGGCGGAGGACGATGACGACGGCCTCGTCGGCATCAACTCGCAGCAGATGGGCTACCGGCTCCGCTACACCGAGCAACTGTTCAGCCTCGACAACATCTCCGTCGACTCGGCGCTGGGCTACGTGGGCAACATCAACGCGCCGAGCGCGCTCCAGATGACGTCCTCGTCGTCGCTCATCAGCCAGGACCACCTGGATGTCATCGGCCTGGGGCCGGACACGTTCGACGAGATGGAGTTCTACGCGGCCATCTTCAACTACGTCGCGAAGAACGACTAGGCGCACCCGGGACTCGTGGGAGGGCAAGCGGCAATGAAGACGCGGATGAAGATGGTGCTGGGGGGCGCGGCGACCCTGCTCGGGCTGGCCGCCGGGCTGTGGCTCTACGCGCCGGGGCAGGCGTCCGGAGGCCCCGGGGGCCTCGCGTCCCGTCCCCGTCAGGCTCCCGCCCCTCCGCATCGCCGCTCCCCTCCGCCGTGCCGCTGACCACCGCCAGCGGCGCGGCCGGAGCCCCGTCCCCGGACTCCCCCCCGGAAGCCGGGGACGCGGAGCTCGAGACGCTTGTCACTGCCATGCGCGAGCGGTACGGCGCGCGGCTGGACGAGCCCTCCGTGCAGATGCGCATGCTGGAAGACCTGATGCGCTACTTCCAGAAGCGCAGCCCGGACCGCTGGCGTGAGGAGCTGCTCGCCTTCCTGAAGAAGTCCTTCCCCGAGCGCTACGACGAACTGGCGGCCATGCTCCGCAACCGCGAGGACTACGAGAAGTGGGTGAAGGACAACGACGCGTACCTGCGCGGGCTGGGTGAGAAGGAGCGCCGCACGGCCGTCTGGGATGCGCGCAACCGCCTCTTCGGGAAGGACGTCGCGGAGCGCCTGTGGGCCGCCGAGCTGAAGAATCAGGCCGTGGCGGACACGCTGCGCACGCTCGACACGCTGGAGGGCGCCCCGCTCACCGAGAAGCTGTCCGCGTACAAGAAGAAGCTCCAGGAGGTCCACGGCGCCTCGGCGGATGCCTACCTCGCCCGGCACCAGCAGGAGCTGATGAACCGCTTCCTGGACCTGTCCTCCATCCAGCGCGAGCTGACGGAGCTGCCCCCCGCGGAGCGCTCCAAGAACCTGCGCACCATCCGCAAGGAGATGGGGCTGGATGACGAGGCGCTCACGCGCTGGGACTCGCTGGACCAGACGCGCGACGCCCGCTGGGACGCGGGCGCCCGGTACATGGCCGAGCGCGCGGCCCTGACGAAGGAACTCTCCGGCGAGGAACTGGAGGCGAAGCTCCAGGAGCTGCGCACCCGCTACTTCGCCGCCGAGGCGGACATCATCGCCCAGGAGGAGGCGGGCGGCTTCCTGCGCTTCGAGCGCCCCCGGGTGTGGGGGCGCAACTGAAGCACGCCGCTCACGCCGCCTTGTTGAGCCACTCCTCGTAGGCGCGGAAGTCGTAGTCGCGCCCGAGGAAGCCGTGCACCAGCTTCGCCGCGTCGGCCGAGCCTCCCGGCTCCAGCACCTCGCGCCGGTACGCCTGCGCGGGCGCGGACTCCAGCAGCCCCTTCTGCTGGAACACGGTGAACAGGTCCTTCGCGATGACCATCGACCACATGTACGTGTAGTAGTTGGACGAGTACCCGTCGAGGTGGCCGAAGGACAGGTGGAAGTAGGTGCCCTCCACGTAGGGGAAGGGCGTGTACTTCCCCTGCAGCTCGCGCACGAGCTCGGTGACGTCCCGGCTGCCGGGCTCGCGCCGGTACAGTTCCAGGCTGAGCGCGGCGTAGAACATCTGCTGGCGCACCCACAGCCCCTTGCCGAACTCGTCCGCGCGGCACATGCGCGCGACGATGTCCGCCGGAATGGGCTCTCCCGTCTGGTGGTGCCGCGCGAAGGTCTGCAGGCTGACGGTGTCGCGCGCCCACTCCTCCAGCATCTGCGAGGGGGCCTCGACGAAGTCCCACTCGGTGCGCACGCCGGACACGCCGGACCAGCGCGTGTGGCCGCCGAAGATGTGGTGCAGCAGGTGGCCGAACTCGTGGAAGAACGTCACCACGTCGCTGTGCTGGAGCAGCGCGGGCTCGGCGCCGGGCCGGGGGAAGTTGCAGATGAGCGCGCCCTCCGGCAGCCGGTAGCCCGTCTTGCCGCTGGTGAGCGTGAACTGGGCCGCGTGCTTGTACTTGTCGTCGCGCGGGTGCATGTCGAGGAAGAAGCGGCCCCGCAGCGTGGTGCCCTCGTAGACGTCGTAGGCCTCCACGTCCGGGTGCCACACCGGCGCGTCCGGGACGTGGCGGTAGGTGACGCCGAACATCCGCGCCGTCAGGTCCAGCACGCCCTGCTTCACGCGCGTGTACTCGAAGTACGGGCGCACCACCTGCGAGTCGAAGGCGTACTGCTCGGCCCGGACGCGGTCCTCCAGCCAGGCCTGGTCCCAGGGGTCCACGCGCTCGGCGGAGGGCACGTCGCGGCGCTTGCGCGCCAGCAGCACGTCATAGTCGTGCCGCATGCGCGCGGCGGAGGCGGCGGAAATCTTCTCGATGAAGTTCGCGGCGGCCTGCTCGTCGCGAATCATCTTGTCCTCGGTGGAGTAGGCCGCCCAGTTGCGGTAGCCCAGCAGCGTGGCCAGCTCGTGGCGGCGCGCCACCATGCGCTGGAGCACGTCCACGTTGGCGGGGTGGCCGCGCAGGCGGAACAGGCGCCACATCGTCTCGCGGGCCTTCGCGTCCCGTGAGTACGTCATGAAGGGGACGATGTCCGGGTAGTCGGTGGTGATGCGCACCTGGCCATCCGCGCCGGGCGGGTGGGCGCGCACGTAGTCGTCGGGCAGCCCCTCCAGGGCGGACGGGGGCAGGGCCTGGGTGCGGGTGTCCTGGCGGATGTTGCGGCTGAACTCCTGGCCGATGCGGACCAGCTCCTCCTGCAGCTCCTTCACGCGGGTGCGGGTGGCGTCGTCGCGGTCCACACCGGCGCGGCGGAACTCGCGCAGCACCTTCTCCATCCACTTGCGCGTGGGGGCATCCTCACCGGACAGGTCCAACGAGGCGAGCGCGTCATAGACGCCCCGGTCCATGCGGATGTCGTTGCTGAGCGTCTCCAGTGCCTGCTCGGCGGCCTCTCCGGCCTCGCGCATGGCGGCGTCCGGGTGGGCATGGCGGGCCACGGAGGCGCGGGAGCTGGCGTCGTCGAGCGCGCCCATGGCCTCGTCGTACAGCTCCAGCACCTCCCGCGTGGAGTACGGGGGGCGGAGCGCCTTGAGGCGGGCGATTCCAGCGCGGGCCGCGGCCATGGCCTCCTCACCGAGGCGGCGGAACTCGGCCGGCGGGCAGGTGACGAAGCGGGCGGCGTCGGGAACGAGGGACTCTGGCACTGTCTGCTCCTGGACCGGGTGACAGGGAAGCTTCGGCGCCAAAGGTAATGCGCCCACATCCGTCCAGCAGCAGTCTTCATCGGGAGGAGGGCCCGCTGGGCGACAATGGCCCGCCCTCCCCTGCCCCCGAAAAGGCAGGAGGCCGCCCCGGCGAGGGTGCCGGGTGCGGCCTCCTGGACTTCTCAAGGGTTCAACGGGCTACGGCGTCTCGGTCGCACTCGTCGAGTTCTGCGGCTGGCGCGCGGCGCGGGCGACGAAGTCCTGGGAGTTGTTGTCCGAGTCGGTGCCGTTGCCACGAAGGGCATCAGTGCCGCCGACGGCCATGGTGGCCGAGGTGGAGCTGGACACCGCCTTGCGCTCGAGGCTGCCGCCGACGGCCGGGTGGGACGGAGCCCCCGTGCCCTCGGGGCTGTTGCCGGTGCCCCACCCCACCTTGTCCACCGCCACGTCCGTGGTGCTGCTGGTGAGCCCCGGACCGATGCGCACGTGGCCACCGGCCGTGGTGGAAGCGGACATGTCGAAGGTGTACGACAGGTCCGCCGCCTGGCCGCCGGTGCCGCTGTAGTTGGCGCCCGCGAGGAGGAAGTACCCCCGAGCCCTGATGACCCTGCCGGCGGGGATGGTGACGGTGGCGGAATAGGTGGTGCCGGTGGCGGACTTGTACTGCACCACCCAGTTGCCGATGTTCACGTCGCTGTTGGTCGGGTTGTGGAGCTCGATGAACTCGTCCGTCGCGGCGGTGCCGGTACCGTTGCCCCCGCTGATTTCACTGATGACGACGTGGTGGGTCAGGGGCGTCGGCGGGGGCGCGTTCACCGTCACCGTACCGTACTGCGCCGTGTTGCCCGGCGCGACGACGCCATTCTGGTCGCAGTACACCCAGTCCTGCGCTCCCACCGGCCCTCGCGTGAAGCGGTAGCGGAAGCCGTACAGGTAGCTGCCCGGCGTGCTGATGCGCAGGGTCCCCATCATCTCATCGTTATTCCTGCTCTCCGGCGGCGCGTTGAAGCCCGCGTTGAACGGCGCGGGCACCCACGTCCAGCCCTCCGGAGCAGCGGCGTTCGTGCCGTAGCCCAGCTCCGCCACGACGAACGGGAAGCCGTCGTTGCCGTTCTGACTCCGGTTGGTGATCTGGTCGTCGTAGAACTGGCTGAAGATGGTCTGCGGCGCGTCCGCCAGGATGGGCGTACCGATGGTCTTCGGGAATTGGACGACGCAGTAGTCCACCGGCGGGTTGATGGCCACGGCGCACGTCTCGTTGGGCTGGCCCGGCGTGCCACGGTCCCCGCCCGGAAGCACCGCGCTGGAGTCGCACCAGTACCAGCTGTACTGGTGGGCCGAGGTCCCCAGCACCACCGAGGACAGGTTCATCGAGCGGCCCGTCGTCTGGGGGAACGACGACGTGTACACGAGGTCATCCACCACGGTGGCGCCCCGGTTGAGCGTGAGGTGTCCCGAGCTCCCGAGCGCGAAGGTGCCCCCGGCGAAGCTGTACTGCGCCGGCACGCCGCCGTTGCTGGCCTCGTCCACGTTGTCCGCCGCGACGAACGTCCCATGGCCCCTGACGAGCGTGGGCCGGTCCCCTGGCGCCTGCACGGCGAAGCTCTCCACGGTGGCACCGTTGTCGTAGCTGACCAGCAGGTTGGTGATGTTGCGCAGCCCGTCCACCGTGCTGGTCAGCTCGAGGTACTCCGCCCTGCCGGCGCTCGGCGTGTGCATCACCTCGCTGATGACCAGCTCGCCCGCGGCGGGCGCGGGGGCCGTGACACACGCGCCCTCGAAGCAGACCGCGTCCTGGCCCTCGCAGCGCGCGTAGGAAGGCGTGTACTCGCAGCGCGGCATGCCGTTCTGCACCACGCACGCGCCCGCATACGTCACGAGGCTGAGGTTGTCGGGCCCGCACTCCGGAGCCCGGGGCGGGCAGTCGAAGCCGCCGCACGGTCCGGGCAGCTCGATGGAGGCCAGCACCAGCGCGCTGGCGTTCCCCGCGTTGTCACGGACGCGCAGCCCGAAGTACCAGGTCATCTGCGCGGGCGGGAGGTGGACGGTGGCCTCCTCCGCCATGCCGGAAGGCAGGGGCATGCCGGTGGGCACCTGCATCGCGTTGCCGAAGTTGCTCGCGTCGATGGGCTCGGGGCTCTGTCGGAGCTCGTAGCCCGCGGCCACACCGACGTCGCCGTCGTCACCGGTCGCCAGCCACGTCAGCCGGACGGTGTCGTTGTCCACCAGGCTCACCGTGAAGGCGGGGGCCGGAGCCGGCGCCAGGTCGTCGGTGATGTTGAGCTCGGAGTCCACCAGCGGGATGCCCGGGTCCTCCGTTTGCGCGACGAGGGAGAAGCGCCCCTCCTGGTCCACGGTGAGGTCGGAGAAGACGGCCACGCCATCCACCGGGGAAACGGTTCGCGTACCGCCCAGGGTGGCCGGGGGCCCACCGGCCAGCATCATCGTCACCGCCGGCATGCCCACCCGGGGGGTGTTGCCGTACAGGTCCTGCAGGGCTACCTGCACCTGGGCGAGCGGCTGGCGCACGGCCCCCGTCGCCGGCACGGAGACGAAGACGATCCGCACGGGGGCCGCCGCCTCGACAATGACTTCGCTCGTGACGGACACGCTGGCAGCGGCGTCCGTGAACGTGACGGTCTGCGGGCCCGCCGTCCGGTGGATGACATGGAACGGATACTCGCCACGGTCCGCCTCCGTGTACGTGTGGGGCGCCAGCGGCCCCGGGTTCGGATCCGTGGTGGTGGTGGCCACCGTGCCCGTGTAGTTCGTCTTCAGGTTGCCGAAGCGGTCATGCGCGGTGACGAAGAAGAAGTTCCCCTGGCCCGCGATGACCGGGCCCGGCAGCCGCGCCGCGCGCAGCTCCGTGAGCAGCCCGGGGCCCACCGTGGCCCGCTGCTCGGCTCGCAGCCCTGGCGCCACCGTGTCCGTGGCGATGAGGACGCTGTCGCGCACGGCCGCGAACGTCACGCTGAACGTGTGCTGGCCCGCGTCCGCTTCGGTGAAGGCATGGTTGCCCGGCACGGTGGCCTGGGCGTCGTCGGGAACCTGGAAGCCCACGGTGCCCCGGTAGCCCGAGGCCCGGTTGTCGAACGCATCGAACAGCGTCACCGTCGCGTCCACGGGCTGCCCTGCAACCGGAGTCGCGGTGGACAGCGCCAGCGTCATGCGCGAGGCGACGTCCGCCGCCACCTGCGTGCTCGCGCTGACGGTGCGCTCCGTGTCGAGGTCCGTGACGGTGACGGAGCGCGAGCCCGCGGTCCGCAGCGTCACGGAGAACTCGTGCTGGCCGGCATCCCGCGCGGGCTCGAAGGTGAAGTCCTCCGGGAGCACCGCCCGCGCGTCATCCGACGTGAAGCGCACCGTCCCGGCGTACCCGGTGACGAGGTTGCCGAACCGGTCCCTCGCGCTGAGGGTGAGCCGGCTCAGCGCGCCCGCCGTGACGTTCTCCGCCAGGCCGCTCAGCACGAGAGACGCCGCCGCGTTGCTGGTCACCTCCACCTCGAGGAAGGCGGAGAGCGGCGTGGGCGTCAGCTCCGCCACCGTCACCCGCCGGGAGCCCGCGGTGGCCAGCACCACGAAGTCGAAGACATGGCGCCCCGCGTCCTGCGCGGTGAACGTGTAGTCGCCCGGCAGCTGCGCCTGGGCGTCATCCGACGTGAAGTGCACCGTCTGCGTGTAGCCGGTGGCCACGTTGTCGAAGCGGTCATATGCGGTGACCTGCAGGCTGCCCGCCATGCCCGCGGTGACGGGGCTCACAAGCCCGGTAAGCGCGAGGCGGACGGCCTCGTCCGCCTGGATGGTGAAGAAGTCGCTCTCCATCGACAGCGAGTTGGCGCTGGCCGAGAAGCGGTGCGTGCCCGCCGTCTCCACCACCACGCCTGTGAAGGTCGCCACGCCGTCGACGGGGACGACGCTCACCGCCTCGAACTCCGGGTGGTCCACCAGGGCCAGCGTCACCGGAGACGTGGCCGTGCGGACGATGTCGCCATTCACGTCCAGCAGGGCCACGCTGAAAGCGCCGAGCGCCGAGCCGGCGATGGCGTCGGGCGGCTGCACGGTGAAGGCCAGCCGCGTCACCACCGCGTCCTGCACCGCCACCGGCAGGCTGGCGGAGCGGACGGCGTTGCCCCGGTTGTCCGTCACCCGCAGCGCCACATGGTAGGTTCGGCCGGGGACCAGGCCCGTGAGGGTGGCGGACTCGGCAGTGCCCGCCTCGGACGGAGCGCCGACGCCCGTCACGAGGACGGCCGCGTCGAATGCGGCATCGGTGGTGATGGGGCTCTCGGCGTAGCGCAGTTCCTGGGAGGTGGCCGTGCCCTCTGTGCCATCGTCACCCACCGCGGTCCACGTCACCGTGGCGCTGGTCGTCGTGGCCGTACCCGCCGCGAGCGTGGGCCTCGCCGGGGCCACGTCGTCCACGATGTCGATGCTCGCGCTGGTGGCGGTGGAGAGCGCGCCCGCCGAGGCGACGAGCCGCGTGGCGCCTTCCGCATTCACCCGGACGTTCGTGAAGGAGGGGACGGCTCCCACAGCCACACCGACGCCTGCGAAGTCGGAAGATACAAGTGAGC
>JBKGHK010000301.1:0-11421 GCA_046520375.1 Pyxidicoccus sp. 3LFB2
CTGCGCCGCCGAGCACCTCCCGCCGCCGCTGGTGGAGCGCCTCCGCCGACAGGGCCTTCCCCGCTTCGGCCCAGGCCCCCCGTGACGCCCCTGCCGCTGGAGGTGCTGGTGCCCCGGGACAGGCCCCCCACCCGGGACGAGCTGCACACCGTGCTCACCCGCCTGGAGGGCAACATGGCCCAGGTGGCGGACTTCTTCGGCAAGGACCGCCGCCAGGTGTACCGCTGGGCCGAGCGGCTGGGCATCGACCCGGACGCCTACCGGAAGAGCTGACGGCACCGCTCCGTTTCCATGGCGCGAAGGCGGGGAAGCGTGCAGAAATCCGCGCCATTCAACGTCGGCCGTGAGGAGTCCACACACATGAAGCTCTTCTACACCCCCGGTGCCTGTTCCCTGTCGCCGCACATCGTCCTGCGCGAGGCGGGCCTCTCCTTCGAGACCGAGAAGGTCGACATCCGCGCCAAGAAGACGGAGCACGGCGCGGACTACTACGGCATCAACCCCAAGGGCTATGTCCCCGCCCTCCACCTCGACGAAGGGGGCCTGCTCACCGAGGGCCCCGCCATCGTCCAGTACCTCGCGGACAAGGTCCCCGAGAAGAAGCTGGCCCCGGCCAACGGCACCCTGGAGCGCTACCGCCTGCAGGAGCTGCTCAACTACATCGGCACCGAGCTGCACAAGAGCTACAGCCCGCTCTTCAACCCCGCGCTCTCCGACGAGGTGAAGAACGGCTTCCGCGAGAAGATCGTGCTGCGCTACAAGCTCATCGAGGAGCGGCTCGCGGCGAAGGGCCCCTTCCTCATGGGCGAGCAGTTCACGGTGGCGGACGCGTACCTCTTCACCGTGACGAACTGGGCGGGCAACACGAAGGTGGACATTTCGTCCTACCCCGCGCTGCAGGCCTTCCAGGCCCGCGTGGCCCAGCGTCCCGCCGTGCAGGCCGCGCTGAAGGCCGAAGGCCTCACGAAGTGAACCCGTCGTTCGTCAAGCTGCTCGTCTCGGACGCCGCGCGCTCGCTGGCGTTCTACGAGGCGCTCGGCTTCGAGCGCGTGGGTGCCGAGCCGCCCTTCGTCCACCTCCAGTGGGCGGGGACGGTCGACGTCTACCTCGTCACCCCTCCCCCCATGCTGAAGCTGGAGGGGCGCCGCGGGCTGGGCGTGCTGGTGGGCTTCCGCACCGAGGGCCAGAGCGGCCTCGATGAGCTGCTCCTGCGCGCCCAGGCGCAGGGGGCCGCCGTGGAGGGCCCCGTGGTGCAGCCCTGGCACACGCGCGAGGTCATCATCACCGACCCGGACGGCTACCGGCTCAACTTCATCGAGCCCGCGTAGGTCCCGCTACCTGGGGGGCGCGCGAAGCCCCCTCGGCGCCCGGACCGGAGACCGGAAGGCCCCTGGCCGCCAGCCCTCCGGCCGGGCCTCGCGCAGGGCGAGGCCCCGTCCAGCCAGGAGGTATCGCCCCGGTATACGGTGCGGGGTCGGCCCCACTTGGAACTGGGGCCGCCTTCTTCCGCGCATGGACTCCCGCGTCGATTCACTCCTCGCCCACGTTCGCGAGCACGCCGAGAACCGCCCCGGGGTCTACCGGATGCTGGGGCCCTCGGGCGAGGTGCTCTACGTGGGCAAGTCCGTGCGGGTGCGGACGCGGCTGCTCTCCTACTTCCGCGCGGACGACGGCGAGAAGGCGGCGGAGATCATCTCCCACGCCCACCGCGTCGAGTGGGAGTACACCGCCAGCGAGTTCGCCGCGCTGCTCCAGGAGTTCCGGCTCATCAAGTCGCAGCGCCCGCTCTACAACGTGGAGCACAAGCGAGACAGGGGCCACTGCTTCATCCACCTCACGCGCGAGGCCGTGCCCCGGCTGCGCGTGGTGGGCCGCGCCAACGGCGAGAGCGGCGACTACTACGGCCCCTTCCATGGCCGCGCGTCCGTGTCCGAGGTGGTGCGCGCGGTGAGCGACTTGCTGGAGCTGCGCGACTGCGCCTCGGACACGCCGATGCGGCTGGCGGACCAGTTCCAGCTCTTCCCGCTGAAGCAGGAGCCGCTGTGCATGCGCGGCCAGCTCTCGCGCTGCCTGGCCCCGTGCGCGGGCGGCTGCACGCATGCGGAGTACCACGCGCGAGTCCTGCAGGCCCGGGCCTTCCTGGAGGGCACGTCGGACACGCCGCTCACCCTGCTGCGCGAGCGCATGGCCCTGGCGGCCCGCCGTCTCCAGTTCGAGTACGCCGCCGAGCTGAGGGACCGCGCGGAGCGGCTGGAGCTGATGCGCGAGTGGATTGTGGAGCTGGGCCGCACGCTCAAGCGCCTCTCCTTCGTCTACACGGTGCCCGGCCACGGCGGCGAGGACCGCACCTACGTCTGCGCCGTGGCAGCGTGCGCGTGGAGCTGCCCGCCCCCCAGAGCGGAGAAGAGCGCGAGGCCGTGAAGCACGCGCCCGCGAGGTCTTCGAGCGCCCGGAGCCGGAGACGCTCGGCCTGCGCGCGCACGAGGCCCAGGAGGTGATGCTCATCGCCCGCTGGTTCCGCCTCCACCCCGAGGAGCTGGAGCGCACGCTCCCCGCGAGGCAGCTCCTCGCGCTCCCGGACCTCCCGACGCCCACGCCCTGAGCCGCGCCTAGGAAGTACCGAAGGGAAACCGCGAGGCCAGCGCCCAAGGGCCGCCCAGGTACTTCCAGAGCAGCAGCGCCTCACCGCATCCGTCCCAGTGCGCCCACCCAGCGCCCAGCTCGACGAAGGCGCGCTCGGCGTCTTCGGGCGAAGCCTTGTTCATGAGCGTGACGTGGGGCCGGAAGGGCTGCCGATCCTGAGGCGTGAGCCACGGCGCGAAGGCCCCCGCCAGCTCACGCTGCACGGCCGCGAGCTCCGGCGCCTCCACCTCTACCGCCATGCCGCGCCCCAGCCGGCGCAGGCGTCCAAAGCGCAGCACGGGTGCGGCGCGCGAGGCCGCCAGCGCGAGGGTCCGCTCCACGGCGTCGCGCTCGTGCGGCGGTAGGTGGTGGAAGAGGGAGACATGGGCGGGGATGAAGTTGCGCTCGGGCGGGAAGTAGCGCCGGCGCAGGCCGTCCAGGCGCGAGAAGCTCTCTGCGTCCAGCTCCACCGTCACCAGGAGTGGCGCCGTGTCGTGCTCATCCATGAGGTTCTACGAGCATGAAGGACTCCACGCGGCGGGTGGGCTGCCAGCAATGCAGATGTCAGGCACACGGCGTATGACGGCGTGGACAACCCATGCCCCGTACCCCAGTGTGCGCGGCGTTACTCTTTGGATTCTCAGGGGGATGAAGACATGAAGCTGAAGCTCTCGGCGGCAACTCTCGTGACAGCCCTGCTCGCGTCGTCCGCGGCATCGGCGGCCGTCACCGTGCGCTACTACAACCGCGACTCGCGCGACTACACGTGGTCGGCGGTGTGCAGCGGCGTGAAGACCTCCGTGACGTTCGGCCGGAGCCAGACGGCCTCGGTCACCATCCAGGGCTCCGGCCCCTGCACCGTCCAGACGGACGCGGGCAAGGTGGTGCTCAAGGGGGGCGAGAACCTCGACATCAAGGGTGGCGCCATCCAGGTGAAGTAGCTCCCCCCATCCCGGAAGGGGCAGGCAGCCAGGCACGTCATCCGCCATCCACCCACCTGGAAGCAGGCCCGAAATCGTAAATCCCGACGGATTTAGACAATCGGACGAAGAATTAAGCCCACCGACCGTTGAAATTATCGGAGACCCGATCCACACTGCATTGCGTCAGTCTTCTGTGGGGTGGCGCAATGAGGAAGTGGTTGGCGATGGCCCTTCTGGTGGGTGTGGGTGCGGCGGGGCTGCTGGTGAACCCGGCGGCGCAGGTGAAGCAGGGCGGTCCCATCAACGCGGCGGACACCGCGTGGATCCTCACCGCGACGGCGCTGGTGCTGCTGATGACGCCGGGCCTGTCCTTCTTCTACGGGGGCATGGTGCGGCTGAAGAACGTGGTGTCCACGCTGCTTCAGAGCTTCATCGCCATGGCGGTCATCAGCCTGCTCTGGGTGGTGGTGGGCTTCAGCCTGAGCTTCGGTGACAGCTTCCACGGGCTCATTGGTGATCCACGCACCTTCTTCATGTTCAGCGGCGTGGGAGGAGAGACGCACCCCGACCTGGCACCGACGATTCCCCTGCTGCTGTTCGCGCTGTTCCAGCTCAAGTTCGCCATCATCACCCCGGCGCTGATTACGGGCGCGTTCGCCGAGCGCGTGCGCTTCAAGGCGTACCTGGTGTTCATGGTGCTCTTCACCCTGGTCATCTACGCGCCGCTGGCGCACATGACGTGGCACCCGGACGGCTTCCTGCGGAAGCTGGGGGTGCTGGACTTCGCGGGCGGCACGGTGGTGCACATGTCCGCGGGCTTCGCGGCGCTGGCGGGCGCGCTGGTGCTGGGGCGGCGCACGGTGCACGTGGAGAACGCGGCGCACACGCCGGCCAATGTCCCCTTCGTGATGCTGGGCACGGGCATGCTGTGGTTCGGCTGGTTCGGCTTCAACGCGGGCTCGGCGCTGTCGGCCTCGTCGCTGGCGGCGCTGGCGTTCGCCACGACGAACACGGCCTCGGCGGCGGCGATGCTGGGGTGGATTGCCTTCGACTGGCTGCGCGGCCGCAAGCCGAGCGCGATGGGCGCCTGCATCGGCGCGGTGGTGGGGCTGGTGGCGGTGACGCCGGCAGCGGGCTTCATCACCGTGGGGCAGAGCATCCTGGTGGGCCTGGTGGCGAGCTTCGTGAGCAACGCGGCGGCGCACTTCAAGAGCCGCACGGCCATCGACGACACGCTGGACGTCTTCCCCTGCCACGGCCTGGGCGGCGTGGTGGGCATGGTGCTGACGGGGGTGCTGGCGAAGGACGTGGGACTCATCCACGGCGAGACGCGCACCTTCACGATGCACATGCTGGCGCTGGTGCTGGTGTCGGTCTTCTCCTTCGTGGGCTCGTACCTGCTCTACAAGCTGGTGGACCGCATCGTCCCGCTGCGCGTCACGCGTGAGCAGGAGGAGCAGGGGCTGGACCTGAGCCAGCACGGTGAGACGGTGGGCGAGGTGCCCGTGTCTCCCGCGCCGCACACGCCCGCCATCGCCGCGAGCACCGCGGTCGTCGCGAAGGCGGAGCCCGAGAGCCCCACCATGCCGATGCCCGCCTGACGGCGAGCCACTCCCTGCGTCGCACCCGCCGCCCGTGCTCCCTACAAAGGAGCACGGGCGTTGGCATTCGAAGAGCCCTGGTCTCCCAGGGCACCGAACCGTCCTCTTCACAGACGGAGGGAGCCCTTCCTGTCACTGGTACCGGGCCCGCGGTCGCACCACCCTCGGCTCGGGCGTGATGGGAGGAGCACATGGGGAACAGGTGGCTTGGAAGTGCCGTATTGGTGGCATGGCTGGCCGTGGGCTGCCAGGGAGGGCCGGAGGAGCAGTCGGACTCCCTGGCGCCCCTGGAGGAGGCGGCGCCAGCGGAGGTCACTGCCGCGAACAGGCAGGACGCCCAGGAGGTCTACGATGAGAACTTCGGCCGTGGAGCAGGCCCCGAGTGGAGCCACAGGACAGTCTCCCGGACACCCAGGGCAGGGCGTCAGTTCCTCGGTCCCTTCAGCCAGCAGGAGGTGACGCTCAGCCTGGAAGACCTGCCGGCCCATGATGAAGTCACCCTCAGCCTGGACCTGTTCGTCCTGAAGTCCTGGGATGGCAGCGACGCGACGAAGGGGCCGGACCGCTGGGTGGCGAGCGTGGACGGTGGCCGTGTCCTGCTCGATGCGACCTTCTCCAACGACAAGGCGCCGTACGACTCCCGCTACTCCCAATCGTATCCAGGGCCGTACCCGGGAGGCAGCCACCCGGGCCTCACCGGCGCGGAGTCGAAGGGGACGCTCGGGTACCGCGACGAGTCCGGCTACGGGAGCGTGGGGGACTCCATCTATCGGCTCAGCTTCACCTTCCGGCACACCGGCGGCACCTTGACGCTCCGCTTCGCGGACCCTCCGCGCTCGGAGGCCAACGAGCAGTGGGGCCTGGACTCGGTGAGCGTGGAGGTTCGCAAGAAGTACGGTGGCGACCTGCTGGTCGGCCAGGGGCTCAACGCCAGCGTGCTGCGCTACGACGGAGAGACGGGCGAGTTCGTCGGCGTCTTCGTCGCGCCCGGCAGTGGCGGGCTGGCGAACCCACAGGAGCTCGTATACGGGCCGGACGGGAACCTCTACATCGCCAGCTTCGACAGTGGGAATGTGCTGCGCTACGACGGGACGACGGGTGCGTTCCTCGACGTCTTCGTTCCCGCGGGCAGCGGCGGGCTGGGAGCGCCGGGCGGCCTCATCTTCGGGCCCGACGGCAACCTGTACGTCGCCGACAGCTTCTTCGGCACCAACAGCGTGCTCCGGTACGACGGGGAGACAGGGGCCTTCCTCGACGTCTTCGCCACCGGGGGCGGGCTCCTCGTGCCGCAGCGGATGGCCTTCGACAAGAAGGGGAACCTGCTCGTGGTGAGCATCTCGGGTAACGATGTCTTGCGCTACGACGGGGACACGGGTGCGCCCCTCCCGGCGCCGGGACAGCCCGGAGCGGTCTTCATCCCGGACCTCGAAGCGGTGACGGTGGCCGTTGGCAGGGACGGCAAGGTGTACGTGGGCACGAGGGACGACGACGTGCGGCGCTATGACGGGAGGACGGGCGCGTTCATTGACGTCTTCGTGGAGCCGGGAAGCGGCGGGGTGGCCGATGCCCTCGACCTCGAGTTCGGGCCCGACGGCAACCTGTACCAGGTGGACTTCCTGCCGGGCTCGGTGCTCCGCTACAGCCGGAGGACGGGGGACTTCATCGACGCCTTCGTGCCACCCGGTAGCGGCGGAGGCGGCTTCGCCGCCACCCTGACGTTCATGCCGTCCAAGCGAGACAGGCCCCACGGCGTGGAGCCGACGCGCGAGTAGCGGGAAGCCACACGACACCTGTCTGACCTTGGCGGATTGGCATCGAAGCGCTCCCGGAACTGTCAGACCGACCCGGTATGAATCTCCCTGCGCGGCGCCATTCATGGCGTCGCCGAAAGGGATTCCTTCGCGATGAAGATGTCATTGATTTCCCTCGGGCTTTTGGTCGGCATGACAGGGGCCGGCTGCGCGGGTCTCGACGAGGCCGAGGCGATGGACTCCTCCGTGTCGACAGACGCGACCTCTCAGGTCACCCAAGGCCTGGTCACCCAGGTCACCGGTACCAGCCCGGTCACCTTCGTCGCCACGTCGGGCAACGAGACGAAGCCCTACGACCAGTCCGCCACGTCGGTGGTGGCATACATGCGGGACTCAACCACCGGGGCGTTCACGGCCTATCCGGGCACGGGCTCCGCGGACGGCACCATCTCCGTGCCGAACGTCCCTTCCGGCCGCATCTACCTGAAGCTGGGCGCGCGCTACCTGGTGAGCACCGGCCGCGCGTTCGATCTGGGCTCCACGGAGTGGGGCCGCGATGGCACCTTCGCCTCGCTGCCCACGCCCGTGACGGTGTCCGCCACCGGCCTGTCTCCCTGGCAGCCGGGGGACTTCCTGGACATGTATTCGTTGAACCCGGGCGCGTTCGGCTACATCCACGGCGGCGCCACGGGGTTCCCCCTTTCGGGCGCCACGTCGCTCTCCGGGCTGAGCTTCGATTACGCCAACATGCTCAACCCGGTGCTGCTCGACAGCGGCCGCGGGGATGTGTTCTCGCTGGCGCAGATGCGGTTGCAGACGAGCGCGAATGGAGTGGCCTACCGCGCGATGCACAAGGTGCTCGACACGAGCGTGACGCAGGTGGAGGGCCAGCCCGTCACCGTCAGCGGAACCTTCACCCAGCCCGTCGCGACCGGCACCTTCGCGGTGGACTGGAGACGCTCGGCCTTCGAAGCCCTTCGCACCCAGGTGAACCCGGGCGCGGTCAGCACGTACAACGAGATCTGGATGTCCGCCCGGCCGGCCGCACTGAACTCGGCGCTCGCGTCCATCAGCGGGCCGCCACTGCTCGTGAAGCTCAATCCTGACACGCAGCGGACCGACCTCGTCACGGGGAGCATGACCTACAACAACCCGCTCCCGGCGACGTGGCAGAAGGTGGCGCTCGCCGCCGCGGGCTTCACGAAGAGCTACGCGCTGGGAACCGCGACGCCTGTCACCATGAGCGTGGACATCCGCGTGGATCAGGAGGCGAGCGCGTTCACCGCCGCGCCCGTGCAGCCCCTCGTCGGGCCGGTGCAGGCGCCCCTGGTGAACACGCGCGGCGCGTTCCAGAACCTCACGGGCGTGGGGGCCGACGCCTCGCTGCGCTGGTCGAAGCCGCTGATCGGCACGGCCACGAACTACGTGGTGAACATCTACCGGCTGGGCACGAGCAACGGTGCCACCACCGCGACGCGCGTGGTGTCGCTGCACACGGACCTCCAGAGCGTGTACCTGCCCCCGGGCGTGCTGCTGGCGGGCCAGACGTACTTCGCGGAAATCCAGAGCTGGCACCAGCCCGGCTCGGACCTCGCGACGAGCCCGTTCAAGCGCTCGCTGCCTCGAGGCCGCGCCAGCGTGCTCACTGGCATGTTCAGCCCGTAGACGCTGAAGTCGTGGGAAGGGAGGGAGCCCGCTCCCTCTCTTCCTCACGAGTCGCATCGCTTCAGCGAGGCCCTGACTCGATTTTCGCCCTTCGGACCCGCCGCTCCCACAGGCGGCTTGAGCGGCGGGCCAAAGTGGCGAAAGTCGAGTCTGAGCATCGGCCTGCCCCGCCGGCCTGTCGGGAGCTTCCCCCTTCAGCCACCCGGTGCGTCCCGCTCCGCCCGACGCTTCGCACCTGGCGCTTGCAATCAGATTGCGTCTCGCGCGTCATATGCGACATGAGCATCTCCGGCCCCCGCGGCACCCCACTTCACCGAGCCATCCTCCTCGTCGCCCTGCTCCTGGGCACCTCCGCCCTCGCCGAGGCCCCGGGCGTGGGCTTCCGCGAGCTGACGATGAAGGACCCCGTCGGTGGAGGCCCCATGGGCGGCCTCGTCTTCTACCCGGCCACCCAGCCCTCGGAGCCGCTCCCCGTGTCGCTGTGGCGTGTCGACGCGGGCCGTGAGCAGGAACTGGTCCCCGGCCGCTACCCGCTGGTGCTCATCTCCCACGGCCATGGAGGCACCCGCTGGGGGCACCACAACCTCGCCACGGCGCTCGCCCGCGAGGGCTTCGTCGTCGCCTCGCTCGACCACCCCGGTGCCAGCTTCAAGGACGCCAACAGTCCGGCGGCGGGCACGGACGAGGTGTGGCTCGGCCGCGCGGCGCATATGAAGACGCTCCTCGACACGGTGCTGGCGGATGCGACGGTGGGCCCCTCCGTGGACCCGGCCCGTGTCGGGGCCCTGGGCTTCTCCGCCGGTGGCTACACCGTGCTGCTGCTGGCCGGTGCGAAGCCGGACTTCGGCCGGCTGGAGCGGCACTGCAAGACGCGGAAGCAGGCGGTGCTCTGCGGAATGCTGCCCAAGGTCCGCGTCACACGCCCGGACCTCCAGGACACCGCGGAGCCGCGAGTCCGCGCCGTCTTCACCATGGCCCCCGTGGGCGTCTTCTACGACAAGGCCGGGCTCAAGGGCGTGAAGGTGCCCGTGCGCCTGTACGCCGCGGCGAAGGACGAGGTGCTCCCGGTGGCGGACCATGCCGGCCACATCCGCGCCTCGCTGCCCAAGCCCCCCGAGTACGCGCTCGTCCCTCGCGCCGGGCACTACGTCTTCATGGCCCCCTGCATCCCGGAGGCGAAGGAAGAGGCGCAGGAGCTGTGCATGGACCCGCCGGGCGTGGACCGCGTGAAGCTCCACCGCGAGCTGGCCACCGACGCCGTGCGGTTCTTCACCCGCACGCTGGCCGCCGCCCCCGCGAAGCCCTGAAGGCCCTACTTCGACAGCCGCCCGCCTCCCCAGCAGGCGGGCGGAACCGCCCCGCGCCACCCTGGGCGGATGGGACGTCTCTGGCCCGGCAGGGGTTCCGCTCGGCCTCAAACCGCCCCGAGGCCCCCCTCCCTGGGTGACCTACGACATCGGGAGGGTTGATTGCTGGTGGGATACGAGGATGGAATGGGGCAAACGCAGCAGTCGTGACCCGTGCGAGCCCCACCCCCATGACCCGACCCTCCGACGGTGACCTCCGTACCGACACCGTCTTGCGGAACACCTACAAGATTGCCTCCGTGCTGGGCCGGGGGGGCATGGGCTCGGTGTATCTCGCCCAGCACCTGCGCCTTCCCGGCAAGCAGGTGGCGGTCAAGGTGCTCCGCGGCGGCGACCACCTGACGCAGGAAATCTTCACCCGCTTCCGCCGCGAGGCGGAAATCGCGTCCCGGCTGGGCCACCCCAACATCGTCGAGGTGCTGGACTACGACACGCTGGAGGACGGCACCCCGTTCCTGGTGCTGGAGTTCCTGCGCGGCGAGAGCCTCCAGTCCCGGCTGGAGCGCGGGCGGCTGCCCTTGGACGAGGTGTTCTCGTACACGCGGCAGATGGGCTCGGCGCTCCAGGCGGCGCATGGCGCGGGCATCGTCCACCGAGACCTCAAGCCGGCCAACGTGTTCCTGGTGCCCACCGACTCCGGCGGCGTGGTGGGGCAGCGGGTGAAGTTGCTCGACTTCGGCATCTCCAAGGTCCTCACCTCGGAGACGCTGCAGACGCAGGAAGCGACCATCATCGGCACGCCGCAGTACATGTCGCCCGAGCAGGCGATGGGCAAGAACCGCGAAATCGACGCGCGCACGGACATCTTCGCGCTCGGCTGCATCGTCTACGAGATGATGTCCGGCAAGCCCGTCTTCGGCGCGGGCGGCCTCGCGCAGATGATCTTCCGCGTGGTGTACGAGCCGGCCGACCCGCTCGCCCCCCTGTGCCCGGAGGCGTCGGCGAGCACCATCGCCGCGGTGGAGCGCGCGCTCTCCAAGGCGGCCGCGGACCGCTTCCCGGACGTGGCCTCCTTCGTGGAGGCGCTGACGGGCAGCCCGCTGCACACGCTCTCCCCGCCGTCGGGGACCTATACCGCTCCGCGCCTCCCCGTGCAGAAGGCGCCCTCGGGCATCGCCCTGCCGTCGCAGGGTGAGGAGGAGGGCTTCGACGCCACGATTGCGCCGGGCAGCGTGAAGGTCTCGCCCGCGACGGGGCAGATGGGCCTGGTGACGCCCGCCGGCAGCGGCCCCGCCACGGGGCAGATGGGCCTGGTGACGCCTGCCAGCAATGGTCCTTCCACGGGCCGCATGGGGCTGGTGCAGCCGGAGTCCCCGCCCCAGGGAGCCTGGGGCACGGGGCGCATCGAAGCGCCGCAGATGGACCCGCCGGGCCTGGAGCCCACGCTCATCTCCAAGCAGCTCCCCGCGATGCCCGTGCCGGAGCGCCCGCCCCAGCCCATCACCGCGGTGACGCCTCCGCCGGGGCCCGCGCCCCAGCCGAGCGCTCCGCC
>JBKGHK010000302.1:0-11417 GCA_046520375.1 Pyxidicoccus sp. 3LFB2
AAAGACCGAGTCGCTTGTGCTGCTCGCGACTTTTTGTTACCGTTGCTACGTTTGCCGCCTGCCGTTCTCAACCGGCGGGGCTGCATTCTTTATTCGAGTCCGCGTCCGTTGTCAACTTCGACTTTCGCGTCCTCTTGGCCTCTCGAAGTCTTCAGCGCCGCCCAGTGGCTTCCGCTGTTTTCTTTCGAGGGGGCGCGGCTTGTACCGCTTCGCCGCCGTCCCTGTCAACCGCTGCTTCGTTGACTTCCCCGCTGAGCCGCCCTTCCTGCCGGGCTTTTTCTTCGTCGGGGGCGCGGCTTCTACTTCGTCGCCGCGTTTCTTGTCAACTCGCTTCGTTGACCGCCGTATTCCGTTTGTCGGTGCTACTGACTCCCGCTGAAGTGCCTTCCGCGCCAGTGCGCGGGCTTCATCGTGAGGGGCGCGGCTTCTACCACCACCGCGTTTCGAGTCAACCGCTTCGGCCAACTCTTTCTTCCGTACTGCTCTCCCCGGATCCACCTGGCTGCTGCTGCCCGCCAGCGGGTCCGTCGAGTGGGGCGCGGCTTCTACCACCGCCGCGTCTTGAGTCAACCACTTCGTCGACTCCGTTATTCTCGCTGTCAGCTTCCCGAGCTGAGCCGCCTCGGGTGGGGCGCGGCTTCTACCACCGCCGTCCCCTGGATCAACCTATTTGGTTGGATCCTTCGTACTTCTTCTCTCCGCCCCGGCGAGCCGCTGAGATCAGCCGCTCGTTCGAGGGGGCGCGGCTTCTACCACCGCCGCGTCCAGGGTCAACAAGCTTCGCCGACCTTTTTCTTCCCCCGTTCGCACCCGGTAAAGGACACCGAGGCGCCGAGCAGAGGTTCAGTTACTAACGCGTCGTCACGGGGCCGTCAAATCCTCTTGATCGGAAGTCCAGGTGACGCCGTCGCAATGAGGGATTTAATCACCCCTTCATTGGTGAGAACCCCCCACCCCCGTCCTGGGCTTCCTCCCCGAAAATCCCAGGCTTTCCGCCTGGATAGCAGCCAGGCGGGCTGCTTCAGGGCTCAAGCCGCGCCTTTGGGGCAGAAGCTTCGGGGTGATCCACTCCGCTCGGAGCCTCCGGCCGCCAGGCGGTACCGAAGAGCCAGTCGGAGAGCGGGAAGGTGATGTTGAAGTTGTACTGCTGCATCTTCGAGGGGTCGTGATGCGTCTGATGGTGGCGCCGCAGCCTCGCCATCAGCGGGAGCCGGGCCACCGGGTGCTCGGGCGGCAGATGGTGGCAGAAGTGCAGCCACTCATAGGTGAGGTAGTAGCCCACGGCCGAGGCCGCGAAGAGCCAGCCCACGTTCGGTGAGACGAGCGCGAAGCACAGCGCCGCCAGCGGAGTGGCGATGGCTCCCAGGAAGAAGAGCAGCAGCACGGGCGGGAAGAGGACCATCTTCACGTCCCGGGCCGACTCGTAGGCGAGCGCCTCGTGGGTGAAGAAGCGGTGGTGCTGCTCCGTGTGGCGCTGGAAGAGCAGCCCCAGTCCCCGCCGACGGTGGTGCATGGGCCCTCGATGGCCCAGGAACTCCACCACGTTCCCCAGCAGGAAGACTGCGGGGACCGCCAGCCACTCCAGGGGACGCACGGCGTCCAGTCGGGAGAGCGAGAAGCCGATGGCCACCAGCGCACCGAGACTGGTGAAGGCGAAGTGGGCCCGCCCCGAGTAGCGCGCTCCCACGTATTTCCGCCGGTACTCCTCCCGGAAGGTGGCGACCCTCGCGGGAATGGTGTGTGTGGCCATGGTTCCCCCCCCTACGCTTCAGTCCTGGCCCTTCTGCCGGGCCTTCGCCTTCTGCAGCTTCTGCATCCGCCCGAGGATGAGCGTGCGCTTGAGGCTGGACAGGTGGTCCACGAAGACGTGCCCGTCCAGGTGGTCGATTTCATGCTGCAGCACGTGCGCGAGCCGGCCCTCTGCCTCCAGTTCGTGCCACTCGCCCGTCCGGTCCTGGTAGCGCACCTTCACCCGGTGGAAGCGCGGGCACTTCTCCCACTCGCGGGGGACGGACAGGCAGCCCTCCTCCAACGTCACGGGCTCCTTCTTCTCCAACACCTGCGGGTTGATGATTTCGAAGGACGTGCCGTCCTCGCGGCCCACCAGCGCCATGCGCAGCGGCTCGCCGACCTGGTTGGCGGCGATGCCGATGCCTTCTGCTTCCTTCATCGACTCGGCCATCTCCTCCAGCAGCTTCTGGAGCGGGGGGCCGAAGTCCGTCACGGGCTTCGTGGGCGAGGTGAGTACCTTGTGGGGCCAAATGACGATGTCGCGAGCCATGGGGGCGAATCTGCCATGCACTCCAGGCCTCCGCCGCGCCATTCCGCACGCCAACGGTCCAGCGGCGTACACCCCGGCCCACCAGGGGTCCGGGCCTGAAGCTCTTTCCCCGAGCGCCGGCCCCCTCGCCATCTCGTCTCCCGGGGAGGCTAGCGGGCTTCAGGGAGCAGCACGCAGGCGAAGGGCGTGAAGGGCAGCGAGGCCCGGCGGTAGCGCACCGAGTTACCGGACTCCTCCCCCTCCAACCACACCACGTGCGACTGGGTGCCACACCTCGAAGAAGCGATGGACGCCGCTCCCGAGTCTGTCGTCGTCCGGCTCAGATTCTCCGCGGCCCCCAATACCAGGCCGAAGCCCGACGTGGCCCGCGTGTAGACGTCCCGCTCGCCGCTGTAGCCCTCCGTCCATACCAGCCGGACACCCGTGCCCGCCGGCACCAGCCGTGCGTCCCGCGAGTCCGCGGGCGTACGACTCACGTTCACCGGCGCGGTGAAGGTGGCGCCCCCGTCCGTACTCAGCGAGAGGTAGATGTCGGACTCGTAGCGCTCCAGCGTCTGGCCCGTCCAGGCCACGAACACCCGCGAGTCCCGCACCGCCAGCCTCGGGTCGAAGGCGCTGTCCAGCCCCTGGCTCACCTTCACCGGCGCGGCGAAGGTGGCCCCTGAGTCCGGGCTGCGGCGCAGCCACACCTGGCAGAGGGAGGTGCATTCGCTCCAGACGACAAAGACGCTGTTGCCCAGCACCGTGAGCTGCTGCTGGTGCGAGGTGCCCTCCGTGTCGGTGAGCCGGAGGGTGAGCCCGAAGGTGATTCCGCCATCCGTGCTGCGACGGAAGAAGAGGTCCGAGCCGTCGTTGCTGCCGCCGTCATCCCACAGCACGTAGACGTGCTCGCCCCGCGCGGCCAGCTCGACGCTGCCGTAGTTGCGGTTCTCGTTCAGGTCCTCGATGTCCGCGAAGACGCGCCCCGCCACCGGGCTGCGCACGAAGAAGACGTCCCCCACCTCGTCCTCCAGCGAGCGGAACCACGCCATGTAGACGTTGTCGCCGCCGCCCGCGGCCAGGCGCAGGCCGCCCTCGGGGTAGCTCGTCAGCTCCAGCACGGGCCCGAAGGTGGCGCCACGGTTCTCGCTCGAGCGGAAGCGCAGGCCGCCCTCCACCCACGTCAGGTAGACGCGGTCCCCCTGCGCGAGCACCCGCACACCGTGCGCTTCCTCCTCGGGAGTGATGCCCTCCTCACTGAGGTTGCGCACCGGGCCGAAGGTGGCGCCGCCGTCCGTGCTGCGCCGGTAGTACACGTCCCCGCTCCCGGTCGCCGCGTCCACCCAGGCCACGTGCACGTCACCGCCCAGCGCGGACACCTGTGGCTCCTGGTAGCCCGTCGCCGTCGTCGTCAGGCTGCGCGTGGGCGAGAAGACCTGCGCCTCCGCGCTCCCGGGCAGCGCCGCCACTCCCGCCACCGCGGCGGCCAGCAGCACACCCGCTACCGCTCCGCCGCGAATCGGACTCCCCATGCTCCACCCCTCCCGGCGCCGCGCCATGCGGCGCTGTGTCGGGTGAGGTATGGACGTGCCAGCCTCTCGACAGCGTCCCCGGGGGCAGCCTCCCGCCCGCAGGTGAACGCCCGACAGTTGGCGCACTCACACTGACAGGTCTGCTACACCTGCCCCATGCATCCGCACTCCCAGCTCATTTCGGACTTCTACTTCGCGTTCCAGCGGCGCGACGCCGATGGCATGGCCGCCTGCTACCACCCCGACGTCGAGTTCTCCGACCCTGTCTTCGTCGGCCTCCGCCACGCCG
Source organism: Pyxidicoccus sp. 3LFB2 (assembly GCA_046520375.1). Classification (GTDB taxonomy): domain Bacteria; phylum Myxococcota; class Myxococcia; order Myxococcales; family Myxococcaceae; genus Myxococcus. The sequence continues at coordinate 4,082 of JBKGHK010000302.1, forward strand.
GCGTCACCTCCATGTGGCGCATGCTCTGCGAGCGCGGCAAGGACCTGCAGCTCACCTTCCAGGACGTCCAGGCCGATGACCGCACTGGCCGCGCCCACTGGGACGCGCACTACACCTTCAGCGCCACCGGCCGGAAGGTCATCAACCGCATCGACGCCGAGTTCGAGTTCCGCGACGGGAAGATTGTCCGCCACCTCGACCGCTTCGACTTCCACGCGTGGTCGCGCCAGGCGCTCGGGCCCATGGGCCTGCTGCTCGGGTGGACCCCGCTGCTGAAGAACAAGGTCCGCGGCCAGGCGCGCAAGTCGCTGGACAAGTACATGCAGGAGCGTGGCGTCCAGGGGCCGTGAGCCCCAGCGCTGCCCGCGTTCCTATCGAGCGCGCTGGGAGGACCCGCCTCCCGTGCGCACGGGCCGCACGCCTGGAGCGCCCTGCACCTGTCGGGAAGGCAGCGGCGCCCTGTCCGGAGGCACCCAGCCCGCCTTCGCCTCCGGTGAGGCCAGCGTCTCCTTGCGGTAGTGCCGCTCCAGGAGTCGCGAGTCGCTCAGCTCCGGCCTCGCACTCAAGAAGGCGTCGAACGACGTGACATCCGGGGCCGCGTCGAGCCCCACCTGCACCAGCTCCGCCCAGGCCCGGGTGAGCGTCTCGTGGTACTTCCCCGTCGCGCCGAGCGCCGTCGCGTAACGCTGGATGAGGCCACGCACCCGTTCCAGCCCGGACTCGAAGCCGTGCTCTCGCAGGCACAGCCACGCCAACCTCACGTGCTCGCGGTGACGGAAGGCCTCGCCCGGATACGTGGCTGCCTCCACCGCCGCGACGAAGGCCGTGTCCGACAGCTCGGCCGGGGCCTTCGGGCCCTCCTGGGGCGGCTCCTTCACCGGTGCGCTCATCATCCACCTCCCTGGGTGCGGGGTTTTCGTTTGGGGGGCGCCGCCTCTCCTGCCTCGGCGAGCGCCGTGAGCCCCTTCTTGAGGGCTTCCACTTCCTTCGCTCCCAGCCCCTCCAGCGCCGCCGCCTCCAGCGCCTCCAGGCGCCGGTGCACCCGGGTCGCCAGCGTCCGGCCCGCCGCGGTCAGCGAGACCTGGAACGAGCGTCGGTCCTCCGGCCGCAGCTCCCTGCGCACCAGACGCTTCGCCTCCAGCCGGTCCACATAGCTGGTGAGCGTGGAGCGCTTGTGCGCGAAGGCCGCGTGCAGCGCTCCCAGCGAGGTGTCTCCCACCTCCAGCAGGTAGGCCAGCAGGTGGGCCTCACCCTGGGAGACATCCAAGGAGGGCTCGGCGGCGTCCAGGAACAGGCCGATGCGGTGCGTGGCGCGATGGACGTCCAGGACGAGGCGGAGCGGCTTCATTCGCCCTGCATAACACATGCTCCGATTTCGGAAGTTCCGAATTCGTAATAACCGCCCTGGAGGGCCGGGTGCCGTGCCCGAGCGGAGCGGATGCTCTATCCTCCGGGGACATGACGCAGAGCCCCGAGAACGAGAACGTGGACCTTCTGGACCTCTGGCTCCTGGAGGTCGCCATGGAGCTGCCCACGCCCCTGCACATGCTCGTGGCGCCGAATCCCCATGTCGCGCTCAACATGCCGGATGACCCGCGCTTCTCTCGCGAGGAGCTGTGCGAGCGGCTGTCCGGCCTCGCCGAGCGCGGCTTCATCCGCATCCATGAGTTCCCCGATGGCTTCGAGGAGCTGTTCTCACCGAGGGAGATTTCCCGCGCCATCGACGCGCGCCGGCCCCGTTCCTTCTTCAGCTATGCGCTCACTCCCGAGGGCGGCGCCGTCTGGGAGCGACATGCCCGCCCCGACTGGAGCCGCTACGTGAATGCCGGAGAGGAGCCGGGGCCCGCCGGAGCTCCGGCGGCGTGGGTCATCGAGGCCGTGAGCCTCGAGGTCGCCGAGGAGGAGTTCCGCTTCCATGAGGCGCTCGGGGATGAGAACCAGCCCGTGCTCGAGTCGAAGCGCGGCGAGGCGCTGGCACCGTGGCAGGTCACCTACTGGAAGACGCTGCCGCGAGGCTACCGGCTCCGGTACACCACCGTGCCCAGGCCCCAGAACACGCAGCGGATGAGGTCCGTGCCGGCGCGGGCTCCCTGGTACACGCGCGTGTGGCTGTGAGTCCGGCCGGGCTGCGCACAGCCCGGCCTTCCCACGCGGGCTACTCCGCCTCCGCCCTCGCGGCGACCTGGGCGGCTTCCCACTCCTCCCACTCCTCGCGGGCGTCGCGGCGGTGGCTGTCACGGTAGACGTAGAGCGTGTAGTGCGAGCCCGTCGCGTACCCGGGCAGCCGGCGCGGGTTGAACACGCTGGTGCTCGACACCGTGCCACCCACGAAGCCCCGCGGCACCTGCACCAGGCTCAGCGCGCACCCGGCCAGCACCAGCCCCGCCGCCGGCACGTCGTTGCTCACCAGCGTGCACGTCCCCGAGGCCGTGAAGCTCCCGTCCGGCAGGTTGAAGCGCGCGTAGAAGGGCACCTGCTGCCCCGGCGGGAAGGTGGGGTCCGTAATCCTCACGCAGGCCGTTGCCGTCCCCGCGCGCTTGCGGCCGTCGTACACCACCTTGCCGTCCCAGGGCCGGTGGATGGGCACGTACACACTCGCGCCCAGGAACACGTTCGCCGCGAAGGGCGCCGCCGCGCACACCGTCATGTCCGGCGGCGTCGACGGGTCCTCCTCCGTGCGGAACTGGTACACCACCTCGCCGGCATGCGCCTCGGACGCCACCGACACCACCGCAAGCACTGCCAGCACCGCCACTGCACCAGCCTGCATACGCGCCATGGAGAACCTCCATCCGGACCGCGGGGCTGCTTCTCGTGACTGCCGCAATACCGCCGACGCACGGGCACACGTCTCCCGTACGCCCTCCCTTCCCTGCTCGGGATGGGGAACGTGAAACCCGTGAGCGCCTCACCCACCGCGCTCGAGCGCGGTCAGGAGCGCCGGGCGATTACTGCCAGGACAGCGCGTACTCGGTGTCGAGCGGGCCCGTCTGACGGCCCTGCACCTGCACCTGCTTGCCGCCCACCGCTTCGATGGCGGCCTGCAGCGTGCCCTCGTGGTACGGCGGCGGCATGAAGTCGCGCTTCATGAAGAAGACGCCCGTCTTGTCTCCCGTCCACGTCACGCCGCGCTCGCCGTAGCTCACCGCCGCCCGGTAGCCGGCGTGCAGGTTGCCCACCAGCCGCTTCGGGCTCTCCGCCGCCAGCAGCAGCAGCGTCTTGCCCGCCGCCGAGGACAGGAAGTCCTGCGTCGCCACCACGCCCATGCGCCGCAGCGCTCCGTCGAAGCCGCCGAACTTCGGCCCCATCAGCTGCGCCGCGGTGAAGGACATCTTCAGGAACGCGGCCACCGGGTAGTTGAAGAAGTCGATGAACTTCTTCTCACCGCTCGCCGCGAGACAGCGCTCCACTGCCCCGTCCCCGCCCATCACCCGCACCGCGCCCACCACGCCGTTGAAGAACAGCCCGCGCGCCGTGTCGTCCTTCGTGGCCAGCGCCAGCCGCGCTTCCAGGTCCTTGGAGACGTTCGCGTCGAGTCCCTCGACGGCCCTGCCCTTGTCGCTCATAGCCTCACCAACTGCGCGCCGTAATGGATGTTCGCCCCGACCGCCGCCACCACCACCAGGTCTCCCCCGCCCAGCCGCACCCGCCCGGCCTCCAGGTCCTCCGCCAGGAGGATGAGCATCCCCGCGGCCGACGTGTTGCCGTAGCGGTCCACATTACACGCCACCGCCTCGGTCGGCAGGCCGGCGCGCGCGACGAAGGCGTCCATCACCCGCTTGTTCGGCTGGTGGAAGTAGTACCGGCGCACCTCGGACTTCAGCTCCGGGCGCGGTCCGAGCACCGTGTCGAGGCACTTCTGCATGTACTCCGGATAGCTGCGCGCCACCTTGAAGCCGTCCACCACGAAGGCCATGTCCGCCGGGCGCATCCGCCCCGGCTGGTACGGCAGCTTCAGCAGGCCGCCACCCTTGCGGATGACCAGGTCCCCGTGCGCGTTGCCCGAGAAGGAGGCGAGGATGCCAGCGCCTCCCTCCTCGGCCGGCTTCGCGCGGAGGACCACCGCGCCCGCCCCGTCGCCGAAGACGTACATGGACAGGTAGCCCTGCAGCGTCTTCGGGCGCCCCGGGCCGGGCGGCAGCTCGTCCGTATAGACTTCACGGTTCACCAGCGGCGACGTGAAGGCCGAGGCCACCACCGCCACCGTGCGGAAGCGGCCTCCCTCCATCATCTTCTTCACCAGGTCCAGCACGTACGGCGTGCCGCCACAGCCGTCGTCAATCATCAGCGCGAAGGCGTCCTCGCGCAGCTCCAGCCGCCGGTGCAGCTCCATGGCGTCGTGGTTGAAGTGCGGCGCGTCCGGCGTGCAGGTGACGACGAAGAGCGCGTCCAGCTCCCCCGCGTCCACCCCGGACTGCTCCAGCGCCTTGCGCAGCGCCACCTCGCACATGTCCGTGTTGTTGGCCGGGTAGATGTGCCCGTCGTTCTCCGGCGGGGGCACCGCGCGGCCCGACACCTCGTCGATGTCCCACAGGAAGCGCCGCTCCCGCACGCCAATCTTTTCCTCGATGCGCTCCGCGGGCCAGCCGGGGATGGCTCGCGCGATGCGCGCATTGCTCACAACCCGTGAAGGAACGAAGGCACCTGCACCGACGACACAGACATTGGGTGTCATTTCATGGCCCCGTCATTCCACAGCCACGCCGGAAGGGAGGGATTCCCTGGCAGACCGGGTTGAGCACGATTCGGGCCACGTTCGAAGTCATTGAAATGACAGTCGACCGGCACCGCAGGGTGATTCAATCCTGAAGCATGTTGTGCCTGCACCTCAGCGCAAGGCACTGAATTTCCTGAAAAGCACACATGACTTCAAGAATGAAGTATCAGGAACTGAGAATGAAGCACTCCCGGAGGGGTTTTACCCTCACAGTAAGCATCTCATTTCACCATGGGTGTCGGCTGTTACTCGCGAGGCCGCAATACACCGGGGCAATCTCGACGCGGCAGCCAATGCCTTCCCATGTCACCGCCGTGGCGGCCCTACCGTGAGTGATTGTCGCGGGGGTGCCGCGGTGGATCTCCCGCCACTACGAAGACGCGGCGTCACCGGTTTTCCTGGCGGGGCGGGTCCTCGCGTCCCCAGGTGAGGGCCTGCCCTCCAGACCGCTTTCTGGCGGAAGGGCCCCGTGCGAGGCTCGGAACAACCGCTGAGGTTTCGGAGAACAGGCTCCGGAGCGGGGGGTAGACCATCGCGCGCGTGCCTACATCCGGCTTCTCCCCGCGCGGATGGCAGCCGCTCGTACGGCTCGTGCTCATGGCCACCGCCTACGCGCTGTCCGCGAAGCTGGGCGGACTGCTCGTCTTCCCGCCGGAGAACGTGTCCGCGATGTGGCCTCCCAGCGGCGTGGCGCTCGCGGGGCTGCTGCTCACCCGGTACCGCGAGTGGCCGGCCCTGCTGCTGGTGTCCTTCTTCGCGGGCGCCGTCGCCCTCCACCCGGAGTGGTCGCTGTCGCCCGCCGTCCTGGGCATCGCGGGAGGCAACCTGCTGGAGGCGGTGGTAGGTGCCGTCCTCCTGCGGAAGCTGGTGCGCTTCCGGCCCACCCTGGAGCGGGTGCGGGACGTGCTCGGGCTGGTGGGGCTGGCCACGCTGGTCAGCACCGCCCTGGGCGCCACCGTGGGCGTGGGCATGCTCGTGGCCCGGGGGCGCATGGAGCTGGAGGGCTTCTGGCTCACCTGGCGCATCTTCTGGACGGGCGACGCCATGGGCGTCCTGGTGGCGGCGCCGCTGCTGCTCACGTGGCTGCGGGGCGGCCTGACGGGGTGGACGCTCCGGCGCGGTGGGGAGCTGGCCTTGTTGCTGGTGTGCCTGGGCGTGGCCACCCACCTGGTGTTCCGGGCGCCGAGCTCCAGCGCTCCGGACACGGTCGCCCTCCACCCGATGACCTACCTGGCGTTCCCCTTCCTGCTCTGGGCGGCGCTGCGGTTCGAGGCGCGCGGCGCCGCGCTGGCCACCGCCGTGCTGTCCACGGTGGCCCTCTGGCACACCGCCCATGGCTGCGGCCCCTTCGCCCAGGCGGCGGCGCACAACGTCAGCCTCCTCTTCCTCCAGGCGTTCCTCGCCGCCGCCAGCGTGTCCGGCCTGCTGCTGGCCAGCGCGCTCGGGGAGCGGCGCCGGGCCCAGGACAGGTGAGCCACCTCAACCAGGAGCTGCGCCATTCGCTGCGGACGCTGGCGTCCACGCAGGCGGAGCTGGTGCGGCGCGAGCGGATGGCCGCGCTCGGAGAGCTGAGCGCCACCGTCGCGCACGAGGTGCGCAACCCACTGGCCGTCATCGCCAACGCCGTGGCGGCCCTGCGCCGGCTGGTGCCCCGGGCCACGGAGGGCCACGCGGCCCCCCTGCTGAACATCGTGGACGAGGAGGTGCAGCGGCTGGCCCTGATGGTCAATGACCTGCTCGACTTCGCCCGCCCCATGGAGCTGCGGCTGCAGCCCCAGCCGCTGCCGCCCGTGGTGGACGAGGCCCTGAGCGCGTCACTGCGCGCGGGCCCCACGCACATCACCGTGGCCCGCAGCGTGGACGAGCGCCTGCCGCCCGTGGCCGTGGACCCGCAGCTGCTCCACGTGGCCCTCACCAACCTCTTCACCAACGCGGTGCAGGCCATGCCGTCCGGCGGCACCCTCACCACGAAGCTCGAGCCCGACACCCGCGCCGGCGCGCCTCATGCCCGGCTGACCATCTCCGATACCGGGCATGGCATGGCCCCCGAGGTGAGGGCCCGCATCTTCGAGCCCTTCTTCACCACGCGCGCCAGTGGCACCGGGCTGGGGCTCGCCATCGTCCGGCGCATCGTCGACAGCCACCATGGCGAGGTGTCCGTCCACAGCACCGTCGGCCAGGGCACCACCTTCACCGTGTGGCTGCCCTGCGCCGGACAGGTCCCCGCGCCAGGGTGACAGGCGCGGGGCCTCACTTGCTTCCGTGACTCAGAACGGGATGTTGTCGTCGTCGCCCGGCGGGGGGATGTCGTCGTCCCCGCCAAAGCCGCCGCTGCCGCCCCGGCCGACCACCACCGCCGCCGCCGCCGCCGTAGTTGTCGCCGCCGCCACCGCCGCCCTGCTGGCGCGCCATCTCCGCCTCGATGGCGGCCAGGAGCTGACGCTCCTTGTCGTGCCAACGCGACTTGCTCGGGTCGTTCAGCGAGCGCCGGCAGCCGTTCGCGTAGAACTCCAGGTCGCCCATGCTCGCGCCCACGACGGGAGCGCCCTTGCTGCGGCCGTAGTACCGCCCCGAGCGAATGCCCCACCACCTGCACCGTCTTCCCTGAGTGCTGCCTCA
>JBKGHK010000303.1:0-11394 GCA_046520375.1 Pyxidicoccus sp. 3LFB2
CGGACTTCTTCACGGTGGACCTGCACCACCCGTCGCTCACCGGCGCGAGCCCCGAGTCGCTGCTGGCCGCGATTGTCTTCGGCGCGGACAAGGCGGCGGTGCGCGAGGTGGCGGTGGCCGGGCGCATGGTGGTGCGCGACGGGCGCCACCCGCTGACGGAGGAGAGCGGCCGGACGTTCCAGGCCCTGTCCCGCACCCTGTACCCCTGAACGAAGCGGGCCTCCAGGGGCTGGCGCGCCGCGCGTGGCGGTGGCATGACGCGGCTCCTGGAGGTCGTCCCCATGAGCGACACGCTGCCCGCGCTGCGAGCCACCCTGACCGAGCTGGTGGCCATGGACACCACGTCCGCCCGCCCCAACGCCCCGCTGGTGGACTACGCGCAGGCGAAGCTGGAGGCCGCGGGCTTCACGGCCGAGCGCCAGCGCTACACCGACGAAGCGGGCGTGGAGAAGGTGAACCTCGTCGCGGTGAAGGGCGGCTCCGGCCGCGCCGAGCTGGCGCTGGTGGGGCACACCGACTGCGTGCCGTATGACGCGGCGTGGACGGACGCGCTGCGGCTGACGGAGAAGGAGGGGAAGCTCTACGCGCGAGGCGCGTGCGACACCAAGGGCTTCATCGCCTGCGCGCTGCACGCGGCCCTCAAGGCGGAGCGCGTGCGGGCTCCGCTGATGGTGGTGCTCACCGCCGACGAGGAGGTGGGGCTGGTGGGCGCGAAGAAGCTGGTGGAGGCGGGCCTGGGCCGCGCGCGGCACGCGATTGTCGGCGAGCCCACGCGGCTGACGCCCGTGCGCGCGAACAAGGGCTACTGCCTGGCGGAGGTGGAGGTGCTGGGGAAGGAGGGCCACAGCGCGTATCCGGAGTCGGGCGCGTCGGCCATCTTCCGCGCCGGGCGCTTCCTCCAGCGGCTGGAGCACCTGGCGATGACGGTGCTGCGCGACGAGCGTGACGAGGGCTTCCAGCCGCCCTTCACCACGGTGAATGTCGGCATCATCCAGGGTGGAAAGGCGAAGAACATCATCCCGGGTGCGTGCCGCTTCCTCGTGGAGTGGCGCCCCATTCCCGGCCAGTCGCCGGAGCGGGTGCCCGAGCTGCTGGAGACCATCCGCCAGGAGCTGGTGCGAGACGAGCCGGCCTTCGAGGCGCACATCCGCGTGGGCCGCACGGACCGGGGCGTGAATACGCGAGCGGACGCGGAGGTGGTGCGCTTCCTGGAGCAGGTGAGCGGCAACGCCTCCACCACGGTGTCCTTCGGCACGGAGGCGCCGCAGATGACGGAGCTGGGCGCCGAGGCGGTGGTGTTCGGCCCTGGCGACATCCGCGTGGCGCACCAGACGGGCGAGTACGTCCCGGTGGAAGACCTGGTGCGCTGCGAGGCCGCGCTGTCGCGCGCCGTTGAGCACTTCTGCGGCGTGCGCTGAAGCCGCTGCGTCAGGCGAAGCCATCCCGTGCGGAAGCCCGGCCTTCCGGCCCACGCACTGATGCCACCTGATGGGGCTTCCCCCCGGGCGGCCGGGGCAGGTCAGGGCCGCGGAAGCCCGACTTTTCGGCCCCAGCACTGATACCCCTGACGGGGACCTTCCCGGGCAGCCGGGTTCAGGGACGGCACCTGGCCGCCCCTGAACCGTGTTCGGGTGCCCTACGGCTCCTGGCCGGGGCGGTCGTCGAACAGCTGCACCCAGCGCCCGTCGAAGCCGCCGTAGGCGGGCAGGTACCACGGCCCGGGCAGCCAGAAGCCGGCCTCCACGCCGTCCGTCGAGTCCGCGGTGCCGGTGTGGATGAAGTAGTCATGCTGCCACCAGAACGCGTTGGCCGAGGTGGGGTAGCCGCTCGCGCTCGCACGCGTCTGTCCACGCGAGTCCGGCATCGTGCTGGCCCACGCGTTGTCATGAAAGGCGCCCGAGCCACCGCCCCCCGTGTCCGAGGCGCTGGCGTTGAGCTCGTAGGTGCCGAAGAACCACTTCTTGGCGATGTAGCCCTCGCGCTCGTCCTCGTTCTCGATGTCGCGAGTCTGCGGGAAGAAGCGATTCATCCCGGGTGTGACCTCGGCCGCGCCGGCCTCGTTGGTGATGCCGCTCTCCATCCAGAAGTCGAGCGGGTTGGTGCCCAGCCAGTGCGTCACGTAGCCGCCGGACTGCCAATGCGTCGGAAGGATGTCGGCGATGTCCTGCAGCTCGTAGGTGACGCGCTTGACGCCGGGCCACGTGACGGAGCTGCCATTGTCGGAGCGGCTCGCGAGCGAGTCCGCCGTGGCGTAGGTGATGGCCCGAGCGCCCAGCGTGGACACCGCCGCGGGCGAGCCCTGCGGCACGAAGGCGTAGTGCACCTTCTTCCGGCCGTCGTCGTTGTTCACGTCGACCTCCGCCTTCGCGGTGGGCGTCGCCAGCTGCGTGGCAATCCACGCGTACGAGTCACCGACGAAGCGCAGCTCCTGCCCGTGCGGGGCCAGCAGCTTGTCGGACCACTCGGCCTGCCAGATGAGCAGATGCTTGCCCGTGGCCGTCTGCATGAAGTTGAGCTCGGTGCTGCCCTGCGCGCGCACGACGTTGCGCTTGTGCTGGGTGACGACGGCGAACGCGACGGACTCGCCATTGCCCGGCGAGCCGACGACATTCCTCACGTGAATCTCCACCCGCTCCCAGTCGTGCAGCTGGTAGTCGCCGGCCGCGTTCTTATCGAGCGCGTGGTAGATGTGGTACGTGAGGACGAGGTTCTTCCCGCCGTCCATGTACTCGACGAGGTACGTGTAGAGGGTGGGGCGGATGCGCCAGTGGCTGTACGCGCCCGTCCCGGCGCGCGCCGCATCGACGTACTGGTCCACGTCCTTCCAGTGCAGCTTGTTGTTGGAGAAGTTCCCGTCCTGGTCGAAGTCGAAGTTCGTAATCCAGTCGTAGCCATGCCGGCTGTCGTTGCCGTTGGCGCGCTTGAAGACGACAGGGGCGTAGTACTGGAGGAACTCCTGCCGCTGCGCCTTGCTCAGCGTCCACGCCTGCGCGTGCGCGGGAGCCGCGGGCCCCACGAGGAACGCGAGGGTGACGGCCAGCAGGGCAGGGAGTCCGAACCTTCTCGGTGTTCTGGTCTGTCGGGTATTAAGGGTCATGCCCCCGGGTAGACGATGGAGGGCGTGTTGCTGTCAAGGCTGCGCGGGCACGGAGCGGCACGTGCGCCTGCGCCAGCCCTGGCGCCCTGTTAAGAGAGCGCCACTTCCATTCTGGAACCGCCATGAGCCCCACTCCTTCAACCTCCCGCAGCGTCCTCTTCCTCCTGGCCAGTGCCCGGGAGAGCGGCAATGCCGAGCAGCTCGCCCGTCGCGCCGCCGAGGCGCTCCCGTCCGGCACGGTGGTGGAGTGGCTGCAGCTGGCGCAGCACCTGCGCCAGCCCTTCCAGGACTTCCGTCACGAGCCAGGGAAGGGCTATCCGAAGCCGCTCCCGGAGCTGCTCGCGCTGGCCGAACGGACGATGGCGGCGGATGAGCTGGTCATCGTCTCGCCCATCTACTGGTACCACCTCACCTCGACGGCGCAGCACTACTTCGAGCACTGGTCCTGGTGGATGCGCCTGCCCGAGCTGCGCTTCCGCGAGCGGATGCGCGGCAAGGTGCTGTCGCTCGTCACCGCGCACTCCTCCGAGGAGGATGACGCCGTCGCGCAGCCGCCCATCCAGAGCCTGCAACTGACGGCGGGCTACATGGGCCTGCGCTGGCGGGGGGCGCTCATCGGCCACGGCTCCGCGCCGGGTCAGGTGCTCACGGACACGCGGGCGCTCGACGCGGCCCGCGAGTTCCTGGTGCGCCCGGTGGCGACGGAGCCCCAGGCCGCCTGAGCCTGGGCCCGCACGTGCCGGTGGTGGAACCGGCAACGACAGAGGCCCGGACCGCGAGGGTCCGGGCCTCTTCCTCGTCATGGACCGAGGCCCGTCCCAGGCTCAGGGCGTGTACAGCTCGCAGGACTGGCTGGGCGCGTTGAAGTCGTTGCTCCCGGCAATCAGCACCTGGCCACTGGGCAGCAGCGTCGCGGTGTGATTCCTACGGGGATCAATCATCGGTGCCGTCGGGGTCCAGGCGCCCGTGGCCGGGTCGTACAGCTCCGCGTCCCGGAGCAGCTCGGTCCCCAGGTCCCCTCCCGTGAGCAGCACCCGGCCGTTGGGCAGGAGGGTCGCCGTGTGGAAGTCGCGCTTCACGGACAGGTCGCCGCGACGCGTCCAGCTCCCGGTGTTGGGCGTGTAGAGCCAGGAGCGCAATCCTCCGGCCACCAGCACCTCGCCGTTCGGCATCAGCGTCGCCGTATGGTTGATGAACGCATCGCCTGGAGGGGGAATCGAGGTCAACGTGTCCGTCGTGGGATTGAAGAGCCAGGCCTGCGGTTGACCCCAGTTGCCCCCCACCACCAGCACCTGGCCATTGGAGAGCAGCGTGGCCGTGTGCCCTGCCGCGACCACCCTGTCGGGCAGGGTGGTCCAGACCTGGGTCACCGGGTCGTAGACTTCGGTCAGGCTGCTCTGTCCACTCGGGGCGAAGCCGCCGAGGACGAGCACCCGCTTGTCCTTGAGCAGCGTCGCGGTGTGATGGGAGCGCCCCACGTTCAGTGAGCCGCTCACGGCCCAGGTGCCGGCGGCCGGGTCATACAGCTCGGTCTCGGTGGGCTTGAGCTGGCCTCTCTCGCCTCCCACGAGCAGCACCTTGCCATCATCGAGCAGCGTGGTCGTGTAGCTGGTCCGGTTCTGCACCGTGGAGCCGGTGTAGCTCCATGTCCCCGTGGTCGGGTTGAACAGCTCCGCGGTGGCGGGGGCGTAGCTGGGGCCCACCAACACCCGCCCATTTCGCAGCAGGACCGCGCTGTGGTTCATGCGGCCGGTCTTCAGCGAGCCCGTCCTCGTCCAGTAGGTGTCCACCACCTGGAGGCGGAGGAAGAAGGGGACGCCGCCCAGGCCGCTCCCGTTCGCGCCGCTGTAGGGCGTGGCCACCAGCACATGCGCGCCAGGCGTCATCACGGGGGCCGCCGGGTCCACCGTGTAGGGCGCGGTGTTGTCGTGCCACGTACCGCCGTCCACGACGACCCGCACGCTGCCCACGGTGGCCGGGAAGGTGTTCACCCGGAGCTTCCAGCCGGCGGGAAGCGCATCCAGCCTGAGCGCCATGCCGTTCTTCAGCTCCTCGTAGCCGGCCACCGGCTGGCCGCTGGCGTCCACGATGGAGAGGCCGGTGACGGAGCTGACGTGGTTGGGCAGCTCGGGCGTGGTGGCGCCGACGGTGAGGGTGTTGCCGCCGAAGGTCCGCACCTGGAAGCCGACGAAGTCCTCGTTGTACGTGCGTGCCAGGTCCTGCAGCACGCGCAGCGCGATGAGCTCACCCAGGCGCACCGCGTGCTCGTGGTCGCTGCGCCAGTGGACGCCGCCGAAGAGCCGGCCGACGCCGACGTTCATGGCCAGCTTGTCCAGCTCGTTCCCAATCGTCAGCGGGGGCCCGCTGTACGTCTCGAGCGACAGCCCGTCCGCGCTCGGCTTCACCGGGTTGTTCACCGGCAGGTCGGTCTTGTAGAAGGCCTTGAGCATCGTCACGCCCGCGCCCACGTAGGTGGAGTGGCCGGAGCCTTACGCGGGATGGACGGGCGAGCCCTCGGGGAAGGCCTGGGCCAGCAGATACGTGCCCCCGGTGCCCCCGTTGAGCGCCTTGTTGCGCTCGAACGTCTTCGCGAGCACCGGCGAGCCGAGCAGCTCCGCGTTGATGGGGTAGATGCGCGCGCGAGTCACCGTGTTGTGCACGCGGCCACCGAACTCCTCCGGGCGCTGGCGGCGGTGCACCTGCCACTTCTGGAACCAGACGCCCAGCAGGGCCAGCTTCATGATGCGGCCGATGAGGTCCTGCCCGTCGGCGTTGCCGAAGGTGGCGAAGGCATCCTGCTTCAGGTACTGGCCGTAGGGGTTGTTCTCGTCATGCACCGGTGGCGAGGACTTGCCGTCCCGGTCCGTGTCGTTCCGCCCCGCGATGATGAGCGCGGCGTTGAGGCTGGATTGCAGCGGGAAGTCGTGGTGGACGAACTCCGCCAGGTCGCGCCCGTTGCGGATGTAGCGAAGCGTCGGGTCGTCGGTCTCGGGCTGTGCCGGGCGCTCGCCGTCCTGGATGCGCAGCCACTCTTGGAAGGTGAAGACGCGGTCATCCCCGGCCACGCGGGTGCGGATGCGCTGGGAGAGGGTCTGCGGGCCGTAGGGGACGTCCTGGAGGAGGAACTGCGAGATGAAGGGGCCCACCGTGCTGCCGGGCAGCGTGTCCCGGAAGAGCGTGTCCACCGTCACCTGTCCGTTCGCCCGGGGGCCCCGGTAGACGCCGAGCGGGTTGAGGCGGTGGAGCGCCTCGGCGATGACCGGAGGCGGCGTGGCCGCGGTGTAGTCCTGGAAGGACACGTCGCGAGCCAGCGCCATCCAGTACAGCTCCTCCATCTCCCCGGAGACCTCCAGGCTCGCGAAGGCCGGCGCGGGCGCGATGGCGAGCGCATGGGAGTCCGCGCCCTCGAGCTGGTACGCGTACGCCGACTGCGGGTTGACGAGCTGGCGGGGCCCTCCCAGGGTGATGGCCTCGAAGGCGGCGGGGTCTCCGCTGGCGATGGCCGCCAGCAGCTTGTCGTACTCCACCGTGTTGACGTCCCCGAGGTTGTCGTGTGGCAGCCCCTTCGAATAGCTGGCGAAGCGGCTGGGGTAGCGCGCCTCGTCGCCGTTGTCGGGGTGCTCGGGCAGGGGCCGGGTGCGCTGGAAGTTGGCGGCCTCCACCCGGACCCACTGGGCGGCGTCGGCACGAGCAATGCCAGGCGCGGGGACGGCCCGCGCGTCGTCGGGCTCCTGTTGGGTGTCTGGGTTCTGAAGCGTTGCAACGGATTCCTGAGATGACATGCACGGCTCCGTGTCAGGGTTGCGCGTGCACTCTGCGGGGGTGGTCTGACGTGCTTGTATATGTTTGCTGGCCGACTCCGGCCCCGTGTGGAGGAGCGAAGCGCGGGCGGCGCGCGGCCTGAGAGGGATTGAGGCCTCCCGGAGCAACCCGTTGCATTGCCTCCGGTGAGAGCTGTTTCCCTATCAGGCCGCGCAGTGCGTCTGGAATTCCACCCGGCGCGCTACGCCTGCGGCATGGCGCAGTGGCTCAAGTCGCGCAGCACCTTCTTCGCCTCGGCGATGAGGTCATGCCCGCTGGCGCCCTGGGGCACGCGGGCAATGAGCTTCATGTCCGGGGTGAGGCGGTAGACGCCCTTCGAGCGCTGCACCAGCCCGGCCACCTTCGCGCCGTCCAGCAGTGCGTCCGCGCCTAGCGTCACCACCAGCCGGCCGGTGCCGACCTCCAGCGCGCGCAGCCGCAAGTCGCGCATGTCGATTTTCAGCAGCGTCAGCTCGGACAGCGAGTCCACCTCGTCCGGCGCCTCGCCGTAGCGGTCCACCAGCTCGGCGCGCAGGTCCGTCACCTCGTCCGGGTGGCTGGCCTGGCTGAAGCGCTTGTAGAAGAGCAGCCGCTGGTGCACGTCGCTCAGGTAGTCGTCGGGGATGAGCGCCGGCATGGGCAGCGTCACGTCCGGCTCCACCTGCACGCGCGGCGGCTGGCCCTGCATCTCCGCCACCGCCTCCTCCAACAGCTGCGCGTACATGTCGAAGCCAATCTCGGCGATGGCCCCCGACTGCTTGTCGCCCAGCAGGTTGCCCGCGCCGCGAATCTCCAGGTCGTGCGAGGCGATGGAGAAGCCCGCGCCCAGCTCGGTGAAGTTCTGGAGCACTTCCAGGCGCCGCTGCGCGTCCTTCGTCACCGCGCGCCGCGACGGCACCAGCAGGTACGCGTACGCGCGCTCCTTGCTGCGGCCCACGCGCCCGCGGAGCTGGTAGAGCTGCGCGAGGCCGAACTGGTCCGCCCGGTTCACAATCATCGTGTTGGCGCTCGAGATGTCGATGCCGCTCTCGATGATGGAGGTGCACAGCAGCACCTGGTGCTTTCGCTCGGTGAAGGCCAGCATGACCTTCTCCAGCTGGCCCTCGCCCATCTGCCCGTGCGCCACGCCGACGCTGAGCTGGGGCACCAGCGTCTTCAGCTGCTGCTCAATCGACGGGAGCGACTCCACGCGGTTGTGGACGAAGAACACCTGCCCGCCGCGCGCCACCTCGCGCTCAATCGCCTCCTTGATGACCGCGTCGTCGTGCTTCATCACGAAGGTGCGGATGGCGCGGCGGTCCTCGGGCGGCGTGGCGATGATGCTCATGTCGCGCACGCCGGACATGCTCATGTGCAGCGTGCGGGGAATGGGCGTCGCCGTCAGCGTCAGCACGTCAATCTGGGAGCGCCACTTCTTGAGCGACTCCTTCTGCTTCACGCCGAAGCGCTGCTCCTCGTCGACAATCATCAGGCCCAGTTCCTTGAAGGCCACGTCGCCACCCAGCAGCTTGTGGGTGCCGATGAGGATGTCGATTTTGCCCTCCTTGGCGCGCTTGAGGATTTCGCGCACCTCCGGCGCCTTCTTCATGCCGGAGATGACCTCCACCGTGACGGGGTAGTCCTTGAAGCGCTTCTTGAAGGACAGGTAGTGCTGCTGCGCCAGCACCGTGGTGGGCACCAGCACCGCCACCTGCTTGCGGTCCAGCGCGGCCTTGAAGGCGGCGCGCATGGCCACCTCCGTCTTGCCATAGCCCACGTCGCCGCAGACCAGCCGGTCCATGGGCTGGGGCTTCTGCATGTCCGCCAGCACGTCTTCAATGGCCTTGGCCTGGTCCGGCGTCTCCTCGAACTCGAAGTCCGCCTCGAACTGGGCGAAGTACCGGTCCGGCGGGCTGAAGGCATGGCCCGGGTGCGCCTTGCGCGCGGCGGCAATCTGCAGGAGCTCCGCCGCCATCTTCAGCAGCTGCTCCTTGACGCGCTTCTTCGTCTTCTCCCAGCTGGTGGTGCCCAGCTTGTCCAGCTGCACCGTGTCCGGGTTGCCGCCGGAGAACTTCTGGATGAGCCGCATGCGGCCCACCGGCAGATAGATTTTGTCCCGGCCCGCGTACTCCAGGACGAGGAAGTCCCCGGGCACGCCGTTGACCTCCATCTTCGTCAGGCCCGCATAGCGGCCAATGCCGAAGTCGGTGTGGACGATGAGGTCGCCTTCCTTCAGGTCTCCGAAGCCCGAGGCGAACGCGTCCATCTTCTTGCTGCGCTTGGGCCGCCTTCGCGCGCGGACGCCGAAAATCTCCTCGTCCGCCAGCACCGCCAGCCCGCCCGCGCCGTCCACGAAGCCGTGGCTCACCTCGCCGGTGAACAGGTGCGTCCACACGGACGGCTCGTACAGCTTCGACGCGTCCGTCAGCGGCTCCGTGTGCACCTTCACCGGGACGTTGCGGTCCATCAGCAGCCGCTTGAGCCGGTCCGCCTGGCTCAGCGTGCCGC
This sequence comes from Pyxidicoccus sp. 3LFB2, assembly GCA_046520375.1. Taxonomy (GTDB): domain Bacteria; phylum Myxococcota; class Myxococcia; order Myxococcales; family Myxococcaceae; genus Myxococcus. The sequence continues at coordinate 9,386 of JBKGHK010000303.1, forward strand.
ACGCCACCGCGCATGCCACGCGCATGTCCCGCCAGCGCTGCAGCCGCTCCACCAGCGGGCTGAGCGCGCCCTCCTCGCCATGGTGCGCGAGAATCGCCTCACGCAAATCCTGGGTGCCGCCGAAGTTGAAGAGCACCGGCGGCCGCTCCTGCTGCGCCAGCGACAGGCCGCCGCCCTCTACCACCCGGAAGCCGCCCAGCCGCTCCGTCACCGCGTCGCGCGTGAGGAAGTGCTCCTTCGGCGGGCACACCAAATCCTGCCGCTCCTCCGCCGCCGTGAAGGAGCGCTCCAGCTCCGACCACAGCTCGTCCGCCGCGCGCTCCGCCCCCAGCGGGTCGTCCAGGTAGAAGACGGGCGCTTCCTGGCCACCCCGGCGCAGGTAGTCGAACACCGTGGCGAGGCCGCCCTCGAAGAGGCCGGGCAAGAGCCCTTCCAGGCCAAAGCCCGGCAGCCCCTCGCGCAGCGCGTCCAGCCGCTCGCGAAGCTGAATGGTGGGCAGGTTGATGCGGTCGGCCACCGCGCGGGCCGCGGCCTCCGCGCGCGGGCGCGTCTGGTCCGTGAGGAGCACCTCGCGCGCCGGCACGAGCATGACTTCCTTCATCGAGTCCACCGTGCGCTGCGACTGCGGGTCGAAGGCGCGGATGGAGTCGATGGTGTCCCCGAAGAACTCCAGGCGCACCGGCTTGTCGTAGAGCGGGCTGAAGACATCCAGCAGGCCGCCGCGCACGGAGAACGTGCCCACGTCCTCCACCAGCGGGCTGTTCTGGTAGCCCATGCGGGCCAGCTTCAGCGCCAGCGAGTCGCGGTCGTAGTCCTGCCCCGCCACCACCCGCTCGGACAGGCCCGCCGTGGGCAGGCGCTGTGAGGTCAGCGCCTCGCGAAGCCGCTCCATGCCGTGGGCCTCATCGCGGGCGCGCACCGGGCAGACCACCCGGGCGTCCGTCCGGCGCAGCAACTGGTCGAGCAGGTGCGCCCCGACGAAGCCCGTGGCCCCGGTGAGCAGCACCTGTCGCAGCGGGACGGACAGCTTCCCGCCAGGCGGAAGCGAAGGGACGATGTCCTCCGAAAGCTCGGCGTCCGCGAGCATCGCGGCGGTGAGGCCTCCCGTCTCGGGCTCACGCTCCGAGCCGTGCTCCAGGGCGCGGGCGAGCGCGGCGGCCGTCGGGTGACGGAACACCGTGGCGACGGGCACCTCCCGGCCCAGCTCGACGCTGAGCCGGTTCGCCACCTGGATGCTCTGGAGCGACTGGCCGCCGAGGTCGAAGAAGTCGGCGTCCGCGGACAGGCCGCTCATGCCCAGGACCTGCTCCCAGACGCGCAGCACCCGCTGCTCCAGCCCGGTGGCGGAGGGGGCAGTCGGTGCCGGCTCCTCGGTGGCGGAGACGCGGCGCAGCTCCGCGCGGTCAATCTTGCCCGTGGGCGTCCGGGGCAGCCGCTCGCGGAACTCGAAGGCGCCGGGCACCATGGGGGCCGGCAGCGCGGCCTGCACGTGCTGGCGCAGCTCCGTGACGGAGGGCGCGGGGGGCTCGGTGACGAGGAACGCGCACAGCCGTCGCGAGCCTCCGGGCAGCACCTGGCCGACGACGGCGGCCTCTCGCACCCGGGGATGGCCGAGCAGCACCGTCTCCACCTCGGCCGGGTCGATGCGGTGCCCGCTGAGCTTGAACTCGTCGTCGACGCGGCCCGTGAATACCAGCTGCCCGTCGTCCCGCACGCGGGCGCGGTCACCGGTCCGGTAGGCGCGAGGGCTGTCGGCCAGCGCGTCGAGCACGGTGAAGCGCGCGGCCGTCAGCTCCGGGCGTCCCAGGTAGCCCCGGGCCAGTCCTCCACCCAGCAGGTACAGCTCACCCTCGTCGCCCGGGGCGACCGGCAGCCCCCTGCGAGTCGAGGAGCACGGCGCGCACGCCCCGGGAGGGGCCGGCCGATGGGCACCTCGTCCCCCGGAGACGCCGGCCGCGTCGGCACCGCTGAGCGTGGAGACGGTGGCCCACGACGGTGGCCTCGGTGGG
>JBKGHK010000304.1:0-11393 GCA_046520375.1 Pyxidicoccus sp. 3LFB2
CCCCGCAGGCGGCTGCTGCTCATCGACGACGAGCCCGCGGTGGGCAGCTCGGTGGCCCGCCTGGTGCGGGACATGTACGAGGTCCGCGCCGTCCAGGGCGGGCGCGAGGCGCTCCAGCTGCTCTCCGCCGGGGAGCGGTTCGATGCCATCCTCTGTGACTTGATGATGCCGGGCATGACGGGCATGGAGTTCGTGGTGGAGCTGGAGCGGCTGTCGCCGGACCTGGCGCAGCGCACCGGGCTGATGTCGGGCGGCGCCTTCACCTCGCAGGCCCGTGAGTTCGTGGGCCGTCACTCGCGGGGGCTCCTGGAGAAGCCCTTCGAGCGCGAGCGCCTGTGCACGTACGTGGAGCACCTCATTCAATGAGCCGTGCCGGCCGGAGGAGCCTGGCCGCATCGCTGGCGGTGCTGCTGGCCCTGGCGGTGTGGGCGGGGCCGGACCGGCTGCGGGGCCTGGCCTTCGTGGTGCGGGCCGCGGGCATGCAGGGCGACACGGCCGAGGCGCTCGCCCGCTGGCGCACGGTACCCTTCGAAGTCAGCGACGTGAGCGTGCCCACGCGCCATGGCCCGGTGCGCGCCCGGCTGTACCGCCCGGCGGAGCGGTATGGCCGCACGGTGGTGCTCACCTCGGGCGTCCACGCGGACGGCATCGACGAGCCGCGCCTGGTGAAGCTGGCCGGAGACCTGGCCACGGGGGGCCAGTGGGTGCTCACGCCGGAGCCTCCGGACCTGCTGCGCTACGAAATCACCCCGCGCCTGCCGGACGTCATCGAGGACGCCGCCGCGTGGGCCTCGGCGCAGCCGGAGCTGGCGCCCGACGGGAAGGTGGACCTGTTCGGCATCAGCTTCTCCGGCGGGCTGTCCGTGGTGGCCTCGGGGCGGCCGGCGCTGAAGGGGAAGGTGGCCGCCACGCTCTCCTTCGGCGGGCATGGCGACCTGCCCCGCGTGCTGGCCTTCCTGTGCACGGGCGAGCTGGCGGACGGCACCCGCCTGACGCCGCATGACTATGGCGTGGTGGTCATCCTGCTCAACGTGGCGGACCGGCTGGTGCCGCCCGAGCAGGTGGAGCCGCTGCGCGCCGCCATCCGCACCTTCCTGCGCGCCTCGCACCTGACGCTCACCGACAAGGCGCTCGCGGAGCAGACGTTTGCCCGCGCGCGGACGCTCCAGTCGGAGCTGCCCGGGCCGGCCTCCGCGCTGATGGGGCATGTGAATGCGCGGAACGTGGCGGCGCTGGGGCCGCTCTTGCTGCCGTACGTGAAGGCCTTCGCCGCGGACCCGGCGCTGTCACCGGCCCGCTCTCCGGCGCCGGGCTCGCCCGTCTACCTGCTGCATGGCGAGGGCGACACGGTGATTCCGGCCCTGGAGTCCGCGCTGCTGGCCGACACGCTGCGGCCCCACACCGAGGTCCACCAACTGGCCACGCCCCTCATCTCCCACGCGGAGGTGGACCGGCAGGCAGGCGCCGCGGACGTGTGGCGGCTGGTGGGCTTCTGGTCCGACCTGCTCGACGAGTGAAACAAGCGCTTGGGAGTGCAACGAGTCCGTTCCACGAATACGGAACGGCCAGCCGTGCGTCACGCAGGTGACACCGAAACACGTGCATGGCTTCCGGAATCGCCCGCCGGATACATTGTCCGGCGCCATGAGCGTGAGCCTCCGCGACGTCCTCACCGGCGAGGACGTTTTCGGCTACATCCACCGGGTCCAGGGTTCTTTCGACGGGCGCCTCTACCAGCAGATTCTGGGGGCGGCGAACGCCTTCAAGGAAGGTGACGCCGCCCTCGGCATCGCCGCCGCGGACGACGTCTCGCGGGCGCAGGCGCGCGCGCTGCTGGCGCGCACGAAGCTGGGCGCCATCCACTCGAATCCTCCCTTCGAGGACCGGCTCCACGCGTTCATGCTGGAGGCGCTGGACGGGGAGCTGATGCCCCGGCTGGCGGACTGGACGCTGGGGCAGCTCAAGGGCTTCCTGCTCAACGCGCCCGAGGAGGAGGTGCACGCCATCCTCGGCGGGCTGGGCAGTGACGTCATCGCCTGTGTCGTGAAGCTGATGAGCGACGCGGAGCTGACGGCGGTGGGGGCCCGCATCTTCCACCCGCTGCCCGGCAGCAAGCTGGGCGCGAAGGGCTACCTGGGCGCGCGGCTGCAGCCCAACTCGCCCACGGACCACCCGGACGACATCCGCTGGCAGGTCTTCAACGGCTGGGCCTTCGCGGTGGGGGACGTGGTGCTGGGCACCAACCCCGTCTCCTCGGCGCCCGCGTCGGTGGCGGCGGTGGAGGCGGCGCTGCATGACATCCTCGCCACCTTCGGGCTGACGGAGGTGATGCCCCACTGCGTGCTGTCGCACATCGACGTGCAGGCGCAGGTGGAGGCGCGGCAGCCGGGCACCACGGGCATCTGGTTCCAGAGCCTCGCGGGCAACGAGTCCGCCAACCGCACCTTCGACGTCACCATTGAGAAGATGGTGGCGCACGCGGCCAGCCGCACCGGGAAGTTCGGCCTCTACTTCGAGACGGGGCAGGGCGCGGACGCGACGAACGGGCACCACCAGGGCTGCGACATGCTCATCCACGAGTCGCGCAAGTACGGCTTCGCGCGGGCGCTGAAGGCGCGCGTGGCGCTGGCGCAGCTCGGGGCGGGGCGCACGCCGGAGCCGTGGGTGCACGTGAATGACGTGGCGGGCTTCATCGGGCCGGAGGTGTTCCGCACCCGTGAGCAGCTGGTGCGCTGCTGCCTGGAAGACATCGTCATGGGCAAGCTGCACGGGTTGATGATTGGCCTGGATGTCTGCTCGACGCTGCACATGGACGTGTCGCTGGACGACCTGGGCTGGTGCCTGGAGCAGGTGGCCCCCGCGGGCCCCGGCTACCTCATGGCGCTGCCCACGCGGAACGACCCGATGCTCAGCTACCTGACGACGGCGTTCCAGGACCACGTCCGGCTGCGGGAGAAGTTCGGCCTCAAGGTGGATGACCGGATGTGGGCCTTCTTCCAGGAGCTGGGCGTCATCGACGCGCAGGGCCGGCCCACGGAGCACTTCGGCGACCCGGCGTGGGTGTACCTCCAGTACCGGCTGCGCAAGGGGGACACGCGCCCGGACGCCGAGGTGCTCGCGGAGGCGAAGCGGGAGATGGCGGCGGTGCGCGAGCGCAGTGTGCCGCTGGCGGTGGGGCACGGGGCGCGGACGTACGACTTGGACCCGGCGCTGGAGCGGGAGCTCCACGCGCTGTACGAGGACGCGAAGGCGGGCATCTGGTCCGAGCTGTCCGAGGCGGCGGTGGCGCGGCTTCCGGACGTGGTGCCGCTGCGGACGTGCTCGGAGGACCGGCGCGACTACATCCTCCACCCGCCGTCGGGAGAGCGGCTCGACTCCGCCTCCGAGCTGGCGGTGCGGATGCTGCGGCTGCGGCAGGCCGGGCAGTGGGACGCGCAGATTGTCATCTCGGATGGCCTGGACGCGCCGCTCGCTGATGGACGACGGGCACCTGCTGCCCTTCATCACCGAGCTGCGGCGCGAGCTGGCGGCGGCGGGCTGGCACGTGGCGCCCGAGCACCTGGTGGTGAAGTACGGCCGCGTGCGCGCGGGCTACCAGGTGGGGGAGCTGCTCTTCGGTGACACGGAGGAGTCGGCGCCGCGAGCCCTGGTGCATGTCATCGGCGAGCGGCCGGGCTCCGGGCACCACGCCTTCTCCGCGTACCTGAGCGCGCCCTCGGCGCGGGCGTGGGGCCTGCAGGGCAGGGTGGACCACGACAGCACGCGGTTGATTGCCGGCATCTCCGACACGAGCGTGCGGCCGGAGGCGGCGGCGCACGAGGCGGTGCGCATCCTCGCGGAGCTGGCTTCCACCGCGCGCCATGAGCCGCCGGGCGTGGATGGTACCGTGGAAGCCCGGAGGGCCTGAACGCCATGAGTGCAGCGGGGAAGAAGCGGACCGACACGGGTTCGAGGGTCATCAAGGCCTCGCCGAGCACCCTCTATCGGGCCTTCGTGGACCCGCAGGCCTGGCTTTCGTGGCTGCCGCCCAAGGGCATGAAGGGCCACCTGCACACGTTCGACCCGCGAGCGGGTGGCACCTATCGGATGGCCCTGACCTATGAGCTTCCCGAGCACGCGAATCTCGGCAAGAGCTCGGAGAACTCGGACATCGTCCAGGGGCAGTTCGTGGAGCTGGTCCCCGACGAGCGCGTCGTTCAGCGCGTCGAGTTCGAGTCCGAAGACCCGGCCTTCTCGGGCGCGATGACGATGACCTGGAAGCTGACCCCTGTTGCGGGCGGCACGGAGGTCACCATCATCTGCGAGAACGTGCCCGAGGGAATCCGGAAGGAAGACCACGACGAGGGGTTGAGGTCGACACTGGAGAACCTCGCGGCCTTCGCCGAGTGACACGTTTATCGGACGCCAACACAAAGGCCCCGCGGCCGTGAGACCGTGGGGCCTTCGCGTGTGGCCGCCTCGTTACCAGGAGTCTCCAGCGCACGAGTAACCGGCGCCATCACACCGGACCCAGCCCGGGCTGCCCGGAGCGTCCGAGCGGTAGTCGCACTCGTACTGGCCCGTGCAGCTGACGGAGCCGCCGTTGTCACAAATCAGATGCAGGTAGCACGGGCCCGGATAGAGCGAGGGGTCCGACTCTTCCGCCATCGCAATGGGGGAGACGCCAAGGCCAAGTCCAATGACAGCGCCCAGGGTGACTGCCAGCCACTTCGACATGGTGAGCATCCTTTCGGGGGGGGACGACGTCGAAAGGATAGCAGCGCGCCACGACTCCCTGTGAGCGCCCCAGGCTCGATGCGTTCACTCGCCCGGGCCGTATTGGGAGCCGATGTGGGGCGGGGTCAGGTGATGCTCGCGGCCGTGCGCACTCCGCCCACCGCCGTGGCCAGTGTGCTCTGCCCGGGGAACACGGAGTCTCCGACGAGCCACAGCCCGTCCATCACCTGCATGGGGCCCAGGTTCCGGTAGTTGCCCAGCCCCGCGCGCCGGGGCACTCCGCCCACCGCTCCGCCCTCCCGCTGGGTGAAGCGCTGATACGTGCGCGGTGACGCCGTCATGGTGTGCGTGAGGCCCGCCATCCACTCGGGCGCGAGCTGCTCCAGGCCCTGCTGCATGCGCTCCTGGATGCCGCGCATGTAGGGCTCCTGCTCCTCCGCGGACAGTCCCGCCAGCGTCTTCAGCGGCACGTGCGTGGACACCGTCACCGTACGGTGGCCCTCGGGCGCGCGGCCTTCGTCCTTCGCGCCGCTGATGGACATGAACAGGTGGTTGCCCTCGATGAAGGGCGCACCCGCGTCCCTCACCAGCTCCAGGTGGTGCGCGCTGCCGTCTTCGTGCTCCGGCGCCTTCACCACGAGATACAGCATCGCCGCGCCCCAGCCCTCTTCGATGCGCTCGGACAGGGCTCCCAGCCGGGGCAGGGGGGCGGAGGGCGTTCCCAGCAGCCGGCTCACGCCCCGTGGCAACAGGTTGGCCACCACGTTCCGCGCCCGCAGCTCGCCCTTGCGCGTTGCCACGCTCCAGCCGCCGGACACCCGCGTGACGGACTTCACGCGGTTGGCCAGCAGCACCGTGCCGCCGCGCGCTTCCACTGCTTGCGCCATCGCCTCCGCCAGCTTGCCGATGCCGCCCCGGACATGGCCCGTGCCGCGCCAGTAGTAGTCCATGGCGGCCAGGGCGAACGGTGCCTCGGCCTCCGCCGCGCTGCACTGCACGGTGATTTGACAGAGCGCGTCCAGGTACATGCGCAGCGGCGCGAACTGGGCGAGTCCCAGGTGCTCCAGCACCGCGCCCAATGGACGCCCCATCCACCGCAGCAGCGGGGCGTACCGGAGCACCCGTCCCGAGTGGCGCAGCAGCGCCTTCAGGTCCAACGGCGGCAGCAGTGCCGGGTCATCGAACAGCGGCCACAGCGCCTCGGACACCTGGCTCTGCAACGCGAAGAGTCTCCGGATGCCGGTGACGGGCGCGCCGGGCAGGGCGCACAGCGACTCGATGAAGCGGGCCTTGTCGCGGAACACAGGCAGCCGCAGCTCGGGCGTGCGCAGCTCCACCACCGGGTCCAGCCAGTCCACCGTCACGGCCATGCCGTGCTCGCGAATCCAGCGGCCGAAGAGCTGGTGCGGCTCGAAGCCGGAGAACAGGGTGGCACCGGCCTCGAAGGCATGGCCTTCCCGCCGGAAGGTGCTGGCACAGCCGCCGGGATAGTTCAGCGTCTCGCACAGCGCCACGCGAGCGCCCCGCCGTGTCAGCTCCAGCGCCGTGGCGAGTCCGCCGAAGCCCGCTCCCACCACCACCGCGTCGTACCAGGTGCTCGACATCGTCCGTGCCGGGAACCCGAGGCCGGTGGGCCCCGGCCAGAGAGGCTCCACCCTTGTGCCTTGGTACCGCGACCCTGGCCCGGTGCGGCGTGTCGCTACTAACGAAGGCCCTCCTCGCGTGCGAGCCTTTCCACCGCGCCGGGCCCCGCCCGCCCGGAGGTGGACAGTGCCACGCCCATGGGCCACGAGCGACGCCGCGCTTGGATGATGCGGAGGCCCGGTCGAGACTTCCCGTCGCATGGCTCAACGGTCCCCGGACAGGCGGGCATGCGAACCCGCCCGTTTGAGGCTTCCCGCCGCATGGCACGACGGTCCGCGGACGTCGGGCATGCACATCGGCCTGCCAGGGGCTTCCCGCCGCATGGCTTAACGGTCCTTCGGACGGGCGGGAATGCATACCCGCCCGCCCGGGGCTTCCGTCTCGGCTCAGCGGTAGTTGAGCGCCATGGTGTCCATGCGCGCGGCCTGGCCGGCGGTGAACTCGAACATGCAGCGGTCGTCGGTGTAGCCCATGTAGTTGCGGATGGGGTCCGATCCCGGGTCAGCCGGGCACGAGTCCCGCCCCTCGATGCACTCATATGAGACGGTGGCCCGCGGTGTATCCGCCACGCCGTCATCCGCCGAGCAGCCCGCCTGCGTGTGGCTCAGCCCCAGCCAGTGCCCCACTTCGTGCACGGCGCTGTCACCCTCGTGGTACGGCGCCAGCGTGCCGCCCGGCAGCGTCGAGTTCAGCATCACCACGCCGTCATTCACCGGGTTCGAAGCATAGCTCCACGGAAACGTCGCCCAGCCGAGCAGCCCGCCTCCGGGAGTCGCGAGGTACAGGTTGAGCGACTCCTTGCCGCCCCGATGCAGCGCCAGCTTCGCCGCCCGCTCCGCGGAGCTGCCCGGGCCCATCGTGTACCAGGTGGTGTTCGTGGTGCGCGTCACCGCCACCAGGTCGAAGTAGAACGGCGTGGCGCTGAAGGCCCCGTTGAGCACCGCAAGCTGCTCGTTGACCACCGTGTCCGGCACATCCCCGTTGGCCGTGCCCGTGCCCCTGCGGATGACGTGGACGTACGTGGGCACCCGCACCGTGCCCGGCAGCCGCAGCTCACGCACCGTGCGCTCCGCGAGCTGCGCTTCGACTCGGGCCAGCTCCACGGCGTCCGGCGTCCCCGTGCCACACCGTGCCTCGGTGACTCCGGCTGCTTCCGGCGTCAGCACCTCCAGCTCACTGCCACAGCCCGAGGCCAGCAGGCCCCCCACGACGAGTGCCAGCGTGCCCCCGTGCTTCCTCCACTGCATGCGCATGACCCCTCCTGCGTCTCGTGACGCTCGTGAACCAGAGAGAACCGTACTCTCCGCCACTGACGGAAAACGAGGCGCACTGCGACAGCCCATGACTTTTCAATTCGACGGCGCGGTGCCCGGGCCCCTGGCGCGTAGACTGGGTGCACTTCCACCCGCGAAAGGCACGCCCGCTTGAATCGCTCACTCCTCGCCATCGGCTGTGCGCTCGCCCTGGGCTGTGCATCCACGCCGAAGCCCGCCGCCGTGCCTCCGCCGGGCCCCCCGGCCTCCAGCGCTCCGAAGTCCGAGCGACAGTCGTACCTCTCCCCCGCGGAAATCGTGAAGCGCCTGGAGGAGTCGAAGGTCTCCTACCGCATGGAGGGCAAGGACTCGCCGCCGGGAGGCTGGGCGGAGCAGCTGTGGCCCCAGCGCGTGGAGGTCGTCGAGTACCCCCGCGTGGTGGTGGAGCGCGGCGAGCGCGTCATCCGCCCATGGCCCGACCACGCTGGCGCGCGGCAGTTGCTCGACGAGGCCGAGCCGCACTTCCAGGCGAAGCGCTACGCGGAGGCGGCGAAGCTCTACGCGCGCGCCACCGAGGTCTGCCCCGACTGCTACATGGCCTGGAGCTTCCGGGGCGACGCGGCCTACTTCGCTGGCGACGCGGCCACCGGGCTGGAGCACTACCGCAAGGCCAGCTCCATCAACCCGGATGACCACCGCTCGTGGTTCTTCATGGGCAATGCGCTCGCGAAGCTGGGTCGCTTCGATGAGGCGCTGGACGCCTGGACCTGGTGCCTGGTGCTCAGCCCTCGCTACCCCGTCATCCGCCAGTTCTTCCGCAACAACTCGCAGCTGGGGCTCGTCGTCCGCGAGGACCTCATCGTCCCCCGGGGCTACGCGGAGCGGGTCGGCGAGGAAATCTCCATCCAGTTCGACCCGGACCACGACCCGGCCTGGTTCGCCTTCGCCAACTGCAAGGCCCTGTGGCTGGGCGAGCCTTCACACCGCCAGGAGATGACCGGCACCACGGAGGAGCAGTTCTCCTCCGTGGAGGAGCTGGAGTGCCTGGGCTCCGCGCTCGTCGTCCACGAGCACCTGAAGGCCCAGGGAAAGGACGAGGCGTCGGACCCCACCCTGGACCGCCTCTATGCCGTGGCCCAGGACGGCATGCTGCTGGAGGCGGTGCTCTTCGAGGTGGGCTCCCGCATCCATCCGCAGTTCGTCCTCACGGTGGAGGATGCCACCCGCCAGCGCCTCAAGGCCTACGTGCGCAAGCACGTGCTGGTGTCGATGGGTGGCATCACCCTGTGAGGCCGCACACCGCGTCTACCGGGGCAGCGAGAGGCGGACGGTGAAGACGTAGGACACGCTCACGGCCTTCCCCTGGTACGTCACCGGGCGGTAGCGCCGGCTCTCCAGGGCATCCACCACCGACGCGTCCATGTGCGGCAGGCCCTTGATGACGCGGCAGTCCCGCACGCGGCCCTCCACGGTGACGACGCACTTGGCGATGAGCGTGCCCTCCACGCGGGCCGCGCGGGCCTGCGGCGTGTAGTCGATGGGGGTGCCGCCCAGCATCACCGGCGGCGTCATGCCCTGTCCGAACGCGAGAACCTCCGTGCCCGTGGGGCCGTCGCCCGTGCCCCCGAGGCCGGGGATGAGCGGCACGCCGATGGCGGTGCTGTTCGCGTCACCCTCCGGGTGGCCCCCGGCGACGCCTTCGCCCGGGTCCGCCGTCTCGTCGGTCAGGCCGGTGTCGGGGGTGGTCGGCTCCACGGGGGCCGGGGGCTCCGTCGGCAGCGGCTTCACCTGCGTCGGGATGCGGTCCTTGTTGCGCGGCTTCTTCGGCGGCGTGTGGGCCTGCTTCTGGGGCGCGGTGGGCGCCGGCATGCCCTTCGCCGGAGGGGTGCCCGGGGTCAGCTTGAGGACGTATTCCTTCTCCGGCTCGGGCGCCGGCTCCATGGGCCTCGCGGAGATGACGAGCACCGCGGCGAACAGCGCCACGTGCACGCCGGTGGACACCCAGACTCCCGTACCCAGACGTCCTGCCCTCTGCCGCTCGATGACTGACCTGAACATTGTGGAAGGCCTCCTCCAAGGACGTAAGCTCACGGTGTCTGGCCGCTCCCCTACGGCCAGACACCGACGTGGGCGGAGGCCTTGAGAGCGCCCCGTCCCCGCAGATTCAAAGTACGAATTCGGCCTCGGGGAATGGCGGTGGCTTGGCCATCTCTTGGTCACCGTTTTGTCATGAGGTTCGGCCGCTCGCTCCAAAGGCAGACAGGGCCGGTACGCCCCCGGCCTGAAGCGTCGACGTGAAAACGGCACCGCCCTCCGACCCGGCAACGGGTGGAGGGCGGCGGGTGCTGCCTCACGTGTCTGGCGACGAAGCCCGAGCGGGACGGTGCCGCTCAGGGCCCGGAGACTTCCATCCGGTAGCCCACGCCGCGAATCGTGTGGATGGTGAAGCCCGAGGCGCTCGTCCAGCCGAGCTTCTTCTTCAGGCTGGAGACGAAGTTGTCCACCGTGCGCGGGTCCACCACCACGTCCCGGCCCCACACCGCGTCCAGGATTTCCCCCCGGGGCAGCGCGCGGTCCTTGTGGCGCAGGAGGAAGGCGAGCAGGTCGAACTCGGTGCGCGTCATCTCCACGTCCGTCCCGTCCGGCCGCGCCACCGCGCGCCGGCCCAGGTCCAGCGTGTAGCCGCTGAAGGTCATCACCTGCGGCGGCGGGGTGCCGGCCCGGCGCACCAGCGCGCGCACCCGGGCCAGCAATTCCCGCAGCCGGTACGGCTTGGTGAGGTAGTCCTGCGCCCCCGCCTCGAAGCCCTTGAGGATGTCGTCCTCCAGCGAGCGCGCGGTGAGCATCAACACCATGCTCTTCACGCCCTGGCTGCGCAGCCGGCGGCAGAAGCTGTAGCCGTCCTCGCCCGGCATCATCACGTCCAGGATGAGCAGGTCGAACTCGCGCTCGCGCAGCAGCGGCTCGGCGTCCCGGGCGGAAGGGGCCTCGGCGACGGCGTAGCCCTCGTCCTGCAGGTTGTCCCTCAGGCCGATGCGCAGGTGGGCATCGTCCTCGACGATGAGCACGGTGGGACGGGAGGTCTGGGCAGACGTGGCGGTCGTCATCGGGTCGGCTCGTGAAAGTTCAGGGCGAACGTGGTGCCTTCCGGCCCGGAGGTCACCACCTGGATGTCGCCACCGTGCATCTTCATGATCTTCCGGCACAGCGCCAGTCCCAGGCCACTGCCATGCACGTCCAGCCCCGCGGGCGTCAGCCGGTAGAAGTCCTGGAAGACGTTCTCCCACTCGGACTCGGGAATGCCCACGCCGTTGTCGCTGAAGAGCACGGTGCAGTAGTGGCCGGGGATGTACTGCGCGGTGACGGAGATGACGACCGGGCTGCGCCGGTTGTAGGCGCACGCGTTGCGGCCCAGGTTGGAGAACAGCAGCCGCAGCAGGGACGGGTCCGCCTCCAGCTCCGCGTTGCCCACGTCGGTGGTCAGCTCCACCGGGGCGGTGGTGGCGCTGGCCAGGTCGTCGCGCAGCGGGTTGACCAGCTCCTCCAGCCGCACCTGGGAGGCCCGCAGCTTCCAGCGGCCCTTGTCGATGCGGTTGAAGGACAGGATGTTCTCCACGAGGAAGTGCAGCCCGTCCGCCGCCTGGACGATGCGCGTCGGGTAGTCGCGCACCTCGGGCACCTGGGTCAGCTTGCGCTCCAGCGTCTCGCCCAGCAGGCGGATGGACGCCAGCGGCGTGCGCAGCTCGTGCGACACGGTGGCCACGAAGTCGCTCTTCAGCT
>JBKGHK010000305.1:0-11380 GCA_046520375.1 Pyxidicoccus sp. 3LFB2
GCCTCCGGCCCACTGGCACACGCGAGCAGGAGCAGCACCACACAGGCTGAGACGAACTTCAGTCGACGCATCGGAACCGCTCCATCGCAGGAGTGACCTGAACCGCCCGGCGCTCGCGCTTCAACTCCAGTCCCGATGCAGTGCGCCGCCCCGCATTCCAGCACGCTTCCCGCCCGCGCCGCTTCCTGTCAGGCCCCACGCCACGCTCGCGTCCCTGCGAACTGACGGAATCCAGAGGTGCCACGGGGCTGTCCCCGGGCTCCCGGGTCTGGGCATGAGCGCTCTGCGCTCAGGTACCGGGCAGGGTGTCCCCGGGTCCATTGCTCGCGGTGGCTCCCTCACATCGGGCCGTCCGGCCGGGCCGCCGCAAGGCCCACACGAGCAAGCTCCACCGGTAAGGGGCTTTCTCAGAACTAGCTCAATGGAAGAGCACAAGACTGCAAATCTTGAGGTTGAAGGTTCGACTCCTTCGTTCTGACCCGATCTGAAAAATCGGTCTCCCAGGGAGCCCTGCCCGGAGCTGACGCGAACGCTGGCCCATCCCTTCCACCCTCCCCCGCCGTGACGCCCGGCTGCCCGCCAGGGCGACAGGTCCCCCCCGCGCTGTCAGCGGGAGCCCCTGCCGCCGTCCGTGGACATGCCCGGCCCCCGAGCGCGGGAAGGCCCGAAGCGAAACGGGCACGCAGTCGGCGCTTCACGTCCGTGAAGGGTGGGGCTCTCACTTTTTCAGCTGTACCCGGGCGCACTCACAAGCCCGGTCACCAAGCTCCCGTGAGCGGGAGAAGGGAGGTGCGCGATGAGCATCATGCGTGTGGATGTCGGGCAGAACGAGCGGGCCTTCGTCCTGGTGGACGAGCTTCCGGCGCGCTACCTCGTGCCCGGCCGGTACTGGCTGGTCTACCCCTTCCGCAAGGTGCGGCTCGTGCGCGTGAGCACCGAGCAGCCCCTCGTCAACCTCGACACGTCCCTGCTCGCCCTCGTGCCCGAGGCCGACCTCCAGGTGGTGGAGCTCGGCGCCGACGAGCGCGCCGTCCTCTTCCACAAGGGCCGCCCCGTGAAGTGGCTCGGCCGCGGTCAGCACCAGGTGTGGACGGTGGAGCGCATCCCCGGCCGTGCCCTCGTGCCCGCCGCGCCCTCCGTGCGCGTGGAGCGCGTGGACACCTCCGGCGTCGCCACGCTGCCGCTGCGTGACGACGTGCGGGCGCTCGTCCCCGCGAGCGACTATGTCGAGGCCATCGCCGCCGAGGGCAGCGTCGTGCTGCGCTACGTGGACGGGGCCCTGGCGCGGTGCTCCCCGCCGGCCGCCACGCGGCGTGGACGGTGGCGCGCAAGGTGTCCCTCGCGGTCATCGACCTGCGCGAGCGCCTGCTCCACGTCACCGGCCAGGAGGTGATGACGAAGGACCGCGTCACCCTGCGCCTCAACCTCTCCGCGGCCTTCCGCGTGGCGGACGCGCGCCGGCTCGCCGTGGTGGCCCGGACGCCGGACGACATCCTCTACCTCGCCATGCAGCTCGCCGCGCGCGAGGCGGTGGCGGTGCGCACGCTGGATGAGCTGCTCGCCTCCCGTGAGGCGGTGGCCGAGTCCCTCTTCACCGACGTGAAGGACCGCGCGGAGGCCGTGGGCCTGGAGCTGCTGCGCTTCGGCATCAAGGACGTCGTGCTCCCGGGCGAAATGAAGGAGCTGCTCAACCGGGTCATCCAGGCGCAGAAGGAGGCCGAGGCCAACGTCATCCTCCGCCGCGAGGAGACCGCGGCGACGCGCTCCATGGCGCAGACGGCGAAGGTGCTGGCGGAGAACCCGCTGCTGGTGCGCCTCAAGGAGCTGGAGGCCTACAAGGACCTGGCGTCCAAGGTCGGCCAGGTGCACCTCGTGCTCGGCGAGGGCGCGGTGCCCACGCTGCAGCTCAAGGGCTCCTGAGCGGCGCGCGGTTGCGAAGTCATGGAGGGCGTCCGGGGAACACTCCCCGGGCGCCCTTCGTGCGTTCAGCCCCCTGCCGGCGGAAGACTGACTCGGGAATCAATCTCCGGTAGCGTCGCCGGCCATGACCTCCTCGAGCCACTACCTCCCGAACCTGCGCGACATCGAGTTCAACCTCTTCGAGTTCCTCGACATCGGCCGCACGTCGCTCGGCCGTGCGCCCTTTGGCGACCTGGACGAGACGGCCGCCCGGCAGATGCTCCAGACGTTCGCCCAGCTGTGCACGGGCGAGCTGGCGGCGTCCTTCGACGAGGCCGAGCACAACCCTCCGAAGCTGGAGGGCGGGAAGGTGACGCTGCCCCCGGGCCTCAAGAACGCCATGGGCGCCTTCTACGACGCGGGCATGCACCTGCTGGAGCAGCCGCCGCACCTGGGCGGCATGGGCGCTCCGCCGTCGCTGGGCTGGGCCGCCTTCGAATTGCTGGCGGGCGCCAACGCGGCGCTGGCCTTCTACACGCTGGGCAACCTGCTCGCGCGCATCGTCGACGGCTGGGCACGGACGCGCAGAAGCGCCGCTTCCTGCCGCGCATGCTGGAGCGCCGCTGGCAGGGCACCATGGTGCTCACCGAGCCGGACGCCGGCAGCGACGTGGGCGCCGCGCGCGCGAAGGCCGCGTCACGTGGGCGGCGAGGTCTGGGAGATTGAGGGCGTCAAGCGCTTCATCACCAACGGCGACTCGGACCTGTCCGAGAACATCATCCACATGGTGCTGGCGCGGCCCGAGGGCGCGGGCCCGGGCACCAAGGGCCTGTCGCTGTTCGTGGTGCCCAAGTACTGGGTGGAGGAGGACGGCAGCCTGGGCGAGCTCAACGGCGTGGTGTGCACCAAGCTGGAGAAGAAGATGGGGCTCAAGGGCTCCGTCACCTGCGAGCTGACGTTCGGCGACGGGAAGCCCGCGCGCGGCCTGCTGCTGGGCGAGGTCCACGACGGCATGCGGCAGATGTTCTACATCATCGAGCAGGCGCGCATGGCGGTGGGCGTGAAGTCCATGGCCACGCTGTCCGCGGGCTACGAGCGCGCGCTGGCCTTCTCGAAGGAGCGACTGCAGGGCGCGGACCTGATGCAGGCGCGGGACAAGACGGCGCCGCGCGTGCCCGTGTTCCGCCACCCGGACGTGCGCCGCATGCTGATGGCGCAGAAGGCGCACGCCGAGGGCATGCGCGCGCTGTGCCTCTTCACCGCGTCCATCCAGGACGGCGTGGAGCTGAAGGGCGGCCACCGCGCCACCGAGGCCGGTGAGCTGGACACGCTCAACGACATGCTGCTGCCGCTGGTGAAGGGCTACTGCTCGGAGAAGGCGTACGAGATGCTGGCGCTGTCGCTCCAGGTGCACGGCGGCTCGGGCTACCTGACGGACTACCCGGTGGAGCAGTACATCCGGGACCAGAAAATCGACACGCTCTACGAGGGCACCACGCACATCCAGGCGCTGGATTTGCTGATGCGCAAGGTGGCGCGCGACGGCGGGGCGACGCTGCAGGGGCTGCTGGCCCAGGTGCGTGAGACGGCCGAGGGCAGCGGAGGCGGCAAGGAACTGGAGGCCGAGCGCGCCGCGCTGGGCCGGGCGCTGGGGGATTTGGAGACGATGCTCGGCACGCTGATGGGCAAGCTGGGCGAGTCCGTCTACCACGTGGGCCTGCAGGGCAACCGCGTGCTGGCATCCGTGGCGGAGCTGGTCATCGGCTGGCTGCTGGTGCGGCACGCGCAGGTGGCGCTGGAGCGGATGAAGAGCAACCCGGGCGACCGCGCCTTCTACGTGGGCAAGCTCGCCAGCGCGCGCTGGTACTGCCACGAGGTGCTCCCCGGCCTCGCCCATGCCGCACGCATGGTGGAGCAGGGCAACCTGGACCTGATGGACGTGCCGGAAGAGTCGTTCTGATTCAGGACGCGGGAGGCTCGTCGGGCAGAGCGCTCGCGGAATGAAGATTCCTTCCGCCGGGCACCCCATTCCGTCCGAGCCGTACCCACGTCCTGAATGAGCGGGGACGCAGACCGTCACCGCTGGCCCCCGGCCGCACCTGTGGCCGGGGCCGCACACCCGCGGCGTCGCGAGTAGCAGTGGCGCGTTGCCCTGCGTCCTTCCTGTGGCCGGGGCCGCACACCCGAGGCGTCGCGAGTAGCAGTGGGCGAGCCTCCCTGCGTCCTTCCTGTGGCCGGGGCCGCACACCCGTGGCGCCGCTCGGCCCGCATCCCCGCGTCCTTGCTGGGGCCCGAGCGTTGGCCCGGGGCTCGCAATGAGGTCCGGGCATGATGCTCTCCGCCCTCTCCGTCGCCGCCGCCGTCGCCCTCTCCTGCTCCGACACCCTGCCCGGCATGTATGAGCCGGTGCCCTTCGCGGGCCACTTCGCGCTCTGCACCGCCGAGGGCCTGGAGGTGCTCACCCACGATGGCGACACCGTGCGGGTGCTCGGGCCGAAGGACGGTCTGCCGGGCACCACCTGCCTCGCGCTGCAGGTCGCCGGGGAGCGGCTCTTCGCGGCCACGGGCGCGGGCATCGTCTCGCTCGATTCGACCTTCACCCTGGAGCCGGTGCTCGACGTGAAGTGGCACACCCTGCCGCCCGCCGACGACGCGAGCAGCGCCGAGTACGTGGAGCGCCTGGACCTGCTCGCGAAGGTGCTGCCCTCGGACGCCACGTACACGGCGCTGACCTCGCGGTACGCGGGCACGGAGGACGGCCGCGTGCTGGAGCTGGGCACCCAGCGCGCGTGGACCGTCACCGGGCCCGTGCTCGTCATCAACGAGGAGCCGAACGGCGTACGGATTGTCTTGGAGGAAGGCCACCTCTTCCTCGCCCCCCAGGGCCGGCTGACGTCGCGCTGACCCGCCAGGGGGAACAGGAGCAAGCAGGCGGGCCCGTTCGCTGCACCCCGGAGCCCTTTGGCTGCTCCAGTTCGAAAGGGGCCCGGGCCCGGGCGTAGACTCCACTTGCCGTGGAATCCACCTCTCCCGCAGCGAGCCCCGCCCTGCCGTCCTCCGCCGTGACACTCCGGCCGGAGCCCTTCGCGTCAGCGCTGCTCCCGGTGGCGCGCCGCCTGCCGTTGCTGATGCTGCTCTATCTCGTGCCGGGCATCATCACCGCGAGCCAGACGTACTTCTACGCCCTGGGCAAGGACCCCACCTACACCTTCGACCGGGCGCTGCTGCTGCAGGTGCCGCCCTGGCAGTACTGGGCGTTCGCCACGCCGGTCATCCTCGCGCTCGGACATCGCTTCCGCCTGGAGCGCGGCGTCTGGCCCCGCGGCGTCGCGGTCCACCTGGGTGTCCTCCTCGGGCTCATGATTCCCTACGTGACGCTCATCTACTTCGTCTCCCGGGCCGCGGGAGAGAAGTGGTACGTCGAGAACTCCCTGGGCCAGCTGTTGCCCCTGATGATGGGCAAGTACTTCGTCACCGACCTGCTCATCTACGGCGGCATCCTCTCCATCGGCCACGCCGTCGAGTACCACCGCCGCTACCGCGAGGGCGAGCTGACCCAGTCCCAGTTGGAGACGCGCCTGGCCCACGCGCAGCTCGACGCCCTGCGCGCCCAGCTCCATCCGCACTTCCTCTTCAACACGCTCAACGCCATCTCCGTCCTCGTGCGCAAGCAGGACACCGCCGGCTCCATCCGCATGCTCACCGGGGTGAGCGAACTGTTGCGCATGGCCCTCAACAGCACCGGCCGCCAGCACGTCCCCCTGCACGAGGACCTCGACTTCCTGGACCGCTACCTCGACATCGAGCAGACCCGCTTCCAGGACCGGCTCCAGGTGGTGCGCGCCATCGACTCCGCCACGCTGGGCGCGCTCGTGCCCAGCCTCATCCTCCAGCCGCTGGTGGAGAACGCCATCAAGCATGGCCTCGCCACCCGCTCCGGCGCCGGACGCGTGGAACTGCGCGCCTCGCGCGAGGGAACGCGGCTGGTGCTGGAGGTGCTGGACGACGGCCCGGGGCTCGCGCCCGGCTGGGACACCCATGGCGGCTGCATCGGCGTGGCCAACGTGCGCGCCCGCCTGCACCAGCTCTACGGAGACCGCCACGCCTTCACGCTGGAGAACCGCGCCGGGGGCGGCGTGCGCGCCCGCCTGGAATTGCCCTTCCAGCCCGCCACGCCGGAGGGCTCCGCGCCATGAACGCGTCCGCCAGCATCCGCACGCTCGTCGTGGATGACGAGCCCCTGGCCCGCGAGGGCCTGCGCCTGCTGCTCGCCACGGATCCGGAGGTCAGCGTGGTAGGCGAGGCCGGCAACGGCCCGGAGGCCGTGCGCCTCATCCGTGAGCAGCGGCCCGACCTCGTGCTGCTCGACGTGCAGATGCCCGAGCTCAACGGCTTCGAGGTGCTCGCCCACCTCGCCCCCTCCGAGGTCCCCGCCGTCATCTTCGTCACCGCGTATGACCGCTACGCGCTGCGCGCCTTCGACATCCACGCGCTCGACTACCTGCTCAAGCCCTTCCGCGACGACCGCTTCCACGACGCCATCGGCCGCGCCAAGGCCCAGATTCGCCTCACGCGGATGACCGACCTCAGCCAGCGGCTGATGTCCGTGCTCTCCACCTACGGCGAGCGCGACAGCGTCCCCACAGCGGCACCGTCCCCCGCGCCCACCGCGTCCGAGCCCTGGGTGCGCCGGCTCGCCATCCGCGACACGGGCCGCGTGGTGTTCCTCGACGTGGACGAAATCGAATACATCGAGGCCGCCGACTACTACGTGCAGATTCACGCGGGCGGGAAGGCGTACCTCCACCGCGAGACGATGCAGAGCCTGGAGGCGCGCTTGGACCCGGAGCGCTTCATGCGCATCCACCGCTCGGCCATCGTCAACTCGCGCCGCATCCGCGAGCTGCGCAGCGAGGGCCGCAGGGACCTCGTCGTGGTCCTCACCGGCGGCGCCGAGCTGCGCGTCGCACGCAGCCACCGCGAAAAGTTCCAGCACCTGCGCTGAGTCCGCGCACAGCGGGTGACGCCACCGGCCCGTGCAGGGGCCCGGGCCTCCCGTCCATGCAACGCCCTGGGATAAGGAACACGCCCCCCTTTCCCGGAGCCTGCCCTGAGACCGGTCCCACACCCCTTCCTGAAGTTCCTTCCCCTCGCCCTGCTGGCCACCCTGGCCGCATGTGGCGGCCCCTCGTCGGCCACCGACGACACCGCACGGCACGCCGCCGGGCTCGCGAGCACGGACGAGGTCGTCCTCTACGCCAGCGACTTCCGCACCGTGGGCACGCACTGGTCGCTCGTGAGTGACACGGCTGCTGTGGCGGGCCGTGCCCTGTCCAACGCGGGAGGCGTGCTCGGCGCCGTGAGCGCGACGCCCTCCAGCTACGCGGAGGCCACGTTCCAGGCCGAGGCCGGGCGGACGTACTACGTCTGGGTTCGCGGTCGCGGGGACGCGCCGGGCAACTTCAGCTCCGACGCATTCTGGGTGCAGTTCAACCAGAGCAACACGCCCACCGGGACGCCCACGGCGCGCATCGGCACCACCTCCGCGGCCTCGTACAACGGCTATGCGGCGCTGACGGGCTACAACTGGCTCGGAGGTGACGCCACCAATGACAACGAGGACGTGGCGCCGCTCGCCATCCGCTTCGCCGCCTCGGGTACGCAGACCGTCCGCATCCAGTCGCGGCAGGGGCCGCTGCGCATCGACGAGGTGTGGCTCAGCACCACGCAGTCCACCCGGCCCGTCCCGCAGAATTCCGTCCGGCTGAAGGACCCGGTGACGCAGGATGGCGGCACGTCCGGACCGGATGGGGGAAGCCCCGTCGACGCGGGCAGCAACGCGGACCTGTGGGTGAGCGCCTTCGCCTCCCGCTCGGGCGCCGTGGCCCTTCCGGGCCGCACCGTGCAGGGCGACGTCTACATCTTCGCCGCGCAGCGGGCGAATGTGTCCAAGGTGGACTTCTTCCTCGACGGCGCATTCCAGCGCTCCGAGGCCACCGCGCCCTACGACTTCGCGGGCGGCACGGAGACCACGGCCCGCCCCTTCGACACGCGGCCCCTGACGAACGGGGTCCACACGATTCGGGCGCTCTATACGTTCACCAGCGGCGGCACCTTCGAGGCGCTGGCGACCTTCACCACGGCGAATGTCTCCGGCTCGGATGGCGGCACGGGGCTGGATGCGGGGACGCCCGGTGACGGTGGCACGTCGCCGGACGGGGGCTCCATCGTCACGCCGGTGCTCACCACCAGCGGCAACCAGTTCCGGCTCGACGGGGCGCCCTTCGACATGTGGGGCATCCGCGTGGGCAGCGCCTCGCAGTCGCAGGCCAACACGGACCACCTGCTCGCGCAGCTCGACGAGTACCGCGCGCACGGGGTGAACACGGTGACGGTGTTCTACCAGGGCACCAGCGGCGGCGCGTCCGACCCGTTCAGCTCGGATGGACTGTCGGTGGACCCGGCGCACCAGGCGCGCATGGAGCGCATCCTCCGCGCCGCCGCCGAGCGGGACATGGTCGTGGTGGTGGGCATCTTCTACCAACGCGCCCCCTTCGGCCTGCAGAGCGCCGAGGCCGTGCGCAACGCCGTCCGCACCGTCACGCGTCTGCTGCGGCCCTACCGTCACGTCATCATCAACATCGCCAACGAGCAGAACTCCACCGGCTGGGACGACACCACCGTCATCGATTTCAACGACCCGCAGACCATCATCCAGCTCTGCGCGGTGGTGCATCAGGAGGACCCGGCCCGGCTCACGGGCGGCGGCGGGTATGACCACACCCGAAACCTCACCATTGGCCGCTCGCCCGAGGTGAACGCGCTCCTGTTCGACACCAATGGCCCCGAGGACTCGGGGGCGCTGCATGACACCTTCGTCGCGGGTGGCGTGACGGGCAAGCCCATCGTCAACGTGGAGGTCTTCGGCGCGTGGAGCCGCACCACCGTGCGGGGCGTCTTCGAGGACTCGATGAAGGCGGAGTACCTCGCTGAAATCCAGCGTGCCGCCGCGCGCCCGGGCCTGTCCGTGTTCTTCCACAGCAACTCGTGGTGCCAGGAGCTGCCCAACCGCTACGACCTCGCCGGGTACGGCACGTCGGCGGACCCGGGCATGCGCTGGTACTTCGATGCCGTGGCGGACGCGGTGGGTGTGAGCCCGTAGTCCCGTGGCGGAGGGGGCCGCCGCTTGCGGCTCCCTCCGCTTGACGGCGCAACACCGGGGTTCCAGACGGGAGCGTGCTGGCACCGCCGCGCAGGGGCATGACGGCCCCGTTCGCCGCGCGCGTGGACACACTGGCTGCACGCGTCCCGTTCGCTGCACGGACTGCCGCGTTCGCTGCATGCGTGCGCGTCCGCCGTCTCGCGGAGGCGCGAAGGGCCATGAAGCGCACGAGCCCGCTCGCCGCATCCTTGAGCCCGTTCGCCGCACGCCCGTCCCCACCGGCTGAACACTCCGTCCGTGCGGTGCGCGCGAGTGCACTGTGTCTCCCGTCACCCAGTCACCACGGAGGCACCCATGCTGCGCAAGTCTCTCGTTTCCTCGTTCCTCGCCCTCGGTCTGACGTTTGCCCCCGCCATCGCCACCGCTGGCGAGGGCGCGGAGTGCAAGCAGGACAAGCTGTCGCTCCAGGCCGTCGTCGACAAACACCTCGCGGCCCTGGGCGGCAAGGAGCGGCTCAAGGCCGTGAAGTCCGTCCAGACCACCGCCGTCGCCACGGAGGGCAACACCGTCACCACCATCAACATGGTGCGCGCGCGCCCCAACCTCGTGCGCTACGACATGGACAAGAACGGCTCCAAGGTCACCAAGGTGTTCGACGGCAAGCAGGGCTGGCTGGCGGAGGGCTCGGCCGCGCCGCAGCGCCTGGACAAGGAAAAGAACACGATGATGGCCGAAGGCGCCGCCTTCGATGACGCCCTGCTGGACCCGAAGGCCCAGGGTGTCGCGGTGAAGCTGGACGGTGTGGAAGAGGTGAACGGCGCTCCCGCGTTCAAGCTGGTCCTCACCCGTGGCGCCAACACCGAGGTCCGCTTCATCGACCAGCAGTCCTTCCTGGAGGTGCGCCGGCAGTACTCCGGCATCCATGAGGGCAAGGCGTTCAACAAGACCGTCACCTACTCCGACTACCGCTCCGTGGACGGCATCATGGTGAACCACCGCGTGCAGTGGGAGGCCGACGGCAAGCGCGGCGAGAAGGTCATCCAGAGCGCTCGCTACGACGCGCCCGTCGACGCCTCCGTCTTCAAGCCGGCGGCCCCGCGGAGCTGAGCAGCGCCCCTTCTGCACCCGAGGGCGCTCTCGGCGTCCTCGGGAAGCGCGGCACCTGAGCACCACACCCGGGAAGGTGCACGCGCGGCCTCGCGACGTGGCGCCTTTCCCTCCTCCACGTCTGGCGTATGGCCACTGCTTCCGTCCTCCTCCTCACGCTCGCCGCCACGTCCATCCAGTCCGAGCCGCAGGGCTCGGGCCTGCCCGTCTTCACCGGGCCCGGGATGGAGGACGCGATGCTCACGACTGTCCCGCCTTCTCCCAGTCTGGCGAAGACGTTTCGGTCCGAGCCTCCGTCCTCCGACCTGCCCGTGCCCGCCGAGCCCAGAGTGGAGGACGCGATGCTCACTCCCGTTCCGCCTGCTCCTCGTCTGGTGAAGACCTGGGACGAGGCGCTGGCCCTGGTGCGCGAGCGCTCCACGGACCTGCGTAGCGCGGAGGCCGGCGTGGAGCGCGCGGCCGGCCGGTGGCGTCAGGCCCTGTCGGCGCTGCTGCCCAACGCGCGCGCCCAGGCGGGCGTCGCCATCGACGTGCTCAACCCGGATACCCCCTCAGTGACGAACCCGGGCACGGGTGCAGGCGGAGGAACGAGCGGGCGGACACCCACAGCGCCGCTGGGCACCGTCAGCGCGACGCTGACGCAGTCGGTGGTGGACCTGAGTGCCTGGCGCGGTCTGTCCTCGGCCCGGGCCTCGGAGACGAGCGCGGTGGCCAACCTCCAGGATGCACGCCGCCGCCTCACGCTGGGCGTGGCGCAGGTGCTGGTGGCCACCGTGGCCGCCGAGCGCGCCGCCGAAATCAACCGCGTGGGCCTGCAGCGGGCCCTGGAGCGCGAGGCCCTCACCCGCCGCACCTTCGAATTGGGCGCGGGCAACCAACTGGACGTGGTGCGCGTCAGCCAGGACGTGGCGGTGGCGCGTGGCGCGCTCATCGCCGGGGACGAGCAACTGCGCCAGGCGCGCGAGTCGCTGGGTTTCTCACTGGGCTTCGGCCAGGCGGTGGGCGTCGACCCGAGCTTCAACCTCCAGGGGCTGGTGGAGCAGACGCGTCGGGACTGCGCCCCGCTGGAGAATGTGGAGGCGCGACCGGACCTCGTCTCGGCTCGGGCCCAGGTGGACTCGGCGCGCGACAGCCGGCGTCAGGCGTCCGCGGGCTATCTGCCCACGCTGGGCCTCTCCAGCACCCTCTTCGGCCTCACCACGGACCCGGGCT
>JBKGHK010000306.1:0-11371 GCA_046520375.1 Pyxidicoccus sp. 3LFB2
CGCCTGCCGGTCCAGGCTCCCCTCCCGCGTCCACGGTGCGGGGCGCTCGCCCTCGAGGACCTGGAAGTCCGGGTCCATCCGGCCCGTCCCCGCCAGCAGCGCCGTGCGCGCGTCCGCCAGGGCGACGAGCTCGCCGTCGGCCGCCAACGCCTCGGCGTCCAGCATCACCCGCTCGTGCGAGAAGACCAGTTCCGGAGGCGCCTCGGCGCCGAGCTGGATGAGCCGCTCCAGGAATTCGCGCACGCCCTCCTCGACTTCACGCGCCTCGCGGTTGTGGCGCAGCCAGAGCCGCACGCGCGCCGCGTCACGGCCCGGCGACTCCAGGAAGGCCGCCAGGGACAGCGCCTCACGCGGACGCGGGGCGGGCGTCTTCACGGACTCCTTGCGCGGAGGCGCCAGGAGGAGCGAGCCGGGCTCCAGCCCGCTTGCCTCCCCCACATTCACGGCCAGCAGCAGGCAGAGGCACACCGGAATCGCGTCACGCATGGCCATGAGGGCCTCCCATCGGCCGGCCCCCTTGCGGGCCTGGCACCGCTGCATTGAGCAAGGCCCGCGCCACCCGCGGTCAGCAGCCGGGGCGGCGGCGCCCGGACGCAGGAAATGCGCGCCATGACGGGGCACGGCGTGGACGCGCAAGACCTGCGCCGACAGGAGGGCAGGCAGGCGCGGGTCCCCTTCCGAAACCACCCGCCGAGGTCCACCTCCAAGGGAGGCCCGCCAATGCACCACGTGAGCGGGTCTGGGGAGCGAATGGTCCGGGACGGGGACGCCATCGAACAGGACCGGGAGCGACTGCGGCTGGCCGTGGAGGCCACCGGCCTGGGCACCTGGGATTACGACCCGCGCACGGGGGCGCTGACGTGGGACGCGCGGGCGATGGCCCTCTTTGGCCTTCCGCCCGACATGGCCCTGGGGATGGAGGACTTCCTGCTGCGCGTGCACTCCGAGGACCGGGTGAAGACGCAGGCGGCCATCCGGCAGGCGCTGCAGAAGGAGAACGACGGCTACTACTCCCTGGAGTACCGCATCACCACCCCCCATGGCGTGCGCTGGGTCGCCGCCAACGGGCGGGCCTTCTTCGACGCGGAGGGCCAGCCGCTGCGCTTCCTGGGCACGCTGGTGGACGTCACCGAGCGGGTGCGGGGCCGGGGCGAAGCGGCGCGCGCCCAGCTCCACCGGGCGCGGCTCCTGGAGAACATGTCCGACGGCTACTACGCCATCGACCGGGAGTGGCGCGTCACGGACGTGAATCCCCGGGCGGAGCAGGTGCTCGGAATCCGCCGCGAGAAGAGCGTGGGCTGCCCGTTCCACGAGGTGTTCCCGGAGGCGCGCGGCACGGACCTGGAGCAGCAATACCGGCGGGTCATCGAAGCCGGGGTCCCCGACTCGTTCGAGACGCTCTACACCCCCTGGAACCGCTGGTTCGAGGTGCGCGCGCACCCCACGGAGGACGGAGGGCTGTCCGTCTTCTTCCACGACATCACCCGGCGCAAGCACGAGGGTGAGGAGCGCGAGCGGCTGCTGCGGGAGCACGAGCGCGCGGTGGAGGTGCTGGAGCACGGGGATGCGATGTTCGTGCTCGACCGGGACTTCCGCTTCGTGCGGGTGAACAAGAACCAGGAGCGCCTGTCGCGGACGCGGCGCGAGGAGACCCTGGGGCGCGTCTTCTGGGAGGTGTTCCCACAGGCCGCGACGCCCGCGTCGCCCTACTGGGTGGAGTACCACCGCGTGGTGCGGGAGCAGGTGCCCGTCCGCTTCGACGCGTACTACGCCCCGCTGGACATCTGGACGAGCGTGAGCGCCTACCCCACGCGCGAGGGCGGCATCGCCGTCTTCTTCCGGGACATCACCGAGGAGAAGCGCGCGGAGCAGTTCCAGGACCGGCTGCTGGGCATCGTCGGCCATGACCTGCGCAACCCGCTGAGCAACATCTCCCTCATCGCGCAGACGCTGCTGCGGCGCGAAGGCGTGCCGGAGCCGGTGCTGGTGGGGGTGCGGCGCATCTCCACCAGCGGGGACCGGATGGCGCGGATGATCAACGACCTGCTGGACTTCACCCGCGCCTCCGTGGGCCGCGGCATCCCCCTGGAGCGGCGCTCCACGGACCTGTGCGCACTGGTGGGCGACACCGTGGCGGAGTTCGAGCTGACGTACCCCGGACGGGTCGTCCTCTCCTGCGCGAGGGGGGCCCATGCCGGGGATTGGGACCCGGACCGGCTGGCCCAGGTGGTGTCCAACCTGGTGGGCAACGCGCTCGAGCATGGCGACGCACAGGCGCCCGTGCGCGTCGAGCTACGGGCGGACGGTCCGGACGTGGTGCTGAGCGTCCACAACCGGGGCACGCCCGTGCCGGCGGAGCTGCTGCCCCACATCTTCGACCCCTTCAAGCAGGCGCGAGGCACCAGCAGCCGGCGGGGCCTGGGGCTCGGGCTCTACATCGCCCAGCAGCTCGTGCGGGCCCACGGCGGGAGCATCACCGTCCGCTCGTCCCCGGACGATGGCACCGAGTTCACCGTGCGGCTGCCCCGAGGCTTCGAGACGGAAGCCTCCACCCTGCGAAGTGAACTGTAGTCCTCTCGAGTGTATTGGATACCCGGTCCGAGTGGTGCAACAGCCCTCGGGAGTCTGGCGGCACTTGAGGATCATTTCGAGCACGCCCCGCACTCAATGGCGGTCGATGAACTCCGCCATGGCCCAGCCGATCAGACGGCGCGAGAAGAGGTTGAGCACGACTGCCACGTTGCCCTAGCCCTGCCTCGTCCAAATGTAGATGATGCCCATTACCCAGGTGCGCCGGACTGGTCGGAAAAGACGTTACGCGTGTCCGAGGTGCTGCGCGCGCGCCTTCGCGGTGCACTACGTCAACCACGATCAGAAGAACGCACGAGACGAAGGCGGAGACATCGTAGAACCAGAGAGCATCCAAGCCAACGCCGTAGGCGTGATGCAAGTAGAAGCCCGCAGGGTGCCCAGGTACGACAACTCCCCAGAAGCATGCACTCCTGGTTCCAGCGCGCGCGGTAAGGCTGCAGCTAGTGCAAACCTAGCAAAGTGCCACTGGTAGCGCGGCTTTTCGCTGGCCAACTCAGCTCCGGGATGAGGCACGGCAAATCCCTAAGCTTGCTCCTCCAAAAGCTCGGCCATCGAACTTTACGCTGCTCCAACCGCCCTCTTCTTGTGCAGCGCTTTCTCCTCTGGTGTTGCCGCCATCTTCGAGGGTTCAGGCGGGTACGCTGGCACAATGATGCTGACCACCAGGGTGCGTGCCTGACCGTTCGTTCCTGGCGCCGACGGAACGGGATCCACGCTTACCAAGTCATCAGGAGGAGGAAGATGTGGGCTTTTGGGACCATATCGATGCTCGTCGAGAACCAAGAGGAAACCGAGCCCATACCCCATGGCTGCTGCGTACTCTGCAGCCTGCTGGCGGTGATTAGCCAATTCTTTTTCAGGATTACCCTTGAGATCGCGCACCTTTAGTTCGACTGGAGTTGATCCGAGCAGGAAATCTACCCGTCCCCCAGCGATACTCACCTCCGGCACATTGGCAACTGCTCTGGATCCAAGAAACTGCCGGAAGTGCTTTTGAAACGCTTTCTCATCAAGTGAGCCGTCCCAAACGTTTGGGGACTCACGCTGAGCGCTCTGGTACTGAAGCAGGGCCTCTAGGGTGTCGTACGCGTTTGGGGGCATGGGAGCATTGACGTGCTTCTGCGCGATAATAGCCCCCCATCGTTCAGCGCGCTCAATAACCATGGGAGCCACCCCGGTAGCGAAGATACGCTTACCAGAGACAAGGTCTTCGAGAGCCTCGTGGAGCCTCTCAAGCAACCATCTCAGGTAAAGCTCTTGAGAAGCCTGGTCTTGAGAAAGGAAAGTCGCATCATCTGGCACCTTGTCTTGCACTTCTGGCGTGAACTGCGCGCAGTCGGCAAGACAGGCGCGCAGTCGCCTTAAATCTCGCACATCCCCGAGCAGGCAGTCGGCTAGAAGTTCGTATACCTCCGCGAGCGCATTGTCCAAAGAACGAGGGGCGGGTGGCAGGTCAACGCGTTTGGTGTGCCCCCACATAGGAAGATACTTTCCCATACCGCGAGCTTCGCCCCAGTCCCACGTTGCAGTCCGACCTGTCGCCCCTAATGCATCTGGGGCATTCACAGTCCGCCGGAATGGCGTTGCCGGGAATACGGCTGTGGCGCGATATATGACTCGTCTCGGCTTCAGGTCGGGGAGTTCCATCGCATGGAACCGATCTCCGAAAAACAAGTCTCGCTCATTCTTCGTGGCGAGTGCGTGTCGCCTCACCTTTACGCCTAAGATGCGTCGTCCGCTCGGAGGCACGCCGCCTTCAAGATCCACTATGAGTTCGCCAGTCTCAAGCAATCGTTCCGTGTAGCGAGGCACCCAAGTGCCTCCGTGGTCCCGAGCGCAAATGAACTCTGTCGTGGAATCGGTGTAGACGAACTTCAATCCACAATCGAGCCTGTGTTCGAGGGCTCCGGTGTTTCGTAACTCCACCGACAGCACATCGTCGACATCCCCACTGGCCCTGATGAACGCGTGGCGCTCGATTAATACATCGAGCATAGAGGCCTCGCCGAGGGTACTACTCATGATTCCGTCACCTTCGGCGCGACAGGTTCCTGCGACGGCCGGTTGGAGCTATTAGCCTCCGGTATCTGACCGAGCACTGGCGACGGTTGGTTAGATACGCTGCGGGGGGGAACGGGATGTCCACCACCTGTTCGCCCCAGTGCATGGGCAGACTGCCCCCTACTAGAAGAAACCGATGTGATGCCTGCGCTGTCATCTCGCCACTGCAGGTGCGGGAGTTTATTGTCCTTGGACATTAAGAGTCACTCCTTGCTTGGGGAGGTTGTGGCTGTTGACGCAGCAGGAGTCGGGGCGCCGTGCATGGGCGACGCCGACGGCCGAATGTGAGGGACCCCGCCCCCGGCACGGCTTGGATTTGGACCTCCAGTCTCAGCCATTTGTAGGGGGCCTGGGACGGAAGCCACTCCGGCACTCAGCGGAATGGCGCCCTCCCTTGGCATGACTAGACACACGAGCTGAAGAGGTGGGCGGCTTTCCGAACTCACGAGCCACCCTTCTTCGAATTTGGAGCGGGGTGCCCCCCACCAGGTCGGCCCCCTCCTCCATCGTTGCCCGCAGTAGGACGAATGGGCGTCGAGGTGACGCCCTCGCCCCTGTTGATGTCATTGCTTTCGCGCGGTGGTTGAAGGGGACGGTTGTTCTCACTCATAAGGGCCCTCCAATGGGCGTGCAGATGAAATCAGTCTGGAGAGGAGCTATACACCGCACAAGCGTACAGGTCCAAGTTTGAGCCGCGAACGGTCCGTTACGCGCTCCTTCAATTCTATGCTTCGCAAATGAACAGGAGCCACGGACAGGTCTAGCGACCTCAAGATAGTGCGCGGGATGGGCGACACTCACGCGTCCTAACGCTACCCGGGCAGAGGGGTAATGGGGCAGGTGGTGTCGACCACCTTGGAACTCCTCCTGGGACGTGGAGGGCCTCCACCGCGACGCCCAGGGCCGGAGTTCAGAGGACGCAAGCCAAGACCACCTACAGCAGCCATGCGCACATGGCAGGCGAGTCTAGCGGCGTGCTCGCCTAGTCTGATGTCCTCCCTCTGGCGCGGGTCTAGCTGTCGCGAACAAACTCAAGCCAAGCACGGCTCCCGAGCATCCAGGCAGGCGTCGGCGGCGCGTTCATTCGTCGACGGAGCCAGTGCCCGCCTGCCCGGGCGTGCCCATGCTGAATGGGCTGCTGGACCTCTGACCGAGCGAGGAGACACGACGCATGGCTGGACCGCAGACCACGCCCGCAGAACCCGTGAAGAACCCGGAGCCGGGCCCGGCACCGGAGCGCGAGCCGCCCACCCGCCAGGTTCCGGAAATCGAGCCGCCCACGCGCGCGCCTCCGGAAATCGAGCCGCCGCAGCATCCGGACATCTCGCCGCCCGGCATCCATGACCCGCCCATGCCCACCCAGCCGGGCGTGCCCGGAATCATCGCCTAGCGGGAGCGGTCCGCCCCTTCCCGTGAGCGGCGGCCGTGAGTGGACCATCTCCGTCATGGCGGGAGGCAGGGCGTCCGCCGGGTGCCCCGCATGATGTCGTCCCGGGCCGGGGGTGCCGGGCCCGGGGCCCCGTTCCCCTCCCCTCCCGAGGTGCCCACGTTCCTCTCATGAGGGTGCGTCCCCAGACGGGGCGGGAGGAGCGGAACATGCGAGGGCCCGAGTTCCTGGACCGTTACGAGGGAGGCCGTGAGCTCGCGGACCTGCTGAGGCAGTACGCGCACCGGCCCGACACCCTGGTGCTGGCGCTGCCCAGGGGCGGCGTGCCGGTGGCCTACGTCGTCGCGCGCCTGCTGGGTGTGCCGTTGGACGTGTTCCTCGTGCGCAAGCTGGGAGCGCCCCGGCACGAGGAGCTGGCCATGGGCGCCATCGCCTCCGGGGGGATGCGGGTCATCAACCGGGAGGTGGTGGAGGAGCTGAGCATCTCCCGGGAGCAGCTGGACGCCACCGCCGAGCGCGAGGGCCGGGAGCTGCAGCGGCGCGAGCTGCGCTACCGGGATGGGCGCCCGCCCCCGGACGTGCGCGGGAAGACGGTCATCCTCGTGGATGACGGCCTCGCCACGGGGACCACCATGCGCGCCGCGGTGGCCGCGCTCCGCCAGCAGGAGCCCGCCCGCATCGTCGTGGGCGTGCCGGTGGGCGCTCCTGAGTCCTGCGAGGTGCTGGCCACCGAGGCGGACGAGGTCATCTGCGCGCGGACGCCGGAGCCCTTCTACGCCGTGGGGCTGTGGTACCGCGACTTCGCGCAGACCTCGGACGAGGAGGTGCGGGAGCTGCTCGCCCATGCTGTCGCGACGTCGGCGGCGGGCGCGGAGCAGCCTTCGGCGCCGTAGCAGGCCTGCACGCCATCGCAATCCACATCGTCAAGAACCACATCGTCGGGTGTCCCTCTCAGGTGTCCGGGTGGAGCCGCCTGGCCTCCTCCCCCACGACGAACGAGGGACCGGGGAATCGACAGGCCCGACTTTTTTTGCCGGCGCCTCCAAGTGCCTGGAATGTCAGGGCACGGAGGGCCCGTCTCCCCGCCCGCCGCCCCACCGGGGATCCATTCCGTCCCTCCGGCCGCAAGAGTCCGGGTACGGATTCCAGTCTAGTCTCGCGCGCCCGTCCCCATGCCCGAGTCCCCCTCCCCCCGTCAGTTGCTGCTGGCCGTCCTCGGGGCCACGGCCCTCGCCGCGCTCATCGCCTGGGTGAGCTGGCGCGTGGGCGCGGAGAGCCCGGAGGCCCGCGTCCTCACCCCGGCGACGATGGTGCTCCTCACCACCGGCCTGCTGGCCCTGGCGTGGGGCCGCGCCCAGCAGCGCTCCGTGCGCGAGCGCGACGCCGCCCTGCGCAGTGCCGGGGATGCCAGCGCCCTGCGCGAGGCCGTCATGGACGTCACGCCCGTGGGCTTCGCCTTCTTCGACTGCGAGCTGCGCTACGTCCACGTCAACGCCGCGCTGGCGGCGATGAATGGCCTGCCCGCCAGCCGCCACCTGGGCCACCACGTCACCGCGGTGATGCCCGAGCTGGGCCGGCTCCTCGCGTCCACGCCTCCAGCGCGCCCTGGAGACGGACACCCCCGTCCAGGACACGTGCCTGCAGGTGGAGACCCCGGCCGCGCCCGGCGAGCCCCGCGTCTGGTTCGGCAGCTACTCGCGCGTGCGCGGCGCCCACGGCGAGGTGCTGGGCGTCATCGCCGCCCTGTCCGAGCTCACCGAGCGCATGCGCGCCGAGCAGAGCCTCCAGGAGCACGAGGGGCGCCTGGACGTACTCACCCGCTCACTGCCCGACTACCTCTGGGGCGGCAAGCTTCGCGGCGGCGTGCTGCGCGACTTCTACTGCACCCCCGTCATCGAGCGCACCACGGGCTACCCGGCCTCCGCCTTCGTCCAGCCCGGCCCCGACGGCGGCCCGCCACCGCTCTGGGCGGAGATGATCCACCCCGAGGACCGCGCCCGCTACCGGGCCTGCATCGAGGGGCTCGCCCCCGGCGCGGAGGCGGAGCTGGAGCACCGGCTCATCTGCGCCGACGGCCGCGTGCGCTGGGTGCGCAGCCGGGGCCGCCGCGTCCGCGCTGGACTCGCAGCGCGAGGTGCACGTGGGCTGCGTCGTCACCGACGTCACCGACCGGCACCTCTCGGAGGACCTGCGCCAGCGCCTGCACGAGAGCTTCCGCCGCTCCGCGCAGGAGTGGCGCCGCACCTTCGACGCCGTCACCTCGCCCCTGCTCGTCCTGGGCCCGGATGGCACCATCCAGCGCCTCAACGCCGCCGCCATCGCCCTGTTCGACGGGGTGGACCCGTCCGGGCAGCCCCTGTCCACCGCGCCCCATACGCCCCTGCGCGACAGCGGCCTGCACCTGGTGGAGCTGCTGCGCTGCACCCATGGCAGCGCCGCCCGCGAGGTGACGGACCCGCGCTCCCGCCGCACCTGGGAGCTGTCCGCCGCGTGGGTGGACGAGGCCGGCGGCGAGGACTCGCGCATCATCCTGGTGGCCACCGAGGTGACGCGCCTGTTGCAGCTGCAGGCCAGCGTGCGCCGGGGCGAGACGATGGCCGTCATGGGCGCCATCGTCGCCGGCGTGGCCCACGAGGTGCGCAATCCCCTCTTCTCCATCTCCGCCGTGGTGGACGCGGTGGAGGCGACCTTTGGCGCGCGCGCGGAGCTGCAGCCCTACCTGGAGGTGCTGCGCGGCGAGGTGAAGCGCCTCAACCACCTGACGCAGGAGCTGTTCGAGTACGGCCGTCCCACCCGGGGCGAGTGGGTGGAGGGGGCCGTACAGCCGGTGGTGGAGGACGCGCTGTCCGCCTGCGCGCTGGCCGGAGAGAAGGCCGGCGTGGCGGTGGTGCGGGAGCTGGCCTCGGCGCTGCCGCCGGTGCGCATGGACGCGCGGCGGCTGTTCCACGTCTTCCGCAACGTGCTGGAGAACGCGGTGCAGCACTCGCCCCCGGGCACCACCGTGCACGTGGCGACGGAGGGGGTGGAGGAGGCGGGCCGTGCCTGGGTGCGCTGCACCGTGCGCGACGGCGGCCCGGGCTTCCGCGAGGAGGACCTGCCCCACGTCTTCGAGCCCTTCTTCAGCAAGCGCCGGGGCGGCACCGGCCTGGGGCTGTCCATCGTCCAGCGCATCCTGGAAGAGCACCAGGGCCTCATCCGCCTGCGCAACCATGTGTCCGGTGGCGCGGAGGTGACGCTCCTCCTGCCCGCCGTTTCCTCGCCTCCCCTGACTCCCTCCGTAGACTCCCGAGCCTCATGACGCGCACCCGAATCCTCCTCGTGGAAGACGAGCCCGGCATCCGGCTGGGCATGCGGGGCTACCTCACCGCCCATGGGTTCGACGTGGACGAGGCGGCCAGCCTCGCCGAGGCCCAGGAGGCCTTCCGCACCACCCGCCCCGACGTGGCCGTGGTGGACTACCGCCTGCCGGACGGCACCGCGCTGGAGCTGCTGCCGCGCCTCAAGGAGCTGGACGCGTCCGTGCCGCTGGTGGTGCTCACCGGCCATGGCTCGATTGAGCTGGCGGTGCAGGCCGTGAAGGAGGGCGCGGAGCAGTTCCTCACCAAGCCGGTGGAGCTGAGCGTCCTCAAGGTGGTGCTGGAGCGGCTGGGCGCCCAGCGCCGCGAGCGGCTGCGGCAGCGCGCGGACCGCTCGCGCACGGCGCAGGCCACGGTGAACCCCTTCCTGGGCACCAGCGTCCCCATCCGCGTGCTCCAGGGCCAGGCCGAGCGCGTGCTGCAGAGCGACGCCCCGGTGCTCGTCACCGGTGAGACGGGCAGCGGCAAGAGCGTGCTCGCCCGTTGGTTGCACGAGGGGGGCCCGCGCGCGGACGCGCCCTTCGTGGACCTCAACTGCGCGGCGCTGTCGAAGGAGCTGCTGGACTCGGAGCTGTTCGGCCACGAGAAGGGCGCCTTCACCGGCGCCGTCGCCGCGAAGCAGGGCCTGCTCGAAGTCGCGGACCAGGGCACCCTCTTCATGGACGAGATTGGCGACATGGACGTGGCCGTCCAGCCCAAGCTGCTGAAGGTGCTGGAGGAGAAGCGCTTCCGGCGGCTGGGCGACGTGCGCGACAGGCGCGTGGACGTGCGCCTCATCGCCGCCACGCACCAGGACCTGGGGCTCGCCGCGCGCGAGAAGCGCTTCCGCAGCGACCTCTACTTCCGCATCAGCACCCTCATCCTCCACGTGCCGGCGCTGCGCGAGCGCCCGGAGGACATCCCCGTCATTGCCCGGCACTTCCTGGAGGAGCTGGGCGCCTCGCGCGGCCGCGCCGGCGTGGCCCTGGAGCCGGACGCCGAGGCCGCCCTGACGCGCTACCCGTGGCCCGGCAACATCCGCGAGCTGCGCAACGTGCTGGAGCGCGCCGTGCTGCTGTCCGGCGGCGGCCCGCTGTCCCGGAATGACCTCCGCTTCGAAGTCACGCCCGATGGGGCCGGCGCGGAGGAGGACCTCACCCTGGAGGAGCTGGAGCGCCGCCACATCGAGCGCGTGCTGCGCCGCGAGAATGGCCACGTGGAGCGCGCCGCCGCCCGGCTCGGCATCCCCCGCTCCTCCCTCTATGAGCGGCTGAAACGTTTGGGCATCAACAAATCTGGATTCCAGAAGTCAGATCTGTAATCTGGACAGCGCCAGCCGGGCGGGCCCGGCGAGTCGCGTAAGTGTCGAAAATTCCTTGGAGACGGGTGTGGCCTGCCCCTGGCCCCGGCCTTGCTCACGGCTTCGCCCCGTGTCCCAGAACCTCCTGATAGTCGATGACGAGTCGTCCCTGTGCTGGGTGCTGGGGCAGTTCTTTACCAGCGCGGGCTACCGGGTGGACTCGGCCCAGGCGCTGGACGAGGCCTTGGACTTGATGACGACGGGCCGGTACGACCTCATCATCAGTGACTTGCGCCTGAGCGGCACGCAGTCGGAGGAAGGGCTGATGCTGGCGGACTTCGTGCACCGCTTCTCCCCGGACACGCGGGTGGTGCTCCTCACCGCCTTCGCCACGCAGGACCTCACCGAGAAGGCCCGCGAGCTGGGGGTGGACCTGGTGCTGCCCAAGCCCCAACCGCTGCCGGCGCTGGCCCGGCACGTCTCCCAGCTCCTCGCGGCGGCCCGGGAAACCCCATGAACGTCCCCTGGATTGTGCCTCCGCGGCCCACGCCTCCCGCCCCTCCGGCCCGGCCGGACAGCGCCGGGAAGGCCGAGGCCCCCGCCCAGGCCCCCGTGAACGGCGACGCCGACGCGCTGCCCTTCAACTTCGAGCCCGGCCGCGTGGCGCGGAGGCATCGCCTCATTCTCGCTGCGTGG